>JAZSRI010000139.1:0-25382 GCA_045538415.1 Faecousia sp. | reverse complement strand
ACCATCTTGCGGCCGCAAAGCTCGCAGATCTCATCGGTCTCCTCATCGGGCACCTTTAGGCGGACACCCTCCATGGCTGCTTCTGCTTCTTCCAGTTCCTGCTTGAAATCGCCGTAGAAATCGGACAGCAGCTCTTTCCAGTTCTGCTTGCCCTCTTCCACCGCATCCAGCTTAGACTCCATGTTGGCGGTGAATTCCACATCGATGATGTCGTTGAACCGCTCGATCATCAGTCCTGTGACCACTTCGCCCAAAGCGGTGGGCATCAAGCGCTTGTCCTGCTTGTTCACATATTCCCGGTCCTGAATGGTAGAAACAGTGCTGGCGTAGGTGGAAGGACGGCCAACGCCCTTTTCCTCCATGGCCTTAACCAGGGTGGCCTCGGTGTACCGGGCAGGAGGCTGGGTGAAGTGCTGCTCTGGCTTCATCTGCGCCGGCTTTGCCCGGTCTCCCTCCTGCAACTCCGGCAGCGGAGAGCCGGTTACCTCGGCCTCATCGTCACGTCCTTCTTCATACACAGCCAAAAATCCACTGAATTTCACACTCTGATGGCTGCTGCGGAAGGTGTGCACGCCGCACTGGGACTCGATGGATACGGTATCGTATACGGCATTTGCCATCTGACTGGCCAAAAAACGGCTCCAGATGAGCTTATACAGCCGGTACTGTTCTTTGGTCAGGCTTCCCTGAATCCGCTCCGGGTCCAGTTCCACATGGGTAGGCCGGATGGCTTCGTGGGCATCCTGAGCGCCGGACTTTGTCTTAAACACATGGGGCTTGCCATAGTAATAGTCCTTTCCGTAACGGGAGCGGATAAAGCCGGCAGCATCCGCCATTGCTTCGTCGGACAAACGCAGAGAGTCGGTACGCATATAGGTAATCAGACCCAGTGTTCCCTCCCCGGCCACATCCACGCCTTCATACAGCTGCTGGGCAATGGCCATGGTGCGCTTGGGGGTCATATTCAGCTTTCTGGATGCTTCCTGCTGCAGGGTAGAAGTGGTAAACGGGGGCGCTGCCGTACGTTTCTTGTCCGCCCGCTTCACCGCGGTAATGGTAAAAATCTGGCCGGTGATGTCCCGGATAATCTTTCTTACCTGCTCCTCACTGCCCAGTTCTTTCTTCTTGGTATCCCCGTGATACCGGGCCACAAAACTGCCGGGCTTTTCCAGCAGATCCAGTGTTACATCCAAAGACCAGTACTCCTTGGGGACAAAGGCCCGGATTTCATTTTCCCTGTCCACCACAAGCCGGGTGGCCACAGACTGGACACGTCCGGCAGACAGACCCCGGCGTACCTTTTTCCACAGCAGCGGAGAAAGCTGATAACCTACAATCCGGTCCAATACCCGGCGGGCCTGCTGGGCATCCACCAAGCTCTGGTCAATGGGTCTGGGGTCGGCAATGGACTGGCTGACCACCTTCTGGGTGATTTCGTTAAAGGTGACACGGAAAGTTTTTTCATCCGGCAATCCCAGCAGTTCTTTTAAATGCCAGGAAATGGCCTCACCCTCCCGGTCCGGGTCAGTGGCAAGGTATACATTCTTTGCCTTTTTGGCTTCTTTCTTCAGTTCCGCAATCAAATCGGACTTTGCCGCCAGAGGGATATACTCCGGCTCAAAGCCGCCCTCAATATCCACGCCCATAGTACTCTTGGGCAGGTCACGCAGATGACCCATACTGGCCTTTACGGTATAGTCCGGTCCTAAATATTTACCAATGGTTTTCGCCTTGGACGGCGACTCCACAATAACGAGATTGGATGCTGCCATGGATTTCCTCCGCTAGATTTATTTTAAAGATACACGGCCACCGCTGTGAGATACCAGAACCCCTCTAACAATCAGCCTTGTAAGAATGGACTGTACCTTTGATGCAGGCAGGTCGGATCTGGCTGCCACTTCATCCGGGTGTTGGGGTGTTCTGCTCATCAGAGCAAGAACGGCTTGCTCCTGTGGTGTGAAAGCAGGATGGTCATTATCTAACACACTATAAGTGGAATTTTCTGGAATGTCAATGACTTTTTTCTGTATTTTCTCCGGAATAACAGGTTTTTGTGCCACCTTTTGTTCCGGAATCTCCCAAAATTGGGGAATATCCCCCTCCGGAGCCCTCACAGTATCCGGATAAAGGTCCCGGTACATACGCACCACACGCCAACCGGAAAGGGCCGCAATGGCGTTTTCTTCCAGAAGAGCATTGCTGCCTTCAAAATTAGCTACCCCCAAATTTGCCGGCACAGCAAACACATCCCGGCCCTGCTTTTTCGCATGCCGGGCAGTATTCAACGCACCGCTTTTCTCCGGTGCCTCCACCACCACGATACCGTTGCTGATACCGCTGATGATTCGGTTGCGCCGGGGAAAATGCCAGCCCAAAGGCGCTGCTCCCGGCGGGTACTCCGACAGCAGACAGCCCTGCTGCTCCGTTTGAGAATACAGGCGGCGGTTGTTTCTGGGGTACACCACGTCCACACCGCAGCCCAACACGCCCACCACGGCTTTGCCGGTTTCCAGAGCGCCCTGCATTGCCTTGGTATCAATCCCGCTGGCCGCACCGGAGATCACAAGACCGCCGCACTGGGCAATCTGCTTTCCCATAGCAAAAGCCACCTGCTGACCGTAGCTTGTAGATTTCCGTGTTCCCACCACACCGATGGCAGGCCTGGCATCCCAATCGGGTAATGTGCCCTTATAATACAATACCACCGGAGGATCCTCAATATTCTTAAGACGTTCCGGGTAGGTCGGGTCGCTTACCGTAAGGATGCTGATTCCCTTTCTGCGGCACTGGGCGATAATCTTTTCCGCAGACTCCAGTTCTCTTTGCCGCAGAGCCTCTATATGTTCCTCTGTAATCCCCTCTATTCCTGCCAGATCTTTATGAGAACAGAAATAAATTTCCTCAGGGTCATGGAAATGCCGCAAAAGGACAGTTTTCACCCAAAGGGGCAAGCCGGTAAGCTCGGCAAACCAAATCCAGTATAGCAGCATGCATCCACCCTCTTTTTTACCGTTTCATCTGCCACATAACAATGGCTGCCGCAATGGCGGCATTCAGGGATTCACAGTTTTCATTCATGGGGATAATCAGCTCCTGTTGGGCGCTTTCCAGGATATCCTGACGGACACCCTGTCCCTCGCTGCCGATCACCACAGCCATGTTCTCCAAATGCGCCTGACGAATGTCCTGGGCCCGGGGGCTCAGCGCCGTCACCGCCACAGGAATATGGGCATCCCGGCAGTGCTGCTTTACCTGCTGCCAACTGGCCTGCACCACCGGCGTGCGGAATACCGCGCCCATGCTTGCCCGCACCACCTTATGGCTGTATGGGTCAGCGCAGCCCTCCAACAGCACCACCGGCACCTGCAGCGCATCCGCAGTCCGCAATATGGTGCCCAAATTACCGGGGTCTTGGATCCCGTCCAGCAGCAGCATACCGGGAACAGGAATAAACTCTCGCTTCTCCGGCAGACGGCACACAAACAGCGCCCCCTGGGGGGTACGCATAGGGGAAATGGATTCCATCACATCCTCCGGCACACAGACCACACGGACACCCTCCGGCACCTGCGCCTGTATTCCATCGGAGAGAATGACCGTCTCCAAGCCATCCCAGAAACGGACTGCTTCTGCCAGCAATTTCGTCCCATCCGCCACAAACAGTTCTGCCTCTTCCCGCTCTTTCCGGGAGGATAGCAGCTTTTTCACCTGCTGCAGCAGAGGATTCTTCCGGGCCGTGATCCGCTCCATCACAGTTTTTCCACGGTGCGCAGGGCATCCGTGTCCCCCAAAACCACCACGATATCGCCCTGGAGAATTTCATACTCCGCGGCAGGAGAGACGTTGATCTTTCCCTCCCGCTTAATGGCAATAATATTCACACCCAGCTTTGCCCGCACATTCAATTCTCTTAAGTTTTTGTTATGCCAGCGTTTGGGGGCGGGCACTTCCAAAATACCGTATTCATCTGACAGTTCGATATAATCCAACACGTTGGGATTGGAAAGATTTCTGGCAAGCCGGAGAGCATGCTCCTGCTCCGGAATCACCACCATATCCGCCCCCAGCTTCAACAGCACCTGACGGTGGGTCTCATCATGGGCCTTGCACACAAGATAGGGAATCCCCAGTTCCTTCAGGTTCATGGTAGCCAGCACAGAATCCGCCAAACTGTCGCCAATGGCTACAATGGCGCAGTCAAAATCCTTTGCGCCCAGGGCTTTAAGCACTTCCTTATCCCGGGCATCCCCCACCACAGCCTGGGTCACTCCGGGGCTAACCTGCTGTACCAACTCACTGCTGATATCCATTGCCAGTACCTCGCAGCCCATCTGGCACAGGCGGCTGGCAAGTTCCGAACCAAAACGGCCGCAACCGATCACAATATAGGATTTCATAGTCTTCACCTAACCAATCAACATATTTGTATAGGAATACTGGAATCTGTCCTGGGCTTTATCCGACATCATGAAGCCCAGACTAATGGTCAAAACGCCCACTCTGCCGAAGTACATCAGCAGAATAATCACATATTGGGCAGGAATACTTAAACTGGGGGTAACACCCGCCGTCAGTCCCACTGTTGCCATGGCGGAGCTCACCTCATACAGGCTGTCGAGAAAATTTAGTTGGGAACTGACACTCACCAGCACAGTGCCTGCAAAAGTAAGCCCCAGCATAATAGCGGCGATGGTCAGTGCGTCCAGAACCTTGTCCTGAGAGATGGAATGCTTGAACACATTTACTGTGCTCTTTCCTCTGGCTCTGGACCAGATGAACAATAATATCACTACCACGGTACCTGTCTTAATACCACCGGCAGTAGAACCGGAGGAGCCACCAATGAGCATCCATAGCACAGATATCGCCTTACTCCCGTCTGTAAGGAGCGCCTGGTCAATAGAGGCAAAGCCCGCGGTGCGCAGGGTTACCGACTGAAACAGGGCGTTGAGAATCTTCTGTCCTACACTCATAGGTCCAAGAGTTCCGGGATTGTTCCACTCTAAGGCGAGGAACAGAACAAATCCTGTGGTAATCAGCCCCGCAGTGGTCAGCAGCACCAGTTTGGTATAGACACTGCACTTTTGAAAACTGCGTACCCTGACCAATTCCTCCCACACGAAGAATCCCAACCCTCCAACTACCACCATGCACATAAGGGTTGTACACACCACCGGGTCATTATTGAATGGTATCACACTCATCCCGGGAGCAAAGGAACCAAAAATATCAAAGCCGGCGTTACAGAAAGCAGAGACCGCATGAAAGACGCCCCAGATAAGAGACTGCCGCAGCCCCCATTGAGGCAAAAACCGTAGTGTCAGAACCAGCGCGCCCACGCCCTGTATGGCAAGACTTCCAAAGAGAACGGTTTTCTGCAGGTGTACCACACCCTGCATGTCATTCAGGCTCAGTGCCTGCGCCATCAGCAGCCGCTGCTTGAGACCTACCTTTTTTCGCAGCAGGAACACCACAATAGCTGCCGCTGACATAAAACCAAGGCCGCCCAATTCGATCAGGGTGATGATCACCACCTGGCCAAAGCCACTCCATTGGGTCCATGTGTCAAAGAGTACCAAGCCTGTGACGCAAGTAGCGGAGGTGGCGGTGAACAGCGCCGGACGGATGCCGCAGGACTGTCCGCTGCGGGAAGCAATAGGAAGCGACAGCAGCAGCGTACCCACAAGAATCATCACCGCGAACACAATGGCGATGATCCGGGTAGGGCTCATCTGAAATTTTCTTTTTTGTGTGAACCGCTTCTTTTTCATAATAAAAACCTTTCCAAGGGGGTTATACATTATTATAACAAGAATAGCCCACTTTGCAACCACTGTTTCCTGCCATGTATCCCCGTGTATCGGTAAATTCTACAAAATTTTCTTAAGTTTTTTGGTTTTACAAGAGATTCCCCCTATGATATCATAGAAAAAAGCGACTTAGGAGGTCGAAATAATGGCATATAACGAGACCTGGTCCGGCAAAATCAGCCGGAAGCTGATCAAAAAGCAGCAGATTATTGATGTGGCCGCCGGCCGCAAAAAGGCAGATCTTGTGCTGAAAAACGCCACCTATGTAAACGTATTTTCCGGAGAACTGGTGACCGAGGACATTGCCGTTACCCACGGTCTGATTGTGGGTTTGGGACAGTATGACGGTGTGGCCGAGGCGGATATGACCGGAAAAATTGTTTGTCCCGGTTTTATTGACTCTCACATTCATCTGGAATCCAGTTTGGAAAGTCCCGCTGAATTTGCCCGGGCGGTACTGCCTCACGGCACTACCACCGTCATCACCGACCCCCATGAAATCACCAATGTAATGGGCACTGACGGCATTGACTACATGCTCTGCGCCACAGAAGACCTGCCTGTGGATGTGCGGTTCATGATTCCCTCCTGCGTCCCCGCCTCCGCGCTGGATGAGAGCGGTGCCAATCTGGATTACCGGGATGTGGACAGCTTCTTTGACCATCCCAGAGTACAGGGTCTTGCGGAAATGATGAACTTCCCCGGCATTCTGGCCGCCGACAGCAGCACCGTATCGAAAATAGTTGCGTCCCAGGCCCACCATAAGAAAATTGACGGTCACGCTCCCGGCCTAACCGGCAAGGATCTGAACGCCTATATTTCCGCAGGTGTCTACTCGGACCATGAATGCGCGGATCTGGAGGACGCTCTGCTGAAGCTGCGCAGGGGACAGTTTATTATGATCCGGGAAGGTACTGCCGCCCGGAATCTGGAGGCGCTCATTGACCTTGTAAAGTCCGAGAAACACTTTGACCGCTGCATGTTCTGCACCGATGACAAGCACCCCAGTGATCTTCTGGAAAAAGGCCACATTGACTATATCTGCCGCAAAGCCGTCGCTCTGGGTGCTGACCCCATACAGGTGGTGCAGGTAGCCTGCCTGCACGCTGCCAGATACTTCCTGCTGAATAACCGGGGCGCCATTGCCCCCGGTTACCTTGCCGACTTTGCCGTAGTGGACAACCTTACAGACTTCAATGTGCTCACAGTCTACAAAAAAGGCGAGCTGGTCTACGGGGACGACCAGGTTGCTCCCTTCTCTGCCCCTCAGATCCCGGAACATCTGGTGCAGAAAGCCCATGATACCTTCCACCTGCCCACCCTCACCGCCAAGGACTTTGTGGAAACACGGCGTAAAGCGGTTATCGGCATGGTGGACGGGCAGATCATCACAGAGGACCGGGGCTATGCTGATGGTGTGGATGTGACCCGGGATATTCTGAAAATGGCTGTGATTGAGCGTCACAAGCATACCGGTCACATCGGCATCGGTTACCTGAACGGATACGGTCTGACCGCCGGTGCGGTGGCAACCTCCGTATCCCACGACAGCCACAATATCATCTGTGTAGGCTGCACCGACGAGGATATGGCGCTTGCCGCCAACCGGATTGCCGAGAACCATGGCGGTATCGTGGTGGTAAAGGACGGGCAGGTGCTGGCAGAATTGAAACTGGAGATCGCCGGACTTATGAGCCAGCAGAGTCTGCCGGAGGTAAATGCCCAGCTGGAAAAGGCCAAGCAAACCGCTTATACCTTAGGTATTAACCCAAAGATCGACCCGTTTATGACTCTTTCCTTCATGGCACTGCCTGTGATCCCCACCCTGCGGCTTACCACCCGGGGCGTTGTGGATGTAATTACCCAGAAGTATGTATAACAAAGCTGAAGATCCGGAGCAGGAAGCTCCGGATCTTCTTTACAGAAATCCTAAATAACCAAAGGCAATGCCCAGTACCGCGCAGATGCAGATAATCACAATAGGATGCACCTTCTTAAACGCCAGCACCAGCATAGCGCCGCAGATGGCCGCTGCCAGATAAAACGGCAGTTCGGTGAATACCGCCAGAGAAACACCCTGAGGAAAAAACACCGTAGCTCCCACAGAAAGGATAGCGCCGCCAATCAGGCCTACCACAGCGGGCTTCAGCCCGGACATGCAGCCCTTGACCGCTTTGCTCTGCCGGAACTTATCATAGCACTTGGCAACAATTAAAATAATTACAAAACTGGGCACCACAACGCCCAACGTGGCGCAAACCGCCCCAAAAAAGCCGCCTACCTCCGAGCCTACGTAGGTAGCCATATTGATAGCGAAAGGCCCGGGGGTGGATTCGCTGACCGCCACAAAGTCCACCAGAGCGGCGCTGTCCACCCAGCCCTTGGCAGCAACCTCCTTCTGGATCAGGGGCAGCATAGCATAGCCGCCGCCAAAGGTAAAAGCACCGATCATCAGAAAGGTAACAAACAGCTCCAAATAAATCATTTCCCGGCCCTCCTTCCAATCAGCGTGGCAGTGAGATAACCAAACAGTCCGCAGCCAATAATAACCACCAGAATGTGCACATCCACCACAGCTGTCAGTACAAAGGCCGCCCCCATGCACACATAGGCAGGCCATCCCTTGGGGCTTTTCTTATACATGGTAACAAGGGACTTAATCAGCAGCGCCACAACGCCCGCCCGGATGCCCCAAAAGGCGTACTGCACCACGGGAAGATTCTGGAACTGGCGCAAGACGGCGGAAATGAGCAAAATAATCACAAAGGACGGCAGCACCGTACCAAAGGTGGCGCAGGCAGATCCCCAGACGCCGGCAGCACGGTAGCCCACAAAGGTGGCCGCGTTGATGGCAATAGGCCCCGGGGTAGATTCGGCAATGGCCACAATCTCCAGAATGTCCTCATCTGTGACCCAGCCCTGTTTCTCTACTGCCTCCCGCTGAATCAGCGGAATCATAGCAAGGCCGCCACCAAAGGTAAAGGCGCCAATTTTAAAAAAGGAAGCAAACAGCTTCCACAGGATTCCTTTCTTCACAAAAACCCTCCTTTTCCATTTGCCTGCCCCGGCCCAGACCAGCGGCAGGTATATAACACATGTATAAAGCATAGAAGAATTTTCCTAAAAAATCAACAGATATTTTTCGGCGTTTGACACATCCTGTTTTTCGTGTTAGGATACCAATATTACATTTACAAGGAGTTTGCCATGGATGCTTATTCCCGCACCCGGCTGCTGCTGGGCAGCGACGGTATGGAAAATCTAAAAAACGCAACCGTTGCCGTATTCGGACTTGGAGGTGTGGGGGGCTATGTGGTGGAAGCCCTCGCCCGCAGCGGCATCGGCGCTCTGGAACTGGTGGATCACGATACCATCAGCCTGTCCAATCTGAACCGGCAGATTCTGGCCACCCGGGACACTGTGGGTTGTTCCAAGGCAGAGACTGCCACGGCCCGGGTACGGTCTATCGATTCGGAGATTGCCGTTACTGCCCGCACCCAGTTTTTCGGTCCGGACTCTTTGGCGGAATTCGATTTTTCCAGGTACAGCTATGTGGTGGACGCCATTGATACGGTGACCTGCAAGCTGGCGCTGATCACAGCGGCGCAGAGCGCCGGAGTGCCCATTATCAGCTCCATGGGTACCGGAAACAAGCTGGACCCCACCGCCTTCCGCATTGGGGACATCCACGAAACCTCTGTATGCCCCCTTGCCCGAATTATGCGTAAGGAGTGCAGGAAGCGTGGTATCCGGAAGCTGAAGGTTCTCTATTCCACAGAGGATCCAATTTTCCCCCAGATTCCGCCGGATGACCCCATTTGGCAGGAACTGCCCCAGGGCCGCAACGCCCTGCCGGGTTCTGTTGCTTTCGTCCCCGCCGCAGCCGGTTTGATGATTGCCGGCGAGGTGATAAAAGACATCGCTTTCAACCGCTGAGTTTTCCCCTCTGTGGGTGCGATAGGGCATGTATGCCATATTGTACCCCGGAGGGGTGTATTTTGTCTTGTTTTGGTAAGTCCTTCGTGCTACAATACATGTGTAGAAAAAATGGAGGTGACTTTATGCAATTCCATGTTAACCATCCCCTGCTTTATATTATCGCCGGTGTCCTTGTGGCGGTGGTTCTGGCCCAGTCTGTTTTCTTCCTTTTCAAGGCCCTTCGCCGCAGTAAGGAACTGGGTATGGATCAGGTCAAGATTCGTAAAACCATGAAAACAGCGGCCATCTTCACCATCGCCCCGGCAGTTGCCATCGTCATCAGCGTCATAACCCTGAGCAAGAAGCTGGGACTTCCCCTGCCTTGGCTTCGGTTGAGCGTGGTTGGCTCTATGAGCTACGAAACCATCGCCGCCAACAACGCCTTAAGTTCCATGGGCCAGTCTCTGGGTTCTAACAGTCCTCTGACAGCGCAACAGTATGTGAACGTTCTGCTGGTGATGACCATCAGCATTATGGTGGGCATTTGGCTGGTGCCTGCCATTGGCAAAAAGCTGCAAAACGGCATGTCCAGCCTGAGCAACCGGGATGCCAAATGGGCAGACATCTTCCAAAATTCCCTGTTTATCGGCATGATTTCCGCTTTCCTTGGTTTTGTATTCTGCGACGTTTCCCGCCTGTGGACTGCGGATGCCAGCGGTCACGTCACAGTGACTGTAAGCCAGTTTCTGGAGAACGGAGAAAAGGTGCAGGTTCCTGTGCGGTACACTGCCACCTCCGGTCTGGTTCCTGTATGTACCATGATCGTCTCCGCCCTGGTGATGGTGGTGTGCGGACTGCTCATGCGTAAGCCCAAACTGAAGTGGCTCAGTGAGTATGCCCTGCCCATCAGCCTGATTGCCGGCATGGCAGCTGCTATTCCTCTGACAAGACTTCTGGGAATGGAGGTAACCTGATATGAAAAAGAAGCTTTCCTATATGGAATCTGTTCACCGTGACGGCACCGTCTGGAATCTTAGCGTTATGGTACTGCTGTTCCTGTTCCCGGCAGCTGTGGCCATTATCTTCGGGGTAATGCCCGACTGGCAGGCCCTTTTACTGGGTCTGATTGCCACCGCTCCCATGTACTGGGTGGTAGGTGTGATTGAAACCGTTACCTATGTTCCCATGCTGGGCGCAGGCGGTTCTTACTTAAGCTTTGTCACCGGCAATATTTCCAATTTAAAGCTCCCCTGCGCCCTGAACGCTCTGGAGCAGAACGAGGTCAGCGCCAGCAGTGAGGAGGGTGAGGTTATCTCCACCATTGCCATCGCCACCTCCAGCATTGTCACCACTCTGATCATCGTAGTGGGTGTGATCGCCATCGTCCCTCTGACCCCTGTTCTCAGTGCCCCAGTACTTCAGCCCGCCTTTGAGCAGATCCTGCCCGCCCTGTTCGGCGGACTGGGTGTGGCTTTTGTGTCCAAAAACTGGAAGATCGCCGTCGCTCCTGTCATTTTAATGCTGGCGCTGTTTATCTTCATCCCCGCGCTGAACTCCGGCACGGTGGGTATTATGGTTCCTGTAAGCGCCGTATTCACCATCGTGGTTTCCCGTATTCTGTATAAGAGGGGGATTCTGTAATGGCTGGTTACATCATTGGCGCGGTGCTGATCCTGTTTTTTGCGGTTATTATTCTCCGCGCGGCTATGTTCAACCCTAAACAGCAAAACAGGGCTGCCGCAGAGCCTGTAGATTTTGACAAAGACAAGGCTGTTGCCAGCCTGCAAAAGCTGGTACAGTGCAAAACCATCTCCTATAACGATCCCTCTTTGGAGGATGACGGAGAATTTCAGAAACTTCTGGACCTGCTTCCCACCCTTTACCCCAATGTGTGGAGTACCTGTCAGGTGCGGTACTTGCCGGACAGGGCCTTGCTGCTGCATTGGTCCGGCAAAAGCAGCGCTGCCCCCTCTGTCATGATGGCCCACTATGATGTGGTGCCCGTGGAGGAAGAGCTTTGGGAAAAGCCTCCCTTTGCCGGTATTCTGGAGGACGGTGTGCTGTGGGGGCGGGGCACTCTGGATACCAAGGTGACCATGAACGGCTGCCTGTCTGCCGCGGACTATCTGATCAGCACCGGCTTCACCCCGGAAAATGACATTTATTTTGCCTTCTCCGGCGGCGAGGAAATCAACGGAAAAGGCGCGGTCAATATCGTAAATTATTTCAAAGAAAACGGCATTACCCCCGCTTTGGTGGTTGATGAGGGCGGCGCTGTGGTGGAAAACGTATTCCCCGGCGTGAAAGCCCCCTGTGGTATGGTTGGTATTGCGGAAAAAGGCATGATGAACGTGTGCTACACCGCCCATTCCGGCGGCGGACACGCCTCTGCGCCCCCAGTGAAAACCCCTGTTACCAGTCTGGCTAACGCCTGCCGCAAGATCATTGCGAGTCCCTTCAAAATGCACATTACACCTCCCGTTGCCCAAATGTTTGACACCTTGGGCCGGCACTCTACCTTCCTTTACAAAGTTATTTTCGCGAATCTCTGGTGCTTCAAGCCTGTGCTGGATCTGATTTGCCGCATAAGCGGAGGAGAACTGAACGCGCTGGTTCGCACCACCACCGCCTTTACCCAGATGCAGGGCAGCAGCGCGCGGAATGTGATCCCCGCCACAGCCACCCTGGTTTCCAACATGCGGCTGAACCCGGCAGACACCGTGGCAAGCGCCACCGCTTATTTGAAGAAAACCGTGGCCTCCACCGGTGTGGAAGTGTCCGTTCTGGAAAGTTCAGAACCCAGCCCCATTTCCAAGACCGGCTGCGCCGCTTGGGAAAAAGTGGCAACCTCCGTAGCGGAAGTGTGGGATGGCTGCATTGTCACCCCCTACCTGATGGTGCAATGCTCTGACTCCCGGCACTACGGCTCTATTAGCGACCATGTGTACCGTTTTTCCGCCATGGATTTGACCAGCGAGGAACGCAAGACCATTCACGGAAATAACGAGCGAATCCGTTTGGATTGTCTGTACCGGTCTGTGGAGTTCTATATCAGGTTGCTGGGAAAATGCTGAATTCCTTCTTGCTGCGTAATCAGGAGCAACTGAAGTAACTATGCTGTAAAAACACATTGGCGACAGGGCATTTTACAAGCGGGGCAGCTGGATGCGCAGCCTCACAACAGAAAAATAATCCTATACCAAACAAAATCCTCCGGTCTTTGACCGGAGGGTTTTGCTGTAATACAAACTATTTGAGGCTCATACTGCTGTTCAGGATTAGGGTGCTGTACAGCATCAGCACATCCTGACCGTGGAACTCAAGGAAATTACCCAGCAGCTCCGCTTTGATATAGCGAAGATCCACCAGTGTTACCTTGGCGTAATCCTCCACCAGCAGCGGTACCATGCTGCTGCCAAAGGAATCCCGGAAAACAACCAGTTCCCTGCCCTCCTGACCTGCGGGGTTTTCGATGGTCAGCAGTGCCTGCGCGCCGGACAGATATATGTCATAGAGGTCCTGAGAGGTTTTCTTTTCCAAGTCGTAGACCTGAGTATACTTGCCGGTCTCGTGATTGTACACACGGCAGCCTTGCAAAAGCTGGCTGTTCATCACTGTGATTTCCTCCGGGTCCATAGGCAGCGCAGCCTGCCCGTAATACACCCCGTAGAACGGCACATCCACAGCAGCAGGGGCATAGTCCTCCTGTTTCGGTGCTGCCACACCCAATGCATCCGTCAAAAGCTTCGCTGCCGGGAGCAGGTTTTCCTGCTTCCAGTGGGTATCTGTGCGGTAGTAATCGGAAACAGACAGCGCACCTGTCAGGTCAACATGCTGCGCCCAAGGCATTCCCAGCCGGATTTGGTCAAACAGGCTTTCATAGTCCATGGTCAGGTAGCCGTTTTGCTCTGCCAGATAGTACCCCTTATCAGGCACCACCGCCATGACCACATTGCTGTCTTTCAAATAGGTTTCATAGAGGTAGTTGAATTTATTCAGCGCATAGTCCACAGAGGACTGGTTCAGGGGGTATTCCTGCTTTGCCGCATGTCCGTCTGCCAGATAAATTCCGTTGTTGTCTTTCTGGTTCAGCACATACTTGCTGAAAAGCGCCTTCATGCTGCGGAAGGTATCCCTGAGGGGGAACTGATCTGTGGCCGCGTCCTCTACCTGGGAAGCAAACCGGCCGCCGATAAAGTCTTTCCAGCTAAGCTCCGGCATTTGCGCCAGTGGGCGGCGTTCCGATGCGGAAATATCTTTCTCCGGTACGAACCAAGCCGCGGCTGTCAGCACAATCCACAGCACAACCAGTGCGGCAATCCCTACATTTCTGATTTTCTGATTCATCACGCCACCTCCTTAGAAACGGAAATACAGGAACGGGCTGAAGGAGCCATCCACCATATAGGCCGTACACAGCAGCAGAAGCAGCGCCAGCATTACAGGCTCCAGTACCGCTCCGATGGGTGTATTCTCCAGCCGTCTGCCCCAGTTGCGTACCACAGGTGTGGCTCCTATAAAGCCGGCGCAGAACAAAAGGCCGTAGCTGCGCAGGTAATAGAGCGTCTGGTCCGTCACAGCAGGCAAGTCCAAAAGCCCAAACATACCGGAAAGGTCCTGACCCACCTGGGCTATGCTTTCTCCGTTAAACAGAACAAAGCTCAGCAGCACCACAAACAGCACATATCCATGCCTCAGCACCCCCGGCAGCTTTTGCAGTGTGGGGCAGCCCTTTTCGATCATCAGCAGAACGCCAAACATCACACCCCACAGGGCAAAATTCCATGCCGCGCCATGCCACAGGCCTGTAAGCAGCCACACTGTCATGATGTTTAAGAACCACCGGGACTTTTTCACCCGGTTGCCGCCCATGGGAATATACACGTAATCCCGGAACCAACTGCCCAGGCTCATATGCCAGCGCCGCCAGAATTCCGTAATACTCTTGGACATATAGGGGTAGTCAAAATTCTCAATGAAGTGGAAGCCCATCATCCTGCCAAGGCCTATGGCCATATCCGAGTAGCCGGAAAAATCAAAGTAGATATTCAGCATAAAGGCAACCGCGTACATCCAGTAAAACAGCACCGACGGTTGCTGGGACTCCCGGAATAGTTTCATCAGCAGCGCAAAACTGTCCGCCAGCAAGATCTTCTTGGAAAGGCCAATCAAGAACCGGCGGATTCCCTTACAGATTTCCTCCCGGCTGTGGGTACGGCTCTCCAGCTCCCGCACCACATCTCCGTAGCGGACAATAGGTCCGGCAATCAGCTGAGGGAACAGGGTAATGTAAGCGCCAAAGGTGACAATATTCTTCTGTACCGGCACTTCACCCCGGTATACATCGATGGTATAGCTCAAACCCTGGAAGGTATAAAAGCTGATACCGATGGGCAGCGCCAGCCGCAGAAACGGGATGCTCAGCCCTGTGGCAGCATTGAAGCTGTCGATGAAGAAATCGGCATATTTGAATACCGCCAAAAGGCCGATGCTGATAGCCACTGATACCGCCACCCAGAGTTTTTTTCTCTTTTCGCTTTTCCCCATAGCAAGGCCGCAAAGATAAAACAGGGCAATGGACAGGATCATCAGCAACACATATTTCGGCTCACCCCAGGCATAAAAAATCAGGCTTGACACCAGCAAAACGCCGTTTTTCAGGCCCTTGGGCACCAGAAAATAGACCGCCAGTACAATGGGCAGAAAGTAATATAAGAAAGGAATACTGGAAAACAGCATATCTGTTCCTCCATAATATTTAGATACTGTAAATATAGCACATAGTTTTCTGTACTACAACTAAAAAAGCAGCAAACAAAGTTTGCTGCTTTTTCCGGTTTCGTTAAATAGTAAAGTCCAGTTCGCCGCCGCAAACGGTCTTGAAAGCGTCCACAAAGGACTGCGCGGTCAGACCCAGCTCGGAATTCAGCATGATCAGCATCACAACATCACCGTAGCCTGCTGCCAGCTTTTCGTCGGCTTCCACGCAGATCCACTTGCGGGTGTTGATGTTATCGGACATTTCCTTCGCAACAGCTTCCGCATCCTTTGCATCAGCCACACGAACCAGAACCAGAGAAAATGCCATGGAACCCATCATAGGCTCATACACAGCAATGTCAGTGAGCTTTTCGCCATTCTTCAGACCGGTGTTGTACTCCACTGCCCACAGGCCGTCCTCAGAGGTATCGGTCAGGTCCACGGGAATGACGCCGCCCATAAACTCCACGGGGTTTTGCTCAATAATCTTCATTGCGTTTTCTTCCATGGTGCCTTCCAGAGTTGCTGCGCTGCCGCTGCCGCCGCAGGCTGCAATTGTCAGAACCATAGCTGCTGCCAGTAGCAGTGCCATCAGTTTTTTCATTGTACATTTCCTCCAATATATGATTTTTGTTTATTTTTATTGTAAATGGTATACACCAAAAACAGCAAACCTATACCTACCGCCACACCGGCAGTGTCAATCAGCACATCCGTAAAGGCCGGCCCGCGGTCAGGGACAAATTTTTGAATGGTTTCATCCGCGCAGGCCACCAAAAATCCCCAGAGAATACCGTTATGTACTTTCTTCCCCAGCATAGCGTGGAGCCACTGCAGACACATGCCCAGGCAAGCAAATTCCGCAAAATGGGCTGCCTTTCGCAGCAGGCCGTGGCCAGTGGAAGATCCGCTTCCTTCTAAGCCCAGCAGTTCCCGCAAGAATTCCTTGACCCACTGGCTAAGTGCGGCAGAGTGCTCCCTTGGAAGAAGGGAATTTCCCCAAATAAACGCCAGAAGCAAACACAAAAGCGTAACGCAAAGGCCCATCCGGGTTTTTGTCCGTTTCATCATACCAAAACACCCAAATGCTCCAGCAGGATTTTTACACCCAGCAGAATTAAAATCACGCCACCGGCAATTTGCGCTTTTTTCTCAAAACGGTTACCAAACACACTGCCTACCTTCACACCGAAAGCGGACAGGCAGAAGGTAATCACGCCGATTAGCGCCACAGCAACGAAAATGTTCACATCCCCTGCCATTGCCAGAGAAATACCCACCGCCAAAGCGTCGATACTGGTGGCAACAGCCATGACAAACATAGTCTTGCAGCACATGTCGGCGCAATGCTCGTCCTCTTCCTTGGAAAAGGCCTCCTTGAGCATATTGATACCGATCACTGCCAGCAACCCAAAAGCCACCCAATGGTCAAAGGCTTCGATCACACCGGCAAACATGGAGCCAAGGAGGAATCCTGCCAGCGGCATAAGCGCCTGAAAACCGCCAAACCATGCCCCGCAAATTACGCCATGCTTAAGGCCGGCTTTTTCCATGGACAGGCCCTTACACACGGATACCGCGAACGCGTCCATGCTGAGCCCTACCGCCAGAAGCAGCAATTCCAAGAAGCCCAAAAAAATCCCTCCCACGCAAGTACCGGCGCAGAAGGTGTCTCTGAGCAACGGCATCCTAAGTCTCGTCATTTAAGACCGGGCCAGAAAGCAACGCTTTCGAATGTTGACCGGGTCCCGCGTTACGCGCCGACTACTCCCTTTCCGCGATGGATTATAGCAACATTTTTCCTGCCTGTCAAGTGTTCCGGAGAAAAGTTCATAGTTTATATAAATTCATTGGATTTTTCCCATCTTCACTATCCGAATATGGCAAAATCCCCCACAAAATGTGGGGGATCTGTATATATCCAGTGATGCTATATACTCTGGCACAATTCCTCCAGCACACCCAAATCCCAGGCAAGGCGGGACAGCACATACTTATCCCGGATGTCCTTGGTAGCCCGGAAGGTCTGCCGCAGACACTGGGTATCGACACCAAAGGATGCCGGATCTCTTGGGATCTTCAGCACATCCAAAAGCTTGCCGATTTCCTCCGCCTCCGGAAGTTCCTGATGGAGAATTTCCAGGATTTCTTCCCAATTTTCCCGGATGCGGTCAAACCGGGCCCGGTGGGTATCCTTGCGGTATTTTCCTTCTTTGATTTCCAGGGCGATCATCGCATCAGCGCTGGTTCCTAAAAATTCCTTCAGCTGCCTGCTCCAATCGTTATAGTCAAAGCTTTCCACATATTCATGCGCCTTTTCCCAATCCAGAGTGATGTTCTTTATCCGCTCATAGAGTTTTACCGCCACACAGGTAGCAGTGGCGCACTGGATGCCATGGGATTGAGCCTCCAGGCCAAATTCCAGCGCCCGCATATCCCACACATGGGAGAAGTAATGCTCCACACCGGAAGCAGGCCGGGAAACTCCGGCATAGGCCATGGCCATACCGCCAATCACCAAGCCCCGGAACACAGCCTCCACCGCTTCTGGTTCCCGGCGCAGCAGTGCCTGAGCATTGTCCGTACAGGCTTTCACCGCCCGCCGGATCAGCTTCGCCACTTCCTCACAGTAGTATTCTCCGGTAATCAGGTGGGCAATGCGCCACTCGGCAATGCTCACATACTTTGCCAGCATATCTCCCAAGCCTGCGCTAAGCATATGCCCAGGCGCTTTACACAGAATGTCGGTATCCCCCACGATCACATCCGCGCACCGGCTGTTCAGCGATACCTTTACTCCGTCCATCGCCATGGACGAGGTTCCGCTGGCATAACCGTCCATGGATGGAGCAGTAGCCAGAATGATGTACTTATGTCCTGTAATACTGCTGAGTATCTTGCCAATATCATTGATCACGCCGGAACCGATACCAATAATCAGGTCGCAGGTGTTGTCGTAGTGCATTACCGCGCTGCCCACTGCCTTCTCGTCCGGCTCTAAGCGCTGCTGAGGGAATACATAGCTGCCAAAGGAGATTTTTTTTTGCTCCAAAAGCTCCCCTAGCGCCGCACCGGCTGCTTTCCATGTATTGATATCCGCCAGCAGAAAAGGCCGCCGGGAACCGTACTTCTCCAGAAGCGCCGGGATATGCCCCATAACACCCTTTCCAACCAGAACCTCATCTACGCAGGCAATGTGCTCCCTGCCGCAGGAACATCCAACAGCCTTCAGATCATTTTCCATAAAACGCTCTCCTTCCTGCAAACCGCAGCTGTCCACGCCTGCGCCGCACGCCCATCACCAAGCGATTGCGGAGCACAGGGCAATGGCAACCGGCAATGTCACCAACGCCATCAAATAGGACAGAAAACACAGCTTGCCATTCTCGCTGGCCTGTTTTTCATGGCCCATACTCTCCGGGAACACCACAAGATTCAGCCCCAGCGGCAAACAGCCCACCAACATGATCAGCATAAAATACTGGCCTCTGATTCCCAGCAGCAGGAGCACCACCAAATACACCAAGGGAATTCCAATCAGTCGAACAGCTGACAGTATGTACGGCCGAACACCGCTGACCAACTCCTTGAGAGAGTATTTTCCCATCATAAAGCCTGCCAGAATCATAGAACAGGGGCTCATGCAATCGCCCAGACTCTTAAGTCCATCTGTCATAAAGGAAGGCAGCGTCACACCGGAAAGTCCGGCAATCAATCCCAGCAAAACACTTACAACCAAGGGTGAAAACAGCACCTCTCTGAAACGTGCCTTATGATCTGTCCTAAACAGAGAGTATCCATAAGTAGATGTCACCAAGGACAGGGGTACCGCGAAAATGATCGTATCCGCCAGAAACGCAGACCCAAATACACCCTCCGCAATGGGATACCCAAAGTATCCATAATTTGGAATAGAAAAAGCATATATCAGGGAACTTTTTTCAACGGGATTGCGGGCAAAGGGTCTTGCCAGCACATTTGCAAACAGAATCGCAACCACACAAAACACACTGCCCGCTACAAACAGCAGCAGTTTCTCCCCAAGTACATCCATGCTTAAATTTTCATAGAGATTGTATATGGTATAAGCCGGGCAAACGATTCTGGTAAGCAGGCTGGACAGCACCTTTCCCGCCTGATCCGGCAGGTCATGATGCCGCCGCAAAATATAACCAATAGCAATAAACAGCAGCAGAAGTCCCGCTTTGCTGAGCGTGAGCAGAAATACTTCCAACATAATAAATACCTTTCTGTAAAATAGGGTTCTCAACAAACAGGGTGCACTCCCCCGCCTCCCCAAAAATTAACCGTTTTCCTCCAGTAGGCTCTCTAAGCAGACATGGCCGCTTTCATACGCGCCGCTTGCCTCCTCGTACAGGCTTTTGTAAAAGTCCTGAGCCGCCTTCTGACGGGATGCGGCCATGCGTCTGCCGGTTTCTGTATAAAAGCGGTCATAAAGTCCTTCCAGCTTGAACTTATACTCCCGGAAAAAGGTGTGCACGGGATCATCCTCTCCTGTGGATATCCGTCCGTCCGGCAACACCAAATACAGCGGCTCTGACACCGTCCCCCGGTATACCAGAGTACGGGCAATTCCCATGGCCCCAGTCACATCCAGTTTATCCGCGTCAAACAGGATCTTTGCCTCAATGCTTTTGGGCGGATCATTCCTGCGGAACCTGTGGGTCAGGATGCACTCTGCCACCCTGTTGGCAAAAGCGGGAGAAAAGCCGTTTTCCAGAAGAAACTCACAGGCTTTCCGGCTCCCCACTTCCGCATGGCAAAGACTCGAATTTTCCAGTTGCTCCCGCCTTCCCACATCGTGGAGCAGGCAGGTGGCAATGAGCACATCATAGTCCACATTGTTCTCATCCCGGGCAATCTCCAGCGCGTTATACAGCACCCGGTATACATGCTCCTGATCGTGGGCGCTGTCAGACATACTGCGCAGCATATAGCCTTGCAGCAGTTCATAAGTTTTTTCGGTCACACTACCACTTCCTAAATTGCTGCCCTTGCATATTAAAGGAGCAAACAAATCAAATTCTGTTTTTAGGCAGATTACTCTCCCTTTGTCCTGCCTGATGCGCGCCGCAATACAATTCCTTGGGTCCAAATTTATTCGTGCTCATTTTAACACGCTTGCGAGGGAAATTCAATACCTGCCCGGCAAACTCAAAAAAACCTACATTCTTTCCAAAATTCTGTAAATAATTTACATCCTGTTTGCTTTCCGTTTACATTTAGTGTATACTATTTCGGTATATTCTGTTATTAGGCCTATTATGGAAAAGAGGAAGTATATGTCACTTACAAGAAAGCGTTACTTTGGGCGGTTAATTGGCCGCTGTCTGATCCTCGTTATCTGTGCAATCCTATGCTTTACCCATCCGGAGAGTTTTGAAGTGCTAAATGGCGGTAATTTCTGGAACAGGTTCTCCCCACTGCATATTTTGTGGGTTATCTGGGTCATAGACATGGTTTTGCAGATTTTTCCCATTAAAAACAAACTTCCCCTTGGTTCTATGAAGCTCTTTGCCAACCGGTTTCGCCCCCTGCGGGAGAAAATCAATCATCAGGCGCTGAGAGAGTATGTAACTGCCACTACAAAAGCAGCATACAAAGTTTTTGTTCTTTGGTCCAGTCTGATTGTTGTTATTGGTATTCTCTATTACAGCAACGTACTCGGCAAACAGGCCCTCTTTATGCTGTGTGTGCTGTTCTACGTTTGTGATTTGATCTGTGTCTTAATCTGGTGTCCCTTCCGGCTGATTATGAAAAACCGCTGCTGTACCACCTGCAGAATTTTTAACTGGGACCATCTGATGATGTTCTCTCCCCTGATTTTTATAGGTGGATTTTACGCTGTTTCTCTGGTTGTTCTGGCGTTTCTTGCATGGTTGGTGTGGGAGGTGTGTATTATGATGTACCCGGAACGATTCTGGGACAAGTCCAATGCCGCCTTGCAATGTTCAGAATGTAAAGATAAGCTGTGTACACAATACTGCCAGAAGCTACGCAAGTAATTTTTCCATACATATCCGGCCCCGGAAATTTTCCGGGGCCGGGTTTTAAGCATTTTGTACCACTTTCTCCGACTGAACCGGTATATACAGGCAACATTCCCAAAAGGCATTGTGGGAGTCAGCTATTACACAATGTCTATATACACCACAAAATTGTTCTTTTCCCCCATTGTTTTCATTCATTATCTATGCTACACTACCTCCAACCACACTGTCTAAAATTAGCTTTTTAACCATTTTGCAGGAGGTGCTTCTATGAACGAATACAGCCAATTGAAGGAATTGCTTCATAAGATATACCCCACAGTGGATACAGACTGGATCATCTCCCATAGCGAAGCCCTTACGAAAATTGAGCAGGGCCAGACTTTCCGGGACTACGAGAAGGCCGCAAACTATATGTTTGACCTGCTGACAAAGGAAGGCCTTCAGCCGGAGATGCTCACTTTTCCTGCCGACGGCAAGACCAGCTATCTGGATCTGTGCACACCGCTGGCATGGGACGCAACCAATGGCCGTCTGACTGTTGTAAAATCTTCGATTGCTTTTCCAGACCCTGTGATTGCAGACTTTGAAAAAATTCCCGCCTCTTTGTATAAGCATTCTACTTCCACACCTGAAGGTGGTATTACTGTCCCTGTTGTAGCGGAAAGCCATGTTTATGCCGGGCAGGACTGCCGCGGAGCGATGGTGCTTCTGGAAGCAGAAAGCCAGCCCTGCAGCACCACCATAGCACCCTTGCTGGATATGGGCGCCATCGGCGTAATCTCTGATTATCTGCCCGGCGCGTTTGATTTCCCGGATGCTGTCTTTTGGGTCAATGCGGGAACAGATGCACCCTGCCACTGGCACGTCACCGTTGACGACCGGGATTTTATTGGTTTTTCCATCACGCCCCGGATTGGCAGAAAGCTTCGCACGGCTGTCTATGCCGGTGGAGTAGACGTTCTTGTGGAGTGCGACGGACACCGCTACGAAGGGCATATCCATGCCGTTACCGCGCTTATCCCCGGCAGGAGCCAACGGGAGCTGTGGCTCATGGGTCATTTGTACGAGCCGTTTATCGATGACAACTCTGCCTGCGCCATTATGACCCTTGCAGCGGTGCTGCAGATTCAGAAAATGATCCAAGACGGCATTCTGCCGCCTCTGGAGTTTTCCATTCGTCTTGTCTATGCTATGGAGAGCTACGGTTATGCAGCGGTTGCCCACCATTTCGGTGGGGATCTGCGCAGCCGCGTTATTGGCGCACTCAATCTGGACACTTCCCCCATGCTGGAAGGTTGTACCGACGATGTACTTATCCGGCAACCCGGTTATGCATCTCCCTTCTTTGGAAAGGCCGTGTTTGCCCTTGCCACCAGAACCTGCCGACAGTATCTGACGGAACAGGGATTGCCCTACACCCCCATTTCCAAAACACTTGTCAATTGCGGTGATGACGCCCTGCTCAGTGACAGCACTGTAGGTCTTCCTACCATCTATTATGACCGGGAGTATGAAAAGAATCTCACTTGGCATACATACTGTCAGGAGTCCTTCAAGTTGGATCCGGACAAGGTAAGAGAAATTGAGGCAATGTCTGTCCTGTGGACCAGCATTGTGGCAACAATGAGCGAAAAAACACTGCCCGGCTTTGTAACAGCAGCAGCCGCTCTGGCTCAGGAAAAACTACTGGATGTGGCCGGCGAAATGGCATGCTCTAACACCAACCCCGCAGAGCGGATGCGTTTCTTCCTGGAAGGTGAACAAAACGAACTGCGGGACTTTAAAAAAGTAGCGGACATTCCCCAAATTGATGAAGCTGCCCAACGCCTATTCGTACCTGAACTCCCGGAGAACCCCTTTGAAAGCCCCTGGCTCAACTACGCCAAGGGTATTATCCCCACCCGTATCACTGTAGGTTTCCCCTTTGACTTGCATAAGCTCCCCAAAAACAAACGCCATGGGCTTCCCGGTGGGGGCGTCTACGGCGCAATGAGCAGTATTTTGGCCGGCATGGACGGCAAGCGGGATCTGGCCCAACTAATTCTGGGAGCAAGCTGGGAATGTGGCGATCCCATTACAGAAAAGAGCATCAAATCCTATGTGAATGCCGTGATGTACCTGGCGGACGCCGGCTATCTGTCCTGCCGGAATGAGAACACGCTGGAAAAACACCACATTATGGATATCCTGAAGAAAATGGGTATCACGCAGGGTGACACCCTTCTGGTGCACAGCAGTCTGTCCGGCTGCGGATATATTACAGGAGGTGCAGACACTGTAATTGACGCGTTTATTGATACCGTGGGCAATACCGGTACTGTTCTAATGCCCCTGCTGAACCATCCATATGTAGGCTTTGGTTGCAGTGTAAATACCAGCCACACTCTCCGTCCCTACCACCCCGACGTCACCGGCAATATCTGGACCGGTGCCATCCCAAGGACACTGCTGGCAAGAGAGGGCACACTCAGAAGCGCCCACTGCACACATTCCTGGTGCGGTGTTGGTGAAAAGGCCGCGCTGTGTCTGTCTGAGCACAAGCTTTTGGATCCTCCCACTTCCCGGAACAGCCCCCCTGCAAAGGCTATGGATCAGGACGGTAAAGTGGTTTTGTTCGGCTGCACCCCTTCCTCCAACACATTCCTGCATTTTCTCGAAACCGAAGCCAATTCCCCGTTCCTGGTAAACGCTTTTGTGCGGATTCTCGATGATGACGGCAAACTCCACACCGAGATCATTCCCAGTCACCTGCCGGGTCACCGTGATTTCTATAACCGGGCAGGTCTGGAGGCAAAGTTCTACCAGAAGGCTATGGAAAAAGGCCTGCAGATTCGCCATGAAACCTTTGGTCTTGGTCATGTTTATGTAATGGAACTGAAGGAGCTGTACCGTATTGGCATGGAGCTGTTTAAAGAGGATCCTAACATCACTCTCTGTGATGACCCTAACTGCCACTTCTGCAGCAAATACCACTAATTCTGAATAGGACTGCTTTAGGTACATTCTGCCTGAGATGGGGCACACCTATAATAACGTACCCATAAAAACTTGGATAAAAAATCTGTCTTACAGCAAAAAGCCGAAAACGCCTTGAAATAAGCGTTTTCGGCTTAATTTTACTCTGCGAGGGGCTTCATTGTGGGGAAATGGTTTGAAGCCTCGTCATACTGCATCATATTCGCTCATATCGCTCTTTTTGCTACACTTCCCCTTTGTCATATCGTATCATATTGCATCAGGTTGATAGCAAACTTTGTTGTCAACATATTGTCATTGCAGGATTTTGTTGTCAGACCTACACACTGAGAACCCTTCTTAGAAGATGTCCAGTTTCGACAGGTTTTCAAAGGTTTGTTGCTTCTTGCGTTCTGTGGCTTCTGCATACACGTCCATCGTCGTTTCAATGTTACGATGACCCATGATTGCCTGAATCACTTTCAGATTGGTTTCGTGTTCACAAAGCCTGGTACAGAAGGTATGCCTGAGATGATGGCAAGAGAAATCTGGAAGAATGATCGGATCACGGTGCTCTTTCTTAGCCCTAACAACCTCTTCCGAATTGTAGTTATGGGCGATTCGTTTGATCGTCCGGTTAATGGTCTGCGGGTTAGGCACGCCACCGTTCCGATTCACAAAAACGAAACCGCTCATTCCATCAATGACGGTTTGGTTGAAACCGCTCTCTTCTTGTTCTTCTCGTTCGAACATAAAGGCATCGTATACCATATCAAGCATTGGAACTGTTCGAATGCCAGCCTCGGTCTTCGGTTTAGAGATTTTCTGTACAGAGGTTCGGGATTCGCCCACCGGGTAATATACCATGCTATGGTTGATGTTGATGACTCGGTTTTCAAAATCCAGATCATCCCACCGCAAT
>JAZSRI010000015.1:0-2318 GCA_045538415.1 Faecousia sp. | reverse complement strand
CAGAAAGCTGCACAGCCCACCAAAGAAACCGGGCAGGAGTTTCAGAATCAAGGGACGGTAAATCAGCTCTTCCAAATCCAACCATGACGGCCAGCGGTTTACATACTCTCCACGCCGCATCATCCAGCCACGAACCACTGTCAAATACAGCGCCACGCCAATGGTTACAGAAATCACACTGCCCTTAAGATTTACCCAGGCAAAATAATGTACGGCATGACCTGCGTGGTGAACACCCAGGAAACTCTGTGCTATATCTGCCAGCCGATCAATGGTAAAACCGGGCAGCAAGCCCATAATCGGAACAAGCACGGCCGCAGTTGTCAACGCAGCAGCACTGACAGGTTTCCAATAAGACTTCCTGGCATCAAAGGCAGCCTGAACCTGAGCATCCCGGTTTTCTTCCAGGAACACAGCCACAAACAGCTTGCACATATAGGCAACGGTCAGACCACCGCTGAACAAAAAGAACCATTCAATGGCCTTCATGCTGCTTAGGGTAAAGAAAGCGGAGTGCAGATGACCGCCTTCCATAGCATGGATGTATTCCACAATTCCCTCGTGCAGCAGAGTCTTGCTGATGTAGCCGCTCCAGCCGGGGATGCCGCCGATACCCAGCGCGCCCATCAGATAACATAGCATCAACAAGGGTTTCTTCCGGCCAAAACCGCGGATCTCGTTCAACTCCAGCTTGTGGGTGTTCATAAAGATCACCGCTGCCACCAGAAACAGAATCAGCTTGAACATAGAGTGGTTCAGCATGTGCAGGAACGTTCCTCTGGCTGCCAGAGTGTTTTCCTCGCCCAGTAGTACCAGCATACCCACGCCTACCAGAATAAATCCGATTTGAGAAACAGAGGAGCATGCCAATGTGCGCTTAAAGTTTACGGAGAATAACGCGAGCAGAGCGCCCAGGAACATAGTAATAACGCCGACAAGAAGAACCAATGCTCCCCAGGCCTCATCGTGGAGCAGTATTTTACAGCTGATGACCAGAATGCCAAATATGCCGGTTTTGGTCAGGATACCGGACAGCAGGGAACTTGCCGGTGCCGGGGCCACCGGATGGGCCTTGGGCAGCCAGATGTGGATGGGGAATGCACCGGCCTTGCCGGCAAAACCCACAAGCATACACAACGCCGCAGGCCAGAGATTTTTTCCTTTGCAGGCAGCGGGCAATTCCTCAATTACCAGAGTTCCAGCCGTCTGATACAGCAGGAAAATACCCATCAGCAGCACCATACCGCCGATGACTGCCACCGCCAGATATGTTCCGCCCGCCCGCAGGGACCCTTCCTTTTCATCCTGCGCCACCCACACATAGGAGCACAGGGACATGATCTCAAAAAATACAAAAGTGGTATACAGATCTGCGGACAGGAAAATGGCCACTGTTGCGCCCAGTGTAATCAGCTGAAACAGATAATACCGATTCCGATTGCGGTAATGAGCAAAATACTCCGAAGAGATCAGGCCGGTGATCAGCCACATAAAGGCAGCGACCAGTGCATAAATACAACGGAACCCATCGGCTGTAAAGTTCAGACCGAGTCCGCAGAAACCGGCAACCGTTACCATATTGCCTTGCTTGTGGGTCAGCAATAGCACGATCGCAAGGATAAACTCCACGGCCACAGCTACACCGAAGAAGATATTCCGTGCGGTTTTATTTTTTCTGCCGATCAGATAAGAAAGGACCGCTGCTGCTATTGGGCCAAATACCATCAGATAAATCAAAATATCCATTCAGCGGCTCCTTTCTCAAAACATTCCCTGGGCGATTGTCCGGAAGAATTCGATCAAAGGCGCAGAAAACAAACCCAACAGCACCGTAGCCCCTGCACAGATTAGCATAGGCAGACACATTTGCCAGCCGGGATCGCCCACCGGTTCTCCGCTCGTTTCTTCTCTTGCCGGGAAAAAGGCTCGGCACACTACACTGAGCATATAGATCGCAGTTAAAAGTGCAGAAAGAATCAAACAGACAATACCTGCATAGGCAGTAGGATTGCCACTATGTACAGCCGCCTGAGTCAAATTCCATTTACTGATAAAGCCGGCAAAGCCCGGAACGCCCATCAGACTAAGAGAAGCCACCGCAAAGGTTCCAAAAACGATCTTCATTTTCTTTCCCATGCCGTTCATCTCATAGATGTGCTTCTTTCCTGTCTGATGCATAAATGCACCTGCACAGAAAAAAGCAGTAATTTTCATGAAACCGTGGAACACAAAATGGGTCAGCGCACCCACCAGGCCCAAGGGGGTCATTATGGTGGCGCCGAAGATGATGTAGCTTAAATTGCTCACGGTGGACCAAG
>JAZSRI010000165.1:0-6562 GCA_045538415.1 Faecousia sp. | reverse complement strand
CGAACCGTCGACCTCCAGCGTGACAGGCTGGCGTGCTAACCGACTGCACCACAGGGCCGTATTTGGTGGGAACAACAGGGCTCGAACCTGTGACCTCCTGCTTGTAAGGCAGATGCTCTCCCAGCTGAGCTATGCTCCCATTTCGTCTGAACTTGGTGATGCACACCTCAGCGACGTGGTTTATTATACACAGCGAACCTGCGTTTGTCAAGCACTTTTTCCAAAAAATTTACTGCAAATTTTGCCTTTATTTTCGATGCAACACCGTTACCTGTTCCCCTGTCATGGGGTGATTTCTCCGGACAGGGGAACAGGCAAGTCGGTTACATTTGCTTCAAAATTCCTTCCACATCACTGGGCGTAAACTCATACACGGTATCGCAGAACTGGCACTCAATAGGGAAAGTCTTACCCTCAGCAGCGATATCCTGCAAATCCTTTCTGCCCAAACTAATCAGCGCTGCAGTGACCCGTTCACGGCTGCAATAGCATTTATAGGCAACAGGTGTCGTCTCCAAGAACACCACACCCAGGTCTCCCAGCACCTGCCCCAGCATATCCTCGGGAGTCATACCCTGCTCCAGCATGGCGGTCACCGAGCCTGCCCGCTTGATTCCAGCCTCCACAGCGTCAATGGTCTCGTCAGGAGCGCCGGGAAGCAGTTGGATCAAATATCCGCCCGCCACCTTTACCTGTCTGTCTACATCCACCAGGACGCCAAGAGCGCAGGCCGTAGGGGTCTGCTCACTTGTGGCAAAATAGGATGTTACATCATCCCCTATCTCGCCGGACACAAGAGGCACAGAACCTACATAAGGCTCCTTCATTTGCAGGTCACGGATGACGGTAAGCGTGCCATCCGTACCCACTGTAGCGCCCACATCCAATTTTCCGGGATATTTTTCAACCAGCGGTACATGGGGCTCCAATACATAGCCCCGCACATTGCCTATGGCATCGGACACGCAGACGATGGAGCCAATCGGTCCGCCGCCTTTGATCTGCATGGTCATGGAGCCATTATCCACCTTCTGCATATTTCCCATCATGGAGGCTGCGGTCAGCGCACGGCCAAAAGCCGCAGTCGCGTTTGGTGTTGTGTTTTGAATCTGGGCGCCCCGGCGCACAAGCTCCGTAGAGCGGATGGCTACAACTTTTACAAAACCGTCCATGGTCATGCCGCGAACAATATAATCACTCATTTAATTTTTCCCTTTCTTGCTTTGAAATAGATCCGCTGTTCTTCCTGTGAGGGATCGGTCAGCACCCTGTCGGCAAATACCTCGATGGAGGTAAATCCCGCATCCTTTAAAAAGCCGGTGAGCTGCTGTTGGGAATAGGCATACTCTTTGTGTTCCTCATAGCTCCGCTTCCACAAGTCTCCCTGCCGCTGGAACAGATCCATCCAATAGGTGCATACATTGGTCTGCGTGTCGAACTCGCCCCGCCACACGCAGTAAACATCATCGTCCTCATCCAGAAAAATCTGGTCATCCATCGCCCGGAGTTTCTGTGGGGTGTTCACATCAAAAATAAAACAGCCGCCCGGATTAAGCGCCTTATAAACGCGGCGGATAGCCTCGGCGCAGTCTGCGGGATCCAGAATATAATCCAGACTGTCCAGCGCGCATACCGCCAGGTCCACACCACGGCTTAAGTGCAGCTGCTGCAGCTTCTGGCACAGAAAAACTGGCCGGTTTTCCATGGCCTGGGCTTTCTGATCCGCCACGCAGAGCATTTCTTCCGACATATCCACCGCGGTAACCTGCATGCCGCCTCTCGCCAAAATCAGCGCCACAGAGCCTGTACCGCATGCCAGATCCACCGCCGTACGGGGCTTCAGCTTTTCTCTTGCCAGAATCTGCCGGTAAAACGTGACCGTAGCTTCATAATCCACATCATTGGTCAGCCTGTCATAACTAAAGGCTAAATCATGATACGCTTGCATAATACCCTCCACGCAAAAAAGCATCCCGGACAGGAAGTCCGGGATGCCGTCTGGTCATGTTAGCGGTTAAAGATGCTGAAGATGTCGTCGATCTCGCTCAGGTCAGCGGATCTGCCTGCACGCTCAGGCTTCTTCTCTTCCACTTCTTCTGCCTTCTGCTCAAAGCCGGTAGCGATGACGGTTACACGCATCTCATCCTCAAACTCATCGGAAACAGTTGCGCCAAAGATAATGTTCGCGTCGGGATTTGCAGCTTCCTGCACAATACCTGCGGCGGTCTCCACATCATCCAGGGTCAGCTCGGAAGAACCGGTCACGTTCACCAGAACGCCGGTAGCGCCGTTGATAGAGGTCTCCAGCAGGGGGCTTGCCACAGCGGCCAGTGCAGCCTGCTCTGCCTTCTCCCGGCCGGAAGCTACGCCAACACCCATGTGCGCGCGGCCAGCATCCTTCATAACCGCGGAAACGTCAGCAAAGTCCAGGTTGATGATAACCTTCTCAGAGAAGGCAACCAGTTCGGAGATGGAGGTAACTGCCTGCTTCAGCACATCATCAGCGATGCCGAACGCGTTGGCAAAGGTGATCTTCTGATCGGTGACGTACTTCAGACGGTCATTGGGGATAATAATCAGGGAGTCTACCTTCTCGGACAGGGCAGCGATACCTGCGTCAGCCTGACGCATACGGTTGGCACCCTCAAACTTGAAGGGCTTGGTGACAACGCCAACGGTCAGGATACCAGCCTCACGGGCAAGGTCAGCAACAATGGGAGCCGCGCCTGTACCGGTGCCGCCGCCCATACCGGCGGTAATAAACACCATATCGGTGCCTTCCAAAGCCTTAGCGATCTGGGCTCTGGATTCCTCTGCGGACTTCTGGCCAATCTCGGGCTTAGAGCCTGCGCCCATGCCACCGGTGAGCTTTTCACCGATCTGCACCTTGTTCTTGCAGATAGACTTGTTCAGATCCTGCTTATCGGTATTAATAACCACAAAGTCAACGCTGCCTACGTTGCCTTCAATCATTCTGTTAATAACGTTGTTACCGGCGCCACCGACACCGATTACCTTAATTTTAACAACTCTTTCGGGGTACATTTCAGCCATGATGCTTTCCTCCTATGTATCGTTTTGCAGATAAAAAACCAATTCTGCCAATGTTACAATGTTACTTTTATATTCTATCCCAAAAAACAGATGTGGTCAATAGAAATTCTCATTTTTTCGTCAAAGAATTTTGTAAATTATTGTAATTAGAAGGGAGTATAACCAACTTCCTCCGCCCATCTGGTAAAGCTGACATCCAAAACACCGCTCTGATATTGACCCATTTGGGCAATTGCGGCCTTCATAGATCTGATTTTATATTCCAAACGGCTGTCATCTCCCAAAAGCACCTGATAGTGCTGTCCGTACCAAAGCTCCATATTGGTAATATCAGATACGTCCACACTGACTACGGCACCCATAATGCCATTATTCTCCAGCTGGTGCAAAATAGCAAGCACACGCTCCAGCTTCTGTTTTCCCGTAACCAGAGGCAGCTGGAGAATATCTCCCTGAGGCTCTGTCTGTCCGGAGCCTTCCGTGGGTTCAGTGCTTTCCGTCGGGGAGGAGGTTTCTGGCTTTTCCTCGTACGCTTGAGCCTGCTGGCCTACCTGGGGCGCTTCCAGCTGCACACCCAGAATCCGGGTGTAGGCTCTGGCCGCGGCGGAATTGGTTTTCTCCACGATTCTGCCACCCGCGCTCATCAGCCACCAGGATGCGTCCTCCGCCTCCACAGCGTATACCACATCCAACTCTATAACCTCAATATTGACCGCATCGGGAAGTTTTATTCCTACCCGGACATCATCTACATAAGCAAGATTGGTTTTAATCCGGCCGGCAATCGCGGCTCTGCTTAATGTCAGCAAATTCTCCCCGTTCTGGATACCGGAGGCTTCTTTTACATCCCAGGCTGTATACTTGTTCACTCCGGAAACATAGACATTTTCCACCTTAAAAAAGATGGACATGCCCAGAATCACTGCCAGAACCACTGCCGCAGCCGTCACCAGATGCAGAAGAAATCGTCTGCGGTTAAATGGTTTGGGCGGTGTATATATAATATCAGATTTTCTGCCGCCCGGCCGTCTTCCTGAACGGCGTTTGGGCCGGCGGACAGGATCCGGGATTCCGGTGTATTTTGTCTGCATTGTGTTCTCCTTTAGTTTCGGTTCTTTCTCTTTGCCAGCGCCTGCATAATGGCGCACAGCCGCTCCGCACTGTCCGGAACAGCCATACTCCGCAGGGCATTTTCCATGGAGGTATAACGGTCAGTATCATCCAGCAGGCCTTTTACCTCTTCCATCAGGCGTTCCGCGGTACAATCTGCCTCCAGAAGAAGCACTGCCCCTCCCCTGTCTGCCAGAGCACGGGCATTCTTCTCCTGATGGTTATCCGTAACATTGGGCGACGGAATCAGAATACAGGGCGTTCCGGAGGCGGCAATCTCATTGCAGCTGGAAGCGCCCGCCCGGCTGATCACCACATCCGCCGCTGCCATAACCTGAGGCATATTGTAAAGATACTGCTTCATTTGGATAGATGTGGTCTTGGACAGATCCACGCCCTGATCTCTTACAAAATCCGGCATCCATTCCCAACCGTAGCTGCCCACCGCGTGAATGTGCTGGAAGGGAAAGCCCATGTCTTGCTCCAACTTAAAAAGCCGGGCTGTTGCTGTATTCATAGCCTTTGCGCCCTGGCTTCCAAAAGCGGAAACAATCACAGGACGCTTGTCAAGCCCCAGCTCCTGCCGGGCCTGATTCTTTTGTGTAGTGAGAAACTCCTTGCGCACAGGCATACCCACTACCTCCACCTTTTCCGGGTGGCGGTAGTACTTGGCGCTCTCCGGGAAACAGACCAACACCCGGTCCACACGGTCGGCAATCATCCGGGTGGTAAGCCCCGGCATTGCGTTACTCTCATGCACACAGGTAGGGATTCCCATGCGGCTTGCGGTTATCAGTGCGGGAAAGCTGGCGTAGCCACCTGTACCAACCACCACATCAGGCTTAAAATCCCGGATAATCCGCTTGCAGGCGCTCATTGCCTGCAAAACATTGGACACAGATTTTAGGTTATGCTTCAGTGCCTGCAGATTCTTTCCCCGGGACATGCCGCTGGCAGGGAGCGTCACAAGCTCAAAGCCCGCCTTTGGCACCAGTTCTTCCTCCATCTTGCCTTTGCCGCCGATGAACAGGATTTTACTGTCCGGATAGCGTTCACGCCAAATATTCGCAACCGCGATGGCAGGATTGATATGTCCGCCCGTTCCACCGCAGGTAAAAATCACATTCATTCCAAATCCTCCTGTATGCTGGCGCTGTTTTTTTCCCGTGAGATGCTAAGTACAATTCCCATCTCCGCAAGATTCACTGCCAGCGCTGTGCCCCCATAGGAAAAGAATGGGAGCGCGATTCCTGTGGATGGGAGCAGATTCGTCACAACGCCCAGGTTCAGCACCGTCTGCACCGCAATGAGGGTCACAAGACCTGCCGCCAACACCGAACTGAACCGGCTGTTGGCATGCAGGGCTATGTAATATCCCCGCAAAATCAGAACCGCAAACAGCCCGATAATCACAAGCGAGCCCAAAAGCCCCAATTCTTCACAGATAATCGCAAAAATATAATCGTTATACTGAAATGGCAGATATAAGTATTTCTGCCTGCTTTTCCCCAGTCCCAGGCCAAACAGTCCACCGGAACCGATTGCGTACAGAGACTGAAGAATCTGATAACCGGTGTCCGCCGGATCCTGCTCCGGGTGAAGCCAAGCTGTGACCCGGTCCCCAGCGTATCCCATAAAGGTGATGTAAACAACAACAAACAGTGCTGCCACAGCACCGCCCGCAATCAGCCATTTCGGTGACGTCCCGGCGATGAACATCATCACCACTGCCACCAGCCCCATAAGCATAATCGCGGATAAATGCTTCTCCAGAGCCAGAGGAATCAAAATTCCCAACAGTGCGCAGCCGAAACCCAGGACACCGTAGCGAAACTGTTTCACAGATCCGCCAAAGCCTTTGGTAAGCCGGGCAAAGAGCACAATCATGGTAAATTTGGCGATTTCCGACGGCTGAAACTGGATACCCGCAATGTTGATCCAACGCTTTGCGCCGTTACCCGACTGACCAAACAGCTGTACGGAAAGCAGCAGCGCAATGCTCACACCGTATAGCGGCCAAGCCGTTTCATACCAGAACCTGACAGGAATCCGGCTGGTTACCACCATTGCGCATATCCCTATCACCGCGCACAACGCCTGTTTATAGAAGTATTTTGTGGACTGTGTGTATCCGGTATCGTACCGGCTTTGGGCAGAGCTTGCCGAGTACAGCATAACAAGTCCCACACACAGCACCGTCATAAGCAAACACAGGAATAAAAGGTCAACCCGTTCCCCCGTCCGCAGACGGCGGTCATCTTTGGTAGGCAGAGGATTCTGCGCCACCGAAAAAGCCTCCTTCTTCTTAGCCCATATGTCCGGACACGGAGAACCAGGCAATCAGACACAGCAATGCCGATATGCCTGTAAATACAAAAACAATTTTTTCTTCCTTCCA
>JAZSRI010000098.1:0-21954 GCA_045538415.1 Faecousia sp. | reverse complement strand
CGTCATGACGCCAGCCTCGATCAGTGCTGCGGGATAGGTGGTCAGAGGATCGACTGCCTTCCAGGCATCCATCTCTTCTTTCGTACGGTAGGCGTTCTGGTCGGAGACGGAGTGACCGGAGAAACGGTAGGAGATGGCTTCCATCATCACGGGACCCTGACCATTACGCAGCAGCTCCAGGTTCCGCTCCATGGCATCGATCACTGCCAGGGGGTTGTAGCCGTCCACAGTCTGGGCGTGCATCTGGGTGGGGCTGACACCGGAACCGATCCGCGCCATAACGCCCTGACCCATGGTCTCACCACGGGTCTGGTCGCCCATACCGTAGGAGTTGTTGAAGATGTTGTACAGGATGGGCATACCCTCAGTGTGGGATTCCCAAATGGTCTTGTACTGATCCATTGCGGAGAAGTTCAGAGCTTCCCACACAGGACCGCGGGACATAGCAGCGTCACCAACGTTGCATACACAGATACCCTGCTTGTTGTTAACCTTCTTAAACAGAGCAGCGCCGGTGGAAATGGTGCCGGAACCGCCAACGATAGCGTTGTTGGGGTAAATGCCGAAGGGCAGGAAGAAAGCGTGCATGGAGCCGCCCATACCCAGATGGAAACCGGTCTCACGGGCAAAAATTTCGGAAAGAGTACCGTACAGGATGAAGCGGATAGCCAGATCCTTCACGTCCTTGGCCTCGCCCAGCTTCTGAGCGCCCCGCAGGCACTTGCCGCCCAGGAAGTTCTCCATAACGTCCATCAGCTGCTCGTCGCTCATCTTGTTGATGGTGGACAGAGCCTTTGCCAGGATCTCGGAGTGGCTGCGGTGGCTGCCGAACGCGAAGTCGTTCTGGTCCAACAGGTATGCCTGACCGACACAGGCTGCTTCCTGACCGATGGACAGGTGAGCAGGGCCGGGGTAAGTGTGGTCAACACCGTTGTAACCACCCTGGGTCTTGATGCTGTTGAGCATGGTCTCGAACTCACGCAGAACAGTCATATCCCGGAAAATACGAATCAGGTCTTCTTTGGTGAACTTACCGGAGTCCAGTTCTTCCTTAACAGTCTTGTTGTACTGGTTGACAGGGATCTCGTTGAAGGTGACCTTACTGGGGGCACGAACAACGGAAGGATCCACATATAAATTCTTGGGCATTTTAGATGTTCCTCCTTATATATTAATGGAAAATTGCTTCACGGATTATTTCAGCAACAGTGGGATGGGGGAATACCATCTTCTGCAGGCGTTCCGGCGTCAGCTGGGTGTCCACCATCATTGTTGCAGTCATAATAATTTCAGATGCGTAAGAGCCAACCATGTGGCAGCCTACCAGGCGCTTCTTATCAGTGTCGATGACCAGCTTGATGAAGCCCTTGCCGCCCTCAGTCTCTGCCAGATATCTCCCGGCATAGGACATGGGGAGCTTGACCTCTTTCACGGTCATGCCCAGCTTTTCAGCACCTTCCTTGGAGTGGCCTACGGAAGCCACTTCCGGATCGGTGTAGATAACAGCGGGGATTACATCGTAACGCATCTCATCGGGCTTGCCCAGCATGTGGTTGACAGCAACCTCAGCCTCACGGTAGGCAGTATGTGCCAGCATGACCTTGCCGTTGCAGTCACCCACAGCATACACGTTCTGCACGGTTGTGCACAGGTGGCGGTCGGTCACAATAGCTGCCCGGTCCATCTGCAGGTTCAGGCTCTCAATGCCGATACCGGCGGTGGAGGGCTTCCGTCCGGCAGCCAGCAGCACCTTGTCACAGGCGATTTCCTGCTTCTGACCGTTTTCTTCATAGACCACAACGCCGTCCTTCACTTCCAGAACCTTGCAGGAGAGTTTGAAAGTCATGCCACGCTTGGAGAACGCATCGGTGAGTACCTTGCAGATCTCAGGATCGGTAGCGCCGGCGATTTTGGGCATCATCTCGATCACGGTTACGTCCACGCCAACGCTGGCGAAGTAGTAAGCCATCTCCAGACCGATAACACCGCCGCCGATAGCCACCAGCTTCTTGGGAAGCTGTTTCTCATCCAGCACTTCCCGGTTGGTCAGCACAAAACCTTTTTCAATGCCTTCCTTCAGGCCGGGCACAGGAGGTACCACAGTCTCGGAACCGGAGGCAATGGTCAGGCGGCGGCCGGTATATACCTGACCGTTCGCCTCAACCGCAAAGCCCTGATCGTTCTTGCCCTTAATAACCGCATTACCGGTGATCACAGTGACTTTGTTGGCGCTCATGGTTGCGCCCACGCCGGAAACCAGGGTCTTAACCACCTTATTCTTGCGCTCCACTACCTTTGCGTGGTCATAGGTGACACCCTGAGCGGTAACACCAAATGCAGCGCTTTCCGTAGCATGGCGGTACATCTTGGAAGAGTTCAGAAGCGTCTTAGTGGGGATACAGCCCTCATTCAGGCAGGTACCGCCCAGAGCCCGCTTTTCGAACAGAGCAACCTTCATGCCACCCTGTGCAGCGCGCTCTGCGCACATGTAACCGCCGGGACCGCCGCCCACTACCAACAGATCAAAAATTTCCATAGTAACGCTCCTTACTTGGACAGCAGAACAGTGAAGTTCTCCAGATTCTGACCCAGTTCCTTCTGGAACTTGGCAGCAGGAGTGCCGTCAACCGCACGGTGGTCGTAAGTCAGAGACAGACCCATTGCGGGGTAAATCTCGATGGAGCCATCCTTGCCCTTGCGTACACGGTCGATGGTGCCGCAGACGCCCAGAATACCGGTCTGGGGAGGATTGATAACGGGAGTAAAGGACTCAACACCCATATTGCCCAGGTTGGAAACGGTGAAGGAACCGCCGGACAGCTTGTCAGGGCTGATAGCGCCGTCACGGCCCTCAGCAGCCAGAGCCTTAACAGCCTTGGAGATCTCCAGCAGGCTCATCTGGTCGGCATGGAAGATGGTGGGAACCATCAGGCCGCGGGGAGTATCCACAGCCACGCCCAGATTCACATGGTTGAACAGGCGGATGGAGTTGTCATCCAGCATATTGGCGTTCAGGTCGGGGTGGTTGAGCAGTGTGCGGGAAACCGCATACAGAATGATATCGCCCAGAGTGATGCCGGCATACTCGCCGCCGGCAGCCTTCAGCTGCTTGCGGTAGTTGAGGATATTGGTAGCATCGAAGGAGGTGTTGTGGGTCAGCTGAGCCATGGTGGACAGGCTGGTCTTCATGGACTTGCTGATTGCGCGGCGGATACCGCTAAACTTCACATCCTTGTATTCTGCCTCGGCTGCGGGCGCGGCAGCAACAGGAGCAGCAACAGGTTCTGCAGCAGGAGCAGCAGCCGCGGGCGCGGGAGCGGCAGCGGGAGCAGCAATTTCGGAAACAACGGGAGGATTGGCCATCAGCTCACGCACATCCCGCTCGATAATACGGCCGTTGGGGCCGGTACCGGTTGCCAGAGTAGCATCCACACCGGCAGTAGCAGCCAGCTTTCTGGCTCTGGGAGATACAGCAGCGCCTGCCTTGGGAGCGGCATCAGCGGCGGGAGCAACGGCAGCACCGGCAACACCGGTGGCGCACACGCCCTCCTGACAGGGAACTTCGTCGCCTTCCTGGAAGAAGATCTCCAGCAGCTCGCCTTCAGCAGTGGACTCGCACTCGAAGGAAGCCTTGTCAGTCTCGTAAGTAAACAGGACATCGCCGACCTTGACCTGGTCGCCAACCTTCTTCAGCCATTCGCCAATGAGGCAGGATTCCACAGTAATACCAGCCTTGGGCATAATGACGATCTCACGGCCTGCGGCAGCAGGAGCTTCCGCGGCAGCGGGAGCAGCCTCAGCAGCAGGAGCAGCCTCAACAGGCGCAGGTGTGCCGCCGATGCCCTTCAGGCACTCAGTGGGCTCACCCTTAGGACCAACAGCGCAAACATTCACCAGACAGGGAACTTCGTCACCCTCTGCGTAGAAGATGTCCAGCAGTTCGCCTTCAGCGGTGGACTCGCACTCGAAGGAAGCCTTGTCAGTTTCATAAGTAAACAGCACGTCGCCGACCTTAACCTGGTCGCCGACCTTCTTGACCCACTCACCGATGATGCAGGATTCTACGGTGATGCCGGCCTTGGGCATCAGGATACCCTGTGCCTTGGTTGCCACTGCGGGAGCAGCGGCAGGAGCAGCCGCGGCGGGTGCGGCAGCGGGAGCCTCCGCAGGTGCTTCAGCAGAAGCGGAACCGTCTTTCAGTGCGGAACAATCCTCGCCGGGATTGCCAACCGCGCAGACATTCTGCAGGCAGGGAACCTCGTCGCCTTCCTGATAGAAGATCTCCAGCAGGGTGCCGGCTGCGGTAGATTCACACTCGAAAGATGCCTTATCGGTCTCGTAAGTGAACAGAACATCACCCACGTTGACACTGTCGCCAACTTTCTTTACCCACTCGCCAATGATACAGCTTTCCACTGTGATGCCCGCCTTGGGCATGATAACTGCATTTGCCAAAGGTATAGCCTCCTTTTATTTTATGGCAGCTCCGAACCTGACCACAGGACAGCAATCCAGAACTTCCCATTGTTATAGCGTGTTAATTATAACACCATATAACATTTTCGTCAATAGTCAATTACACCAAAACGAAGAAACCGGAACTGCTTTTTGCAGTTCCGGTTGCATTAAAGTAAATGTACCCCTGCCTCCTGGGCGGCTTTGACAAAATTTTCCGGCATAGGGCCATCGGAAATCAAATAATCCACATCAGAGAATTCCGCAAAAGTGTAGGGCATCAGGCAGCTGAGCTTTTCCTTGCTGCACATGAGAACACTGGTGCGGGCTTTCTGGATTACCATGTGTTTGACCAGCATATCCCCTTCTGTTCCGCAGGTAAAGCCTGCGTCTACACTGCAGCCGGATACACCGATAAACGCCATATCAATATTGATTTTCTCCAGCATTTCCAGGGTATTTCGTCCGGAAAGAGCCAGATTTTTCCGGTTAATGGTGCCGCAGCACAGGGTAATCACCGGATTGTGCAGCCGGCACAGCTCCAGAGCAATGCTGGGGCCGGTGGTGAAGATATTCAGATTCATATCCGGCAGCACCCGGGCCAACGCCAGATTGGTGGTGCTGGCATCGAGAAAAATAGCGGAATGGGGCTGGATCAGTTCCATTGCCTTCTTTGCGATCAAAAGCTTACCGGCATTATTCTCCCGCATGCGTACGTTAAACTCCGGGTCACCGGCATAACGGACGGACCGGGCACCTCCCCGGAATTTCACAATAGCCCCCGCATCCTCCAGCGCATCCAAATCCCGGTGGATGGTCATCAGGGATACATCAGGAAAGCGTGTGCACAGTTCCTTGATTGTGGCAACATTCTTATTTTCAATAAATTCTTTGATTTGCGCCTGTCGAATCTTGTTCATGACGTTACCTCGAATGTTATAACGTTTGTTATTTAACATATAATATAACACCAATATATCACCTTTGTCAATGGGTATTTTCAGATAATCATTGACAGAATTTTTTGCAGCTTTTATAATGAAAAAAACTCATTTTATCAAGGAGATCTTATGATTCAATCCACCCGTTTTTACGAAAGTGACCGTTTTGATCCCCACTACAACCTGGCGCTGGAGAAGCATCTGATGGATACCACCCCGGCAGACGGCTGCACACTGTATCTGTGGCAGAACCAGAACACTGTTGTCATCGGCAGAAACCAGAACGCCTGGGCAGAATGACGCACCTCCCTGTTGGAACAGGAGGGCGGCGTACTGGCACGGCGTCTTTCGGGAGGCGGCGCGGTCTTTCACGATATTGGAAACCTGAATTTCACATTTTTGGTGGGTAAAGACCACTACGATTTGGACAAGCAGCTGCTTGTGATTATCAAAGCCTGCGCCCTTGCCGGGATTCAGGCTGTCAAATCCGGCAGGAACGACCTTCTTGCGGAGGGTCGAAAATTTTCCGGCAACGCCTTCTACCACAACGCCACCCATGCCTATCACCACGGCACACTGCTGATCGATGTGGATATGGATAAGCTGCAACGATACCTGAGCCCTCCCAAAGCCAAGTTGGAGGCTAAGGGCGTGGCTTCCGTCCGTTCCCGGGTAACCAACCTGAACGAGCTGTGTCCCGGTCTGACCATAGAGCAAATGAAAGAGTATATGCTTTCCGCCTTTCAGGAGGTTTATGGGTTCCAGCCGGAAGCGGTACACCTTTCCGAGGAAGATGTGTGTAGCATTGAAGCCCTTGGCAAGTATTACGGAAGCTGGGATTATCTCTATGGCGCTCCCCTGAAATTTACCTTCCAATGTGCCGACTACTTCTCCTGGGGATATTTTCAGCTGCAGTTGCAGGCAAAAGGCGGTATCATCGAACAGGCCGGTGTAAATTCCGACACTATGGACTGGCAAATCCCAGCCGCTGTCCAGCAAGCACTTATCGGCTGCCGTTTTGAAAAGCAGGCCATGGAACAGGCCCTCCGCAGTGCCATTTCCAACAGCCAGATTGCCCATGACCTGTGCGGGCTTTTGGATAAACAGGATATCTGAACCCAGTTTCCCGTATCTCTGCCAACCAACTACAACACACAAAGGGTGCGCCGCGTTTTGCGGCGCACCCTTTTAACATTATCTGTTATTTGTATTGCTGAAACTTGTTTCCTTACTCGCCCAGCTCCGCAATCACGGACTTAAGTTTGTTTGCGCTGGCCTGCAGCTTTGCAATTTCCCCGTCTGTGAGCTTGTTGAGGATTTTGCTCCGCACACCCTTGCGGTCCACAATTGCCAGCGTGGACAGGCATACATCTTCCACACCGTACTCGCCATGCATCATGGTAGAAACAGTCAGTGCTGTACCGGATCCGTTGTAAATGCACTTGCAGATATGGCATACGGACATAGCCACCGCATAGAAGGTAGCACCCTTGTTCTCAATGATAACCGCGCCGGATTTCTTGACAAACTGCTCCACTTCTTCATATTCCTGATTCCAATTGATCCGGTCAGTGAAAGAAACATTATCCTTAAAGGCATCAATGTGGTTGTTGGCAATGGTTGCCAGAGACCAGGGAACAAAAGAGCTGTCGCCATGCTCACCGTAAACGTGGGCATGCACATTCTTGGGGCTGATGCAAAAACGCTTTGCCAGTTCGGACTGGAGCCGGCTGGTATCCAGAATGGTACCGGAACCGATAATCTGATTCTCAGGCAGACCGGATACCTTGTGGAACACATAGGTAAGAATATCCACAGGGTTGGAAACGATCACATAAATAGCGTTGGGAGCATGGGGTACAACGCTGGCCGCCACGTCCTTAATAATGCTTACATTGGTCTTTGCCAAATCCAGACGAGTCATACCCGGCTTTCTGGCAACACCACAGGTAATAACGACAATATCAGAATTCTCTGCATCCTCATAATCACCACCACGGACAATGGCCGGAGACTGGAACGGCGCGCCCTGATAAATATCCAGCGCCTCACCAATAGCTTTCTTCTTGTTCACGTCCACTAAGATGATCTCTGTAGCTACACCCTGCACCATCAGGTCATTGGCTACGGTAGCGCCCACGCTGCCGGCACCGATCACAGTAATCTTGCTCATAGTTCCATTCTCCTTTATTCATGAACGTTCCGTCTTGGCAATTCATACCAGACTTATCGATATTATTATATTGATAAACTTTTACTGTGTCAATACTTATTTTATATAATAATCATGACGTGTTCATTTCTCTTCTTGTGAAATACGCCATACAAAAGAATCCCCGCAGACGATCCGTCTGCGGGGATTTTGGGCACAAACAAAAGAGGGATATCAATTAATAGAACTTTCTCTTGTTCTTACGGGCAGCTTCAGACTTCTGCTTACGCTTCAGGCTGGGGCTGACATAATGCTCGCGCTTCTTAACTTCAGCGATCACGCCCTCCTTGGCACAGCTGCGCTTAAAACGACGCAGAGCACTTTCCAGAGATTCGTTCTCCTTCACGCGAATTTCAGACATTGTTTTCCCTCCCTCCGATGGCATCCGGCTAACTCCAGGATGCGTTCAGGGCCTTATCGGCTTGAATATTATATGCTTTTCTTCCCCAAATGTCAAGCAGTAATTCCGCTTTTTGACACTTTTTTATAGAAGACCCCTTACTTTACAATCAGGTTCACCAGCTTATTTTTCACCACAATGGTCTTGATGATGCTGCCGCCGTTCTTTTCCAGGAACCGGGCAATCTTCTCATCGGCAGTGGCCTTGGCGATCACGTCCTCGTTGGGAAGGTCTGCTTCCATCTGGACAGTTCCACGCATCTTGCCGTTGACCTGCACCGCAATGGTAACCTGGCTGTCACGGCACTTTTCCTCATCATAGGCAGGCCAGCTCTCATAGGCGATGGTGTTCTCATGGCCCAGAACCTGCCAGATTTCCTCACCCACATGGGGAATGATGCAGGAAATCATCTTGATGAGACCCTCCGCGTACTCTCTGGGGCAGGAACCGTTTTTGTAAACCTCGTTTACAAACACCATCATCTGGGCAATGGCGGTGTTAAAGGCCAGTGCTTCAAAGTCACCGGTCACCTTCTTTACCGTCTGGTGATAGACTTTAGTCAGCTTGCCATCGTTGCTGTCAGTGATATTGGCGCTGTCTGTAAAGAAGTTCCATACACGGTTAATGAACTTTCTGGCGCCCGCCACAGCAGTGGTGCTCCAGGGCTTGGAAACCTCCAGCGGGCCCATAAACATCTCATACAGCCGCAGGGTATCGGCACCATACTCACGGACGATGTCGCTGGGATTGACCACAAACTCCGGAAAACGCTTGCCCATCTTAATACCGTTCTCACCCAGGATCATACCCTGGTGGACCAGCTTTTTAAACGGTTCCTTCACAGGAGACAGGCCGTTGTCATACAGGAAACGGTTCCAGATTCTGGAATACATCAGGTGACCCACAGCGTGCTCCGGGCCGCCAATGTACAGGTCCACAGGCATCCAGTGCTCCAAAAGTTTGGGGTCACAGAATGTTTCCTGGTTGTTGGGGTCGATATAGCGCATGTAGTACCAGGAAGAACCGGCGCTGCCAGGCATGGTAGAGGTCTCCCGGAGACCCTTGATCCCGTTGCGGTCATACTTTTTCCACTCAGTGGCGTTTTCCAGAGGCGCTTTTCCGCCCTTACCCTTATAATCCTCCAGTTCAGGAAGGATGAGAGGCAGTTCCTCATCGGGCAGGAAGTAGGTCTTGCCATCGTCTGTGTACACACAGGGAACAGGCTCGCCCCAGTATCTCTGACGGGCAAAAATCCACTCACGGAAGTGATAGTTATTCTTTCTTCTGGCAACACCCGCGGCTTCCAACTTGCAGGTGATGGCTTCCTTGGCCTGCTCCACGGTCATGCCGGTAAACTCCTCAGAGTTTATAAGCGTGCAGCCCTTGCCCAGATAGTCCTGCTTCTCAAAGGCGCATTGGCTCACATCCCGGCCGTCAATAACCTGGATCATGGGGATATTGTGCACCTGGGCATATTCAAAGTCTCTCTGGTCATGGCTGGGCACAGCCATAACCGCGCCTGTACCATAGCTTGCCAGAACAAAATCACCGATGAATACGGGCACTTCCTTGCCGTTGACAGGATTGATGGCATACACACCCTCCAGCCGGCAGCCGGACTTGGTCTTGTTCAGCTCTGTGCGGTCCATATCGCTCTTCTTCACCGACTCATCGATGTAGGCCTGAACCTCCTGCTTGTTCTGCACCCGGTCCATCAGGGACTGGACGATCTTGCCGTCGGGTGCCAGAACCATAAAGGTGATGCCGTAGATGGTCTCGATACAGGTGGTGTAGATGGAGAAATCGCCGCCGCCCACCAGCTTAAAGTCCACCTCAACACCTGTGGACTTGCCGATCCAGTTGCGCTGGATTTCCTTGGTGGATTCGGGCCAATCGATTTCCTCCAGACCCTCCAGCAGCTTTTCCGCAAAGGCAGGCTGGTCGATGACCCACTGCATCATGTTCTTCTTCACCACAGGATAGCCGCCACGCTCGGACTTGCCGTCAATAACCTCGTCATTGGACAGCACAGTGCCCAGCTCCTCACACCAGTTCACAGGCATTTCCACCCGCTTGGCATAGCCGGCTTCGTACAGCTTTTTGAAAATCCACTGGGTCCACTTATAGAAGGAGGGATCGGATGTGGCGATCACCTTGGACCAGTCATAGTCAAAACCAAGCTCCTTAAGCTGGGCAGAGAAGGTCTGGATATTCTCCTGGGTAAAGCCATTTGGGTGGTTGCCGGTAGACACGGCATACTGCTCCGCAGGCAGACCAAAGGAATCGTAACCCATGGGGTGCAGCACATTATAGCCCTGCATCCGCTTCATACGGGACACGATATCTGTGGCAGTATAACCCTCGGGATGACCCGCGTGCAGACCTACGCCGGAGGGATAAGGGAACATATCCAGCACATAGTACTTAGGCTTGGAAAAATCCCACACGTCCGTATGGAACGTGTTATGGTCCTGCCAGTATTTTTGCCACTTGGCTTCAACGGCACTATGTTCATAATTCATGGCTTGCTACCTCTTTTATTCCGCGATGATAATATCGCTGATATTGATCTCCTCCGCGTCGGCCCACAGCCGTTCCAGGGAGTAAAATTTTCTTGCCTCGTCGGTGAACACATGGACAACAATAGAGCCGTAGTCCAGCAGTTCCCAGGAATTGCCCCGATGACCCTCACGGCCCAGCATAGGCTCTCCCAATTGCTCCAGGGTGTACTCAGCGAAATCGCACAGTGTTTTGACGTGGGTGTTGGAAGTACCGGTGCAGATCAGAAAATAGTCCGCCAGGGAGCTGACCCGGTCGATTTTCAACAGCTTAATATCCATGCCCTTTTTACTGTCCAGAGCTTTGGTTACTTCATACGCCACTTCTTTAGCAGTTAACATAATATCTTTCCTTTCCGGGACCGCCTACCTGCGTTCCTTCAAATACTTCAGTGCCTGAACCGATTCCGGTGATATCTCCCGGCCTTGCTCCGTAAGCACTTCCAATGTCATCTCAAGACCCAGTTCCATTGCCCCGTCCAAATCTGAAAACGCCAGCTGACGGAGTCTTTCCACACCGGGAAAATCCCGGTTCGGTTCCATATAATCCGCCACATAGATGATTTTCTGCAGCGTATTCATATTTGCTTTTCCTGTGGTGTGGGTAGCAATGGCCTCCACCACTTCCGGGGTCTCTCCAAAGATCCGCTCTGCCACCAGACTTCCGGTCAGCGCATGGAGGGTTTTGGGGTTTTTGGCAGAAAAATCATCCAATACTCTACCATATTCCCTACACAAAGTCAATTGCAAAGGACCGTCCAGCGCCTTGGTAATATCGTGAAGCATACCGGCTCTGGCCGCCACGACTTCATCCTCGCCCCAGCATTTTGCCAGCGCAGCCGCTGTATCCCGGCAGCCCAGCACATGCTTCACCCGCTTGCCATCCAGCAGGGACACCACCACTTCTTCCAGTTTGTCCATTGGAAGACCCTTATAATCCCGATCTGTACCGTAAAGCCTTTCCTTTTTGATATACGCCCCTGCCTGACCGGGCAGAAAGCTATCCGCGCACCGGAAAACCAGAAGCCGCCGCAGCTGTGTGGAGGATATCTGATTCACCGGATTCTCCATAAGATACACCGTAGCGCCCCTCTGCTCTAGATGGGCTTTCATCTGCCCCAAAGCTTCCCGCTCTCCCTTTTCTCCCCGGAAGAACACCCCAAGGCTGGCAAGCTCTGCTATCCGCTCCGGCTTGCGCCAGGATTCAAAGGACAGGAACATATCCGTACCCATGAGAAACACCAGTTCATCCTGGGGATACTCCTGCTTCAGCTGTTCCATGGTGATATAGGTATAGCTGGCGCCGCCCCGGCGCAGCTCCACATCGCACACCTGGATTCGGGGCTCATCCGCCACCGCCGCGCGGAGCATTTCCAGCCGCTGGGCAGGATTTGGAGAACCAATGGGCAGCTGTTTATGAGGGGAAATACAGGTGGGGATCAAAAGCAGCCGTTCCAGCTCCAGCGCCTGCAAAGCATGCTTTGCGGCATGGATATGACCAATATGGGGCGGATTAAAGGTGCCGCCGTAAAGACCGATCCTCGCCATAGTAACTCTCCCCTTTCCGAATTTTCAAGAATTAGTCCCGGGAATCCTTAAGCTGCTTCTCCCGGTCCCGCTCAATCGCCTTCTCAATGGCCATCTGCCGGAAATACTCATTGCGCTGCTGCCGCACCTTCTGCGCCGCCTGACGGCGGGCCTTCGCTCCCTTCCGCACAGGATTCAGCTTACCTGCAGGGGTCTCCTTACGCTTTGCGCGGCCTGTCTGGTTGCGCTCCTGCTGGAGCTTCTGGCTGAAGCGGTAAATCACAAATTTCGTTCCGATTACCGCAACACCCTCTGCGCCAGTAGCCTCACAAATCATGTCACTGACCTCTCTGGGGGACATTAACGCGCCCTCGAGCACCTTACCCTTCACCAGTTCCCGGCTCTCCAGCTGGTTTTCCGCCTCAGCGATCACCGCATCGGTCACCCCGCCTTTGCCCACCATAAGGGTGGTTTCCAGGGTATTGGCCTGACTTCTCAGTTCCGCTCTTTCCTTACTTGTCAGCATAACCTGCCTCCTTCAGCTTCTCATAAAACACATTCAGCGCATTGGCACGGTGGGACACCTGATTTTTCTCCTCAGAGGTCATTTCCGCCGTGGTCTTTCCCATGGGCGGATAGTAGAATATGGGATCATAGCCAAATCCGTTCTCTCCCCGGGCCTGGCGGGTCAGTTCTCCGTGAATCTCGCCTCTGGCCTGAATGGTCTGCCCGTCGGGGGTAACCATGGTAATTACACACACAAACTGAGCCTGACGTTGCCCATCGGGCACATGCTCCGTGTTTTTCAGCAGCAGAAGCAGCCGTCCCCAGTCATCGAGACTATCATCAAAGCCATACCGGGCGGAGTAGATTCCCGGCTCGCCGTTCAGGGCATCCACCGCGATACCGGAATCGTCTGCCAGTGCGGGCAAGCCTGTGGCCCGCATCACTGCCGCCGCTTTGATATAGGAATTTTCTTCAAAGGTGGTCCCATTCTCTTCAACATCCAGATCCACCCCCAGCTGGGACTGCAGTACCAGCTCCATGCCAAATTTTTCGGTTATTTTACTGATTTCTACCAGCTTATGCTGATTTTTGCTTGCCAATACTACTTTCATTTTCTTTCCTCACTTCACCGGAACAGAATCTCTCCGGTGTTACAGCAGTGCCTCCACAAAGGCCTTCGCCTCAAAGGGCATCAAATCATCCGCTTTTTCTCCGACGCCTACAAATTTTACAGGAATCTGCAGGGCGTCCGCCACAGCAATCACAATACCACCCTTGGCTGTGCCATCCAGCTTGGTTAGCGCGATGGAGGTCACGCCGGCGATCTTACTGAACTCCTTCGCCTGAATCAACCCGTTCTGGCCAGTAGTGCCATCCAGCACCAGCAGCACTTCTCTGGCTGCCTCCGGCAGTTCACGGCTAACAATCCTGCTGATTTTCCCCAGCTCGTTCATAAGGTTCTGCTTATTGTGCAGCCGTCCGGCTGTATCAATGAGAATTACATCCGCACCCTTGGCCTTGGCGGACTGAATACCGTCAAACACCACAGAGGCTGGGTCCGCCCCTTCGTGCTGGCGGACGATGTCCGCGCCGGAACGTCCGGCCCAAATCTCCAGCTGGTCAGCGGCGGCGGCACGGAAGGTATCTCCCGCCACCAGCAGCACCTTTTTCCCCTGATTCACCAGTTGAGTAGCAATTTTGCCGATGGTGGTGGTCTTGCCCACGCCGTTAACACCGATTACCAGCACCACAGAGGGTGTAGTAGACAGGTCCAGCTCTGCCGAGCCTACGTTTAGCATTTCTACCAGGATATCCTTAAGCGCCTGCTTTGCTTCCTCAGTGGTCTTCAGATGATCCCGGCGTACTGCCTTGCGCAGCAGGTCCGTCGCCTTCACCGCTGTTTCCACGCCCAGATCCGCAAGAATCAGGCTCTCCTCCAGCTCATCAAAAAAGTCGTCGTCAATCTCAGAAAAGCCGGAAAACACACTGCCCAGTGTACCTGCAAGGGCATCTCTTGTTTTGCTCAGGCCTGCCTTGATTTTATCAAAAAATCCCATACTGTCTCCTTAACACTCCGGCAGCCCGCTGCCGTGTCACTCCATAATACCCAAATACTGCTCCATTTGGTTCAAATCCAGCCGCAACAGTTTACTGACACCCTGCTCCTGCATGGTCACACCGTAGAGCACGTCCGAAGCTTCCATAGTGCCCCGGCGGTGGGTGATAACAATAAACTGGGTCTTTTCACTTAGATTCCGCAAGTAGGACGCAAAGCGTTCCACGTTCCTGTCATCCAGCGCCGCATCGATCTCGTCCAGCATACAAAACGGCGTGGGCCGCACCTTTAAGATGGCAAAATACAGGGCAATGGCCACAAACGCCTTCTCACCGCCGGAGAGCAAGGTAATGGTCTTAACCTGTTTTCCGGGAGGCTGCACACGGATTTCAATGCCGCAGCTAAGGGGTTCATTGGGATCTTCCAGCAAAAGCTGTCCCTTACCACCGCCGAACATTTCCTGAAACACCTGACCAAAATACTCGTTGATTCTGGAAAACTCCGACACAAAGATGGCCGTCATCTGGGTGGTGATCTCTTTAATGATTCCCTCCAGATCCTTCTTGGAACCCAGCACATCGTCCCGCTGCTCCGCCAGATACGTATAGCGCTCGTTTATCCGGGCGTATTCATCAATGGCGCCCACGTTAGGTGTACCCAAAGCAGAAATACTCCGCTTCAGTTCCCCGATCCGCCGGTTCGCCGAAGCTACTGATTCAATCTTGCCCCGTTTTTCCACAGCGGTGCTGGGGGTCAGCCCATAGATATCCCAAAGGTTATTGATGGTGTTCCGCTCCTCAATGGCGGAGGTCTCTTTTTTATTCTCCAGCAGCGCACAGGCCCGCTCCATATTGACCACGGACTTGTTCTTCTCCTGAATGAGACCCTCGTTTTTGGATTTGGAAGCCTCAATGGCCGCATACCGGGCAAGAGCCTGCTGCATCTGCTGGCGCACATCCTGCAGCTGCTGCACATTATCCTGCTGACGGGTCTTATTGCTGAGGATCTGCTCCTGCAGCAAAGCAATTTCTTTATGAATCTGGTCAATATCCGCCAGTTTCCTGTCCCGGTCGCCCTCTGCAGCCGCCTGCAGTACACGCAGGTCCGCAATATGGTTCTGGGCTGTGGCGCACTCGGCCTCCAACGCCGCCTTTTCCGTACGAACCGTGTTCATCCGGTCACTCAACGTCTGGACACGCTGGTCAGCGGCATCCTGGCTGCCTTCCAATTCCTCAAGCTCCCGGCGCACCTGTTCCAGCTGGCTTGTATAGACTTTCAGCTCCGCCTGCAAAGCGGCATGCTGCTGTCCGTCCTCATTGCCACGTTTACGCAGATTCTCCAGTTCCCGGCAGGTGCTCTCCTCCGCGTCCACAATGGCCTGCAGCAGAATTTCATACTGCTTCTGCTGCCCTTCCAGGGTAAGCACCTGTTTTTCCGCCTCCGCAAGCTGCTCTCTGGCAGTTTCCAGCTGAAACTGCACCTGCTGGGCAGACCGCTTAGCTTCCTGATAGTCTGCTTCCACAGCGGTGAATTTCTCCTCCAGCTGCTTTTCCTTTACACGCAACCGCTCCAACTCGTTGGCACGGCTGAGAATACCTGCCTCTTTATTCACGCTGCCGCCGGTCATAGAACCGCCGGGATTGACCACCTGACCGTCCAGTGTAACAATCTTAAACCGGTTAGCGTATTTCCTCGCCATGGTCACTGCGGCGTCAATATCCCGCACGATTACTGTGCGGCCCAGCAAATTCTCCACAATCTGCCGGTAGGTATCCTGACAGTTTACCAATTGGGACGCGATTCCCATAAAGCCGTCGCAGCTTTCAAGACCGTTTTCGGAAAGGCGCTTCCCCTTGACAACAGAAATAGGCAAAAACGTTGCCCGTCCGCCACCTGTCCGTTTCAGGAAGGCAATTGCCGCCTTTGCGTCCTGTTCTGTATCCACAACGATCTGCTGCATCGCGGCGCCCAGAGCAATCTCGATGGCCACTGTATAATCATCTTCTGTGCGGATCAGCTTGGAAACAGGGGCATGAATCCGGCGCAGAGCGCCCCGCTTCGCCTCCTGCATCACCTGCTTGACAGATTTCTGATACCCTTCCAGATCCTGCTCCATAGCCCGGAACACCCGGGTCTTGGCCTTTACGGAATCCAGCTCCCGCTGAAGCTGCTGAAGCTGCTGGGCAAGGCTGTCTCTGCGCTGATCTCTTGTGGACTGGCGCAGGGTATAGCCTGCAATGGTATTTTGGTTGGCAGTAACTTCCTCTTTTGCCTTTGCAAGCAGTTTTTTGCACTGGTTAAGTTGGTCTTGGGCATAGGTTTTCCGCTCCTTGCCCGCCTCCAGATCCGCCAGAAGCTGGCTTTGACGCTGCTGGGTTTCTTCCTGTCTGGAAGCCACAGCCCGAAGATCTGCCTCCCGCACCGCCTGATCAGCAGCCAGCTGCACCTGCCTTGTCTGCAAAAGCGCAAACTGACGAGTGATACCCTGGGCATCCGCTGTCAGCGCCGTCATCTGCTGCTGAAGCTGCTGGAGCAGGGTTTCCTTTTCCGCAAGGGCAGCGTCAATCCCTGCCACCCGCTGCTGCGCCTGGGTAATCTGAGCAGCAATGCCGCTGCTGCGGTCCTGCTGACCCTGAAGATCCTCCTGGCTGCGGCGGATATTCTCCTCATTGTTCTTTACCGCGCCCTGAAGCACAGCGATTTGGCCCTCCATCTGCTGATGGGCAGCCTCCAGCATGCTGGTCTTAACCCGCAGATTCTCCACCTGTTCGTTCTGCAGCCGCAGTTCGGCAGACATCTTTTCTGTGGTATCATAGAGGCTGTTAAGTTCCTCGTGAGCCTGCTTCAGCACAAAGGAAGCGGAGTTATAATCCTCCTGGGCTTTCTGCGCCTCCGCTGACAGTTTCTCCAGCTTGTCCAGCCACACCGCAACCTCAACGCCCTGCAGTTCCTCTTTCAACGCCAGATACTTCTTCGCTTTCTCAGACTGTACCCGCAGAGGCTCCAACTGCAGTTCCAATTCGGAAATTTTATCCCCAATACGCAGCAGGTTATCCTCCGTATGGGCAAGCTTGCGCTCTGTCTCCTCCTTGCGGTGGCGGTATTTGGAGATACCCGCGGCCTCCTCAAAAATCTCCCGCCGGTCAGCGCTTTTCAAAGAGAGGATTTCATCAATCCTGCCCTGTCCAATGTTGGAATAACCCTCCCTGCCCAGACCTGTATCCATAAACAGCTCATGGATATCACGCAGTCTGGCGCTCTGGCGGTTGATATAGTATTCAGAATCTCCGGAACGGTAGTAACGGCGGGTGATCATCACCTCATCCGCATCGTAACCCAGCGCCCGGTCTGTATTGTCAAGGGTCAGCGTGGCCTCAGCAAAACCCACCGCGGCCCGCTTCTGGGTTCCGCCAAAAATCACGTCCTCCATCTTGGCGCCCCGGAGGGTCTTGGTACTCTGCTCACCCATCACCCACAGGATGGCATCGGAAATATTAGATTTACCGGAACCGTTGGGACCAACGATGGCGGTGATATCATCGCCAAAACGGATGGTCGTTTTATCCGGGAAGGACTTAAATCCCTGTACATCCAAGCTTTTTAAGTACACTGTTATAACCTCGTACACACAAATAAAAAATGAATCAGTTTATTATATCCAAAAAGAGGGAAAAAAGCAAGATATACTTTCTTGCCCCCAGTATTTTTGAATAAATACTACTGCTTTTCCTATGCCGGATTCCTGTCTGGCGGCATAAAAAGCCCCGGCAGTTTAAAGCCAAACTGCCGGGAGTTTTCCTGTTAAAGCACATTTAGAATTGGAGTCTCAGGACACATAGTCCATGCTAATCCAGCCGTTGGAGATTTTACCCCAGGTCATGTCGCCTACCTTCTTGGTTTCGGTAATCTCTACCTTGCTTCCGTAGTACAGGTAGCTGACAATGCTGTTACCAGTGCCGGGACCGCTGCGGACACACAGGCAGCTTGCTGTAACAGTCTTTACGGTCTTGGACGGTTCCTTTTGCTGGGTGTCAGCAGGCTTCTGAGTATCTCCCTCCTGGGTCAGCTTCACGTAATCCATACAAATCCAACCCTTTGTTACCTTGCCCCAAGGAGTAGAGCCGCTATACTTTTTCTCAGTGATCTGCACCTTATCTCCGGGGTACAGGTATCCGGCGATGGAGTAATTCACACCTGGGCCGCTGCGGACTCTCAGATACTCCTCTGCGTCCACTGTTCCAGACAGGGATACCGCCTCACCCTTATTGGAGGAAGCCGTATTCTCTCCATCTATGGCCACATAATCCAGACTGATCCAGCCATTTTTCACCTTGCCCCAAACCATGGAGCCATTGGTTCGCTTTTCAAAAATGGCTACCTTTTCCCCGGCATTGATATAGCCAAGGCAGGTATAGCTGGTGCCGGGACCACTGCGCAGGCGAAGTCTGTCACAGTCCACAATGGTGCCTGTCCACTTTGCCTCAGTGCCGGTACCGGAAGTACCGCCTGCAGAGGAATCGCTGTCCAAAGTTACATAGTCCAGACTAATCCAGCCGTTGTTCACCTTGCCCCAAACCATGGAGCCATTGGTCTTTTTCTCAAAAATAGCTACCTTCTCCCCTGCCTTAATATAACCCAGGCAGGAATAGCTTGTACCCGGGCCACTACGCAGGCGAAGCTGATCGCAATTGACCACTGTTCCGGTCCACTTTGCCCCAGAATCACTCTGACCCGCGTTTTCATTGTTGGAAGTGCTGTCCAGCGTCACATAATCCATGCTGATCCAGCCCTGCTTTATTTTACCCCAAACCATAGTGCCGTTGACCTTCTGCTCCAGAATCTGGACCCGGTCTCCGTTTTTCAGCTTGCCCGCAATGGCGTAGCCTGTGCTGGGGCCGGAGCGGACATTCAGCTCACTGTCCACACGCACGGTACCCATTGTTCCCGCAGGTTCCTGGGGTGTGGTTGTTCCGGCGGTGGAGGAAGATTCCGTCTTATCGCCGGAGGGTTTTGTCGCCTCCGTGGAGGGCTTTGTTGCCTCGGTGGAGGGTTTGGTTGCCTCTGTAGAAGGTTTTGTCGCTTCTGTGGAGGGCTTGGTCGCTTCCGTGGAAGGTTCTGTCGCCTCAGTGGAGGGTTCCGTAGCGTCCGGTTTGGTTTCTTCAGGAACCGCAGGCTTTTGGGATGCGGTATCAAAATCCGTATACTGCAGGCAAATCCAGCCGCCATCAAATTTACCCCACCGCAGAGTACCGCTGGATGCGGTCTCCGTAATGGTCATTTTATCCCCGATGTTGGCACTGCCCACAATGGTATAGTTTGTGCCGGGACCCTTACGCAGATTCACATCATTGGCATTCACTGTAACCGGCACAGAGAGCACCTCTTTTTTAGGGGGATTGCCCTCACTGTCCACCCAGTGGGCATACAGAGTACCACCCTTGGTTGCTATGTCCAGCTGGGTCACCTGTGTACCGCCCTCACGCTCAGTAAACCAGCCCACAAAGGTATAGCCTGCATATGTAGCGGTGGGATAGGGCGCCACCGGGGTATTTGAATCATAGCCCTGGCTTCTGGGGGAAGCAGTTCCTCCGTTTGCGTCATAAAGCACATAACAGTAGTTCTCCGGAGGTGTCCGGGAATAGACACTGTTTAAGTACATATTGGCTTCACTCAATCTACGCCGCAGCAGATAATCCTTAATCTGTCCGCCCGCGTTGCACCACACGGCAAAAGCGCGGATGAGGTCATTGCCCGCAGCACCGCTTTTCAGCGCCTTGTTGAGCGTTCCGTCATTATCAAAAACCCAGCCCGTGCCGCAGTTAAAGGAGAACAGCACCAACGCGTCAAATTGGTTCTGGGTCAGGGCCAAACCGTAGCCCTCCACGATCCGCTTGTTTAAATCCAGCTCAATAGATGTCAGATGGTTTTCCAGGAGCACCTGCGCCTCTTCCTCAGTAATACCGTTCTGCTGGTAGTAAGCCAGCATATCACTGGGACACCGGGTGCCAAAACCCACTGTATACTGGGAGTAATCCCAATAAGGCTTCAGGCTGAAGCCCTCCTCTTCTTTTAATATGCGAATGCACTCATCACTGGCTTTGAGTCCGGTTTCTGCAGCTTCTGCAGATCCAGTAGGCTCCGCTGATGTGGCCGATACCACAACCGTACCTGCGGACATAAGGCCCAATAAAACCACAATAGCCAGCGCAAAGCTGATAATTCGCTTCATCACAGGTGCATGCTCCTTTCACAATAGTCTGTCGCCATTATAGCAGAACATAAATCCAATTGCAACCCTTTTTTCGAATTTATTACATCTTTGTTACTCTTTTTTCTCCCAAAATGTTGGAAAAATATGTAATTTTATCAAAATTATTCTGGTTTTAAGGTTCCTTGTGGTCATAACGTTAACATAAAATTATTACAAAATTCGACCTGTTCCTACGTTGCTTTTTGGGATACAGTGTGCTAAAATGTCTTTACTGCAAAGACTTTTTTCATTTCTGCAAACCAGGAGGTGTTTGTGTGTCACCAAAAAAGGTTCTGGTTGCCATGAGCGGTGGGGTGGACAGCTCCGTTGCCGCTGTTCTGTGTCAGCAGCAAGGGTTTACCTGCGCCGGCGGCACCATGCTCCTGTGCAGCCGCCTTGTGGGTCATTCTCCCGAGCAGGACGCACGGACGGTAGCGGAGAGTCTGGGGATGGATTTTCATGTATTTGATGCCCAGGAGGAATTCAAGCTCTTTGTCATCGACCAGTTTGCGCAGGCCTATGAGCAAGGCCTGACCCCCAACCCCTGCATGCGGTGCAATCAATTTATGAAGTTCTTTTATTTTCTGGACAAGGCTCTGGAGCTGGGCTTCGACTATATTGCCACAGGCCACTACGCCCGCATCCGGCAGGATGACGTTACCGGAAGATATTTGCTGTGCAAAGCCCCGGATGAAGGAAAGGATCAGAGCTATTTTCTGGCCTTTTTAAATCAGGAGCAGCTTGCCCACACCCTGTTCCCCTTAGGAGAACTGACCAAGGAGCAGGCCCGGGGTATCGCTTTGGAGCATAATCTGGTGAACGCCAAAAAGCGGGACAGCCAGGATATCTGCTTCATCCCGGACGGAGATTATGTAAACTTCTTAAAAGGCTACACCGGCAAAGATTACCCCGGTGGAGATTATCTGGATCTGGATGGTAATGTAGTGGGCCAACATGATGGCGCCATACGATATACCCTTGGCCAGCGAAAAGGTCTGGGACTGGCCATGGGCGCGCCGGTATATGTTTGTGATAAGGATATGCAGGCAAACACGGTCACCGTAGGGCCGGAGGATGCCTTGTTTTCCGACGCTTTGCTGGCAGACCGATGGAACTGGTTCCCCTTCGAAACCTTGGAAGCGCCTATGAAGGTCATGGCCAAAGTCCGCTCCCGGCACAAGCCACAGCCGGCTACTGTATACCCAGAGGAACACGGCAAGGCGCGGGTGGTATTTGACACTCCCCAGCGGGCTCTCACCCCCGGTCAGGGCATTGTGCTCTATGACGGAGATATGGTCATCGGCGGCGGCATCATTATAAAGGTACTATAAAAAGCAGAGGGCAACGCCCTCTGCTTAAATCTTTGTTCCAAGTCGGATCGTAGCCATGTCGTTCTGTGAGCCAAGGAGTTGTTATCAGGTCTTGTCTTCCTAAGACCGCTTGGCCTCCGACTTGGTATTTGACACTCCCCAGCGGGCTCTCACCCCCGGTCAGGGCATTGTGCTCTATGACGGAGATATGGTCATCGGCGGCGGCATCATTATAAAGG
>JAZSRI010000025.1:0-35661 GCA_045538415.1 Faecousia sp. | reverse complement strand
TGAAAACGGCATTCGGCTGGGTCGCTGGATTCGTAGCCAGCGGGAAGTGTATAAAACTACCCTCAGTGAACTCAGAAAGAAAAAGCTGGATGCACTGGGGATGGTATGGCAGCCGGAAGATCCATGGAACGCCAAGTTTCGTCTTGTGCAGCAGTACTACGAAGCCCACGGGCACACCAACATGCCAACCGATTATGTGGTGGAGGGTGTGTGGTTGCGCCGCTGGCTGTCCGAGCAAAAGGCTCGTCTAAACGGCAAACCCACCGGTCGGTCAAAGACCGTAAAAACACTGACACCCGAGCAGATCCAGCAGCTTAGTACTGTGGGAATTGAACCACAAAAGAACCAGTTGGAAATTGCGTAGAACAAAAAGGAGTTTTTGTATGAGTTACAAACTGAACCCTATTGTAGGACGATTTATTTCTCCCATTATTTTGAGATTCCAAGATGGCAATACTCCGGATCGCCACTTTGAAGACAGTGCTGCATTAGCTAGTGAAATATTCGACAGACCATATCTTATTGATAACATCTGTGCACAAGAAAATCAGATTGTTTTAACTGTAAAGGAAAACAATTTGATTAATAGCACAGAGTGGGTAAAGGAAGATAATGCTTCAAATACAAGTTTCTTTTAACTTGAGGAGGAGTTGAAATGACAAACTGTATAGTCGATAAGCAAAACATTCCGTTTTCTCCTCCGGACATCTCGGAGAGCGAGGTACAAGAGGTTGCACAAGCACTTCGTTCCGGTTGGATCACCACAGGTCCACGAGTCAAAGAGCTAGAGAAAAAGATTGCCAAGCGCGTGGGTACGAATAAATGTGTCTGCCTGAATTCACAGACAGCCTGTGCGGAGCTGGCGCTACGTGTGTTAGGGGTGGGTCCTGAGGATGAGATTATTGTACCTGCCTATACATATACAGCTTCTGCGTCCGTGGTGTGCCATGTAGGTGCTAAGCTGGTACTGGTAGATTCTCAGCCGGACAGCCTTGAGATGGATTATGCAGCGGTTGAAGCTGCTATCAGCGAGAAAACCAAAGCCATCATTCCTGTGGATTTGGCAGGCATTCCCTGCAACTACGACAGACTGTTTGAAATTGCAGAGGGCAAAAAACATGTGTTCAAGCCTGCAAATGAGATACAGTCCGCATTAGGCAGAGTTGCCATCATGGCAGACACGGCCCATGCCTTCGGGGCTACACTGGGGGACAAGCAAATTGGTGCGGTGGCAGATTTTTCTTCCTTCTCTTTCCATGCTGTGAAGAACCTAACTACCGCAGAGGGCGGAGCTCTGACATGGAAAACGATCCCAGGCATCGACGATGAGGCCATCTACAAGCAGCTACAGCTATTGAGTCTGCACGGACAGTCCAAAGACGCACTGGCTAAGACGAAATTGGGCGCTTGGGAATACGACATTGTCGGCACATGGTACAAGTGTAATATGACCGACGTTGCCGCAGCCATGGGCTTAAAGCAGTTGGAGCGTTATGATGCCATGCTGGCCAGACGCAAGGAGATTATCGGACGATTTGATGCGGCTCTAAAACCTATGGGAATCCAGATCCTGGAGCATTATACAGATGAATATCAATCTTCTGGTCATTTGTATCTGACCCGGATTCCGGGTGTCACGGCAGAGCAGCGAAACGAGATCATCATTAAAATGGCAGAGCGGGGCATTGCCTGCAACGTCCACTACAAGCCGCTGCCCATGCACACCGCCTATAAGAATCTGGGCTATGACATCAAGGACTTCCCCAATGCCTACGCTCACTTCGCAAACGAGATTACCCTGCCCCTGCACACGAATCTGACCAACGAACAGGTGGATTACATCATCGAAAATTATACCGCTATTGTAAAGGAATATATGGCATGATGCTTTGCAAATGGGAAAAGCTGCCACCGGAACTGAAAACCGACGCAGTCAGGCCTTACTACGACCGGCTGCGCGAAAAGCAGGCAAGTCTGCTTGTAAAAAGAATATTCGATGTGGTCGTATCGGCGATTATGCTGCTTTTATTGTCGCCTGTGTTTCTGGTGCTGGCTATCGCCATCAAACTGGATTCCCCCGGCCCGGTATTCTACCGTCAGGTGCGGGTAACTCAGTACTGCAAGCAGTTTCGGATCTTTAAGTTCCGCTCTATGGTCAGCAATGCAGACAAGATCGGCACTCAAGTGACCGTGGGCAACGACAGCCGGATCACCCGGGTTGGAAAGGTGATCCGCAAATGCCGCCTGGATGAGATATGCCAGCTGATCGACATTCTGCGGGGCACCATGACCTTTGTGGGGACCCGCCCGGAGGTTCCCAAATATGTGGCGCAGTACACACCGGAAATGCTGGCAACACTTTTACTGCCTGCCGGTGTCACCAGCCTTGCCAGCATCTTCTACAAGGATGAGGACAAGTTGCTGGAGGGCGCGGAGAATTTGGACAGTGTCTACATAAACCAGGTACTGCCCGGCAAGATGCGTTATAACCTGAAAGCCATCGAAAAATTCAGCTTCTGGGGCGATATCAAGCTCATGTTTATGACTGTTTTCGCTGTCCTGGGCAAGGAATATGCGCAAGACGAGAAAGACTCGATACTTTCCAAATGACAGGGAGGAATGGATGTGGATACCAAACGCAAGCCGTTGATTGCGCTGCTGACCAATAATGATGACGATGTATACTGCTTCCGCAAGGAATTGATCGAAGGACTGTTTGCCGAGGGCTACGATATGCTGATCTCCTGTCCTTACGGTGAGAAATTCGAGCTGATGCAGCATATCGATTACATTTATGACGACCCGGTGATCGACCGCCGGGGAACCAACATCGTTGCGGATTTCAAGCTGTATTGCCACTATAAAAAACTCTTTGCCAAGCACAGACCCGATGTGGTACTGACCTATACGGCAAAGCCCAACGTCTATGCCAGTATTGCAGCCCGGCAGCTGAAGATCCCGTATATCAATAATGTGACGGGCTTTGGCAGCGTACTAAACAAAAAGGGCCTTATGCGTGCGTTCATTATGGGACTTTTCAAGTTTGCTTACCGGGGTGCTCACTGCATCATGTTCCAGAATTCCACCAACCAAAAGCTGGCGTTGGAGCAGGGAATGGTCAAGGGTGACCATCAGCTGATCCCCGGCTCCGGTGTAGACCTGACTCGTTTCCCGCTGCAGTCCTATCCGGACGGTGGCAACGGACAGCAGGGCGAGCCGGTGGTATTCAATTACATCGGCCGTGTGCTGCACGATAAGGGCGTTGACGATTATATCGCTGCGGCAAAGCGGATCAAGGAAAACTACCCCAATACGGAGTTTAATATGATCGGCTTTATCGAGCCCACAGAGAGCCACTATGAGGAAGATCTGCGGCTGTTGGGTGAGCAGAATGTTGTTCATTACCGGGGTAGTCAGAAGGATGTGAAGCCTTTTATTGCCCGGGCCCATGCTATCATCCATCCTTCCACCTACGGCGAGGGCATGAGCAATGTGCTGCTAGAGAATGCGTCAAGCGGCAGATTCCTGATCACCACGGACAACCCCGGCTGCCGGGAAACGGTGGTGGACGGCCAGTCCGGCTATATCTACCCCGGCGGCAATGTGGATGCATTGGTGGAGAAAATCGAGGCGTTCCTGGCAATGCCCAATGAAGCTCGCAAGCAAAGGGGAGAGGTAGGCCGCGCCCACGTAGAGCAAAACTTCTCCCGTACCATCGTCGTGGAGGCATATAAAGGGAAGATCCGTAAAATTCTTTCCTGAGAGGACGAATCCTATGGAAAACTTAAAAACGGCATTTATGTTTGTCAACTATACACCAGCTGATGGTTCTATTGGAATTACGAAAAAGATTCGCTCGGAGATTCACACGCTGCGCAGGATGGGTATGGAAGTGACCTATACCGCCTACGACGGAGATGGCGTGTCGGTTTTCAACAATAACGATACGGTCATATTCCATAAAAAGTATCCCACGCCTATTGGCACACTAAATCGAAAGCTCCGCTATTACTGGCTGGAAAAGGTTGCATTGGCATATCTGAAAACTGCCGATGGTTTTGACCTTGGTTATATACGCATGGGTGCACCCAATAATCTTTTGTTTCAGATTTTTCACCAGCTGAAAAGTAGGGGCGCGCAGATCGTGGCGGAATCGTTGGCATATTTTCCGGGCATTCGCTATAAAAGCTTGGGCGGAAAGTACATTGTGGCAATGTATAAGTGTAATGCAAGCAAATTTAAGGACTATCTTTCCTATTTTCTGGTAGAAGGAAATATGACCGAGTTGCATGGTGTGAAGGCTTACACTATGAATATGGGTGTGGAGGTACAAAGTATCCTGCCCCATACCTATGCCAGCAAGGAAGACGAACTGAATATGATTTCGGTTGCCAACGAAAATTCCTACCATGGCTATGATCGATTGATCGAAAGCTTGCGGGAATACCGCCTGCGGCAGCCGGATAGGGCGGTTTATATCCATTTGGTGGGCACTGTCAGCATGCAGACCAAGCAGCTGGTGGAAAAGTATGGCTTGCAAGACCGTGTGATCCTCTATGGAAAAAAGAGCGGTACGGAGCTGGATGAGATCTACAGCAAGTGTAACGTGGGTCTTGGTCCCTTCGGCCAACACCGGGTTGGCGGCAAGAAAGATACCGGACTGAAAACCAAGGAGTATTTTGCCAAGGGACTTCCTTATATCTACTCCGGCAGTGAGCCTACCGTGCCGGAAGATTATCCCTATATCTGCAATTTTCCCTCGGATGAAAGTCTCATTGATTTTGACCGGGTGTGGGAATTTTACGAAAGTTACCGCGGTGATCCCAATGTGGTTGCCAATATGCGCGCCTTTGCCGCGGAGCATTATTCCTGGGATACCATTATGAAAGAAGCGCTCAGTCATTTGGATTGAGAAGAGGAGTCGATATGGGCAAAATTGTCGCCTACGTGGGGAATTTTGGGTTTCCCGATCAAAACGCATCCGGAAAAAGGGTGCTGGGTAACTGCCTGCTGCTGCGGGAATTGGGTTATACGCCCATCTGTATCGGTAGCGGAAAAAACGGGAAAACAGAATCGTGGGGCATTGTGTGCCACAATATCGGGATCAGCAATATGGAGCGGGTGCTGGGAAATGGTGCTGCGCAGATCACCGATTTGCTGAAAAGTTATCTGAATGACTTGGCTGCTGTGATCCTCTACGGTGCGATCTTTACTCAAAAAGAGAATTGTGCCATTGTCCGCTGGTGCAGAAAAAACGGCATTGCGGTTTATTACGATCAAGTGGATTGGTTTGAACTGAATTGGCACAATCCTCTGCGTGCACTGATCCGCTGGAACAATCACCGGTTGCTGAACGGCCGCGTGATCCCCAAGTGCGACGGTGTGATCTGCATCAGTAGTTATCTGGCGAATTACCACAGTAAAAACGGAAAGAAGACAGTTGTGATCCCACCGCTGGCGGCAACGTGCAGTACAGTACCGGAAAAAATGACACAAAGCGATTGCGTTCGCTTTGTGTACGCCGGAACATCTACAGACGTGGCAAGACCGCTGAAGCAGTGGAAAGACCGCATCGATTTGATGTTTGCGGCTTTGGCAGATGCGATGCAGGCAGAGGGAACCCGTCCGTTCCGGTTTGACATTTTTGGCTTGACCCGGGAGCAGTATATCCGGATGTTCCCGGAAGACCTGCGGCAGGGCGGCGAAGCGGTTTTGGAGCAGCTGGGGGATCGGGTGATCTTTCACGGGCTTGTCCCCAATGCCCAGGCAATGGCAGGGGTGGCGGATGCAGATTTCACGGTGCTGATCCGGGACCAAAAGCGCTCCACCATGTCCGGTTTTCCCACAAAGGTGTCGGAATCCATCAGCTGTGGCACACCGGTGCTTTGCTCAGACACCAGCGACCTGCGTCAATACATCCAAAACGGATTTAACGGCTATATTTGCGAAAATAGTGAACTGGAAAGTGTATACGAAGCGATTCTGAAATCAACGGATACACAGTTGCTTCAAATGAAACGCAACTGTTCTGACAGTCCTTTCTATTGCATGAATTTCAAACAGGAAATGCAGCGTTTTCTGGAGGCGTAATATGAATTTTTATAAAAAGTTGATACGGTCGCAGGAAACCCGATTGAAGCTTCTGCGACTGATGAAGGGGATCCCGGATGCGCCTATGGTGCGGTTGCAATACCGCATTAAAACCGGCAACAAGCTGAATTTGAAAGATCCCCGCCGTTATACGGAAAAGCTGCAGTGGTACAAGCTCAGCTATAGAACAGCGCTGATGACCAAGTGTTCCGATAAGTATACGGTTCGAGCCTATATCGAGGAAAAGGGATTTGGGCATCTGCTCAATCCTATCTATGCGGTTTATGACAGACCTGAGGATGTGGATTTTGAGGCGTTGCCCGACAGCTTTGCATTAAAGTGCTCTGTGGGAAGCGGACTAAATTACTTTGTTTCTGATAAATCCAAAGAAGATTTTAACGCTTTACGCCAAATGATGGAACAGTGGTATCAAGATGACAGCTATTCCTACGGCAGAGAGTGGTGCTATAAGGACTGCAAGCCGCGGATTTTGGTGGAGCGGCTGATCCCTCGCAACGATGCAAACGACCTGCCGGATTATAAGTTTTTCTGCTTTGACGGCAAGGTGTTTTGTCTGTACACCATGATTGATTATACAGACAATCACGACAATGGAAAGCTAGGCTTCTTTGACCGTGATTTCAATCAGCTGCCCTATTACCGACTGGATTTCAAGCCAATCACCGAGCCGATCCCCAAACCCGCCTGCTTTGACGAAATGGTAGCAACGGCGGAAGTGCTGGCTAAGGATTTTCCCCACGTGCGCGTTGACTTCTACGATGTACAGGGCCAGGTAGTCTTCGGTGAACTGACCTTCTACAATGCCAGCGGTTACACCAAATTCACACCCGACGAATTTGACTTTATCATGGGCGAGCAGTTTAAACTGCCCCCCGTTACCCGGGAGGACAAGAAATGACACTCAAACGATTTTGCAAATTGTTTACCAAGCCTTTTCAAATTCTTTCCGCACGGATGAACCCGGAAAAATACGCCCGTAAGATCGGTGTTAAGGTGGGAAAGAATCCGCATTTTTATGGACCGGTCAGCTGGGGCAGTGAGCCGTGGATCATAACCATCGGTGACAATGTCCATATCACCGGCGGCTGCAAATTTATCGCCCATGACGGTGGTACGCTGATCTTCCGGGATCAGATCCCGGATCTGGAGATCACGAAACCCATCACCGTAGGCAATAATGTCTATATTGGCGAAGAGACCATGCTCCTGCCTGGTGTGAATATTGGCAACAATGTAGTCATCGGTGCCAGAAGCGTGGTCACGAAGGATATTCCCGATAATTCCGTGGCGGCCGGCGTTCCCTGCCGGGTGATCAAGACGACGGAAGAATACCTGGAAAAGCTGAAAAGGGAATCCCTGCACTTAGGTCACCTGACCGGCAAGGAAAAGGATAAGGCTCTGCGTGAATACTACAAAATGTAAATCGTTCTTACGCATCAGCTGTATATCTTTCAAAGCAGTGTTTTCAAATCAAGGGGGGGTTATATGCTTTCAATCGTCTATATAACAATGAATCGTTCTCAAGAACTGATTCGTTCTATTTTGTCCTGTGAGGAGCATATCAGCATAGAGCATGAGTATGTGATCGTGGATAACGGTTCTACCGATTCGACGGAGCAGGACATTGCCAATCTGGATAAAGCGCTGAATATACGATATTACAAACAAGAAAAAAATCTTGGCGTGGCTGGCGGACGCAATCTCGGCTACCGTCTTGCTTCGGGCGATGTGTGCTATTTTATCGATGACGATGCCGTCGTGAGCACAGAGGGCTTGATTTTGGATGAAGCATACGAGACGATCCTCAGGGACGAAGAATTGTTTGCTATGAGCACCAATTGCTTCGACACGGCGAAGAATTGTTATGTAGTGGGCGGCTTTCGCCGGGGCGAGCCATTTGGGAAGATGGGTTATGTAAAAGGCTTTACGGGATTCAGTCACTTCATAGCTAAACACAGGATCTCTTGGGATGGTTTGTACCCAGATAATATTATTTATGGGTCAGAGGAACTGTACTTCGCACTCAGCACATTCCGTGAAGGCAAGAAGATCCTGTATTTTGAGCCGATGTGCATCACCCATATGCCCAGCCAGTCTACCAGAAAATCGCCGTATTGGCAGAAGAAAAATGCGTATATCAACACATATGTTATAAAAAAATACTTCATGCCTGGCATATTCCAATGGCTGTCCTTCTTGCTCTTCATGGGAAGAGCACTGAAAAATGAGCACGGTAGAATATGGCGGCTGCCGGAGTATTGCCGGGAGGTCAAAGCCCGGTATGATGTGAGGTACAGGCGTGGAATGCGTGTAGAGCAGATGTGGGAGCTGATACGTTTGTATGGTTTCTTGGCATCAATTTGATAAATCGGAGGAACGAAGGTTGGCATCTTCGTGTTTAGAGGGATGAATAACAAGAAACTGCTTTTTGTTGCGCCGGCACTTGGCTATGGCGGTGCGGAAAAGAATTTTTTGGGCGTTGCAAATTTTGCTGCCGAGAATGGCTATGAAGTATATCTGCTGACAGAGGAAGGAAGCAAAGATGCTCGTCATGTCAGTGAAAAAATAATTCGCTATAGTCTCAGGGTTTCCGATAAAAAGAATACTATATTACGCTTGATGGATTGTGTCGCAGAGGTTGTCCGTTATATTCGTAGAATCAAGCCTGCGGTGATCATCAGCTTTATAGATTTGTGGCGCACGGCATGTGTAATTGCCGGAAAACTAACCGGTGTGAAATGTATTGTATCTGAGCGTGCAGATCCTTACTCCCGCCACGGGCGTCATGATAAGGTGATTTTCTCCATATTTTCTATGGCAGACGGCTTTGTTTTTCAAACGGAACAAGCCAAAGCTTTTTTCAACGCGCGTGTGCAAAAGAAAGGTGTCGTGATCCCCAATCCTGTGTTCGATGAGGATGTGCTGTCACCATATGATGGCGAGAAAAAAGATATTATCGTGTCCATTGCACGCCTGGACCTAAAACAAAAGCGGCAGGATGTGCTCATCAAAGCATTTTCAATGCTTGCAGATGCATTTCCCGCATATCAGTTGTATTTATATGGAAGCGGTCCCGATGAGGAAAGTGTTCGAAAAATGATCGAAGATTCCGGGTGTTCAGACCGTATCTGCCTCTGCGGGGTCACTAACAATGTTCATAGGGCACTTGGAGAGGCAAAAGTAATGGCATTATCTTCGGATTATGAGGGTATACCGAACGCAATTATTGAAAGTATGTGTGTTGGTGTTCCGGTGGTTTCAACAAAGTGTAGCCCGGGCGGTGCAGAATTATTAATTGAGAACGGTGTAAACGGTTTGCTTGTTGAACGAGGAGATGCTACTGGTATGGCCAAAGCCATGGCAAATCTGCTGGAGGATGAAAATCTGTCCAAAAGGATAATCGAAAACGGATTCAGTGTTAAGGAGCGTTTTGCTGAAAAGGAGGTGTTGAAACGGTGGATAACTTACATCCAGCAGGTTCAACACAGCCATTAGGCCGCATGAGCAGATTTTTGATTTTTATATCACATACCATGCTATGCTTATATGGTTGCCTGTTCTTTCTTGAATCGTTGTTAGGGTTTAATGCACGGATCATACCGATGCTGCGATTTGGTAGTGCTTTGATCGCAGTGGTGGTGATGCTTTTTGAGGGAAAAATCGTCCTTAGGTTGAACAGATTTTTTCTTTGGTATTTAGGTATCATTGCCATTTCGTTTATATCCAATTTATATACAGTTGCAGATAATGGAATGAATGTGTCGATCAATATTTTCGAAACCGCAATTGTAGCAATCGCATTCTATTCAACCTTAAGAGATAAAGCATGTATTAAGCAATTTCTTTTCTTATTGGCCTGTTCAGGCGGAGTGCTGTTTGTTGTGTTGTTAACAAATGAAGTGCTCCACATTGATAATAGATTAGGCTCAACATTGACAGGCGGTAACACAAATAATTTTGCAGAATATGTAATGATAACATTTTTTGCTGCTGTTATAACGGTAATTGTAGCGAAACGGAAGTCTACGAAAATCATTGCATTGATCATGTGCGTTTTAGAGCTGTATATGCTTTTCCTTTCGGGAGGCAGAAAATATATCCTTTGCCCTGCGATTATGATCGTTATTTTTGCATGGAGAAAAATGAATACCATTTCTCTGGCAAAGAAAATACTTTTGCTTGTCGGTGTGGTTCTCGGCTTTGCGGTGCTGTGGAATATCATGATGACCAATGAGGTGCTTTATGAGAGCATCGGTAAGCGCTTTGAGGCAGATTCGATGGAAGCAGGCGCAGGCAATCGATTTGAGCTGTTTGCCAATGGCGTGTATTTCTTTATTAGAAGCCCAATTTTGGGACATGGAGAAAATGCATATACAGAACTAAACAGTGCAGTTTTCGGAATAAATATGTACTCCCATAACACATATGTGGAATTGCTGACCAATTTGGGTCTGGTCGGATTTTTGTTGTACTACATCCCGTATTTCAAAACGATCATGGCTTTGAGAAAGGCTTCGAGAAAGCGCACGAAGGATAATTTGGCATTCCTGTTTTGCGCATTTATGCTTGCGACCTTGTTTTTGCACGCAGGAATCATTGCGTATATGTCGGCAACATTGCTGACCCAGCTGGTTGCCATTGGTTTCAGGCTTGTTGAGTTGGAGCAGCAGGAGATAAATTTGACGGCTGAAGAAAAGGTAAGCGATCCTGCTACGGTTAGAAATGTGAACACCCACATAACAATCCCTGCAGATATCCGCTGACAGCGGAGTGTACAATGGGGAAATCTCCCCCGGTATCGTGACAGAGGAAGTTGACAAAGTTATTAGCGATAAATATTTCAAGGGGATATATCTTTAAAATGAACACGAATGAAATTAAAGCAAAGACACTGAATGCCACCAAATGGTCATCAATAACGGAAGTGCTTGCAAAAATCATCTCGCCAATTATCAATATGATATTGGCGAGGATTCTTGCCCCAGAAGCCTTCGGTGTGCTGGCTACTGTGAACATGGTCATTGCTTTTGCGGATGTGTTTGTTGAGTCCGGATTTCAAAATTTTCTTATTCAACATGAATTCAAAAATGAACAAGAGGAACGGCAGCATATCGATGTTGCCTTTTGGACCAACTTGATCTTCTCGATGCTGATATGGGGGACGATCGTTCTTTTCCGGGATGCGATCTCCGGCTTTGCCGGGAACGGCGATTTAGGGGAAGTCATCGCTATATCAGGTGTTGTGATTCCCTTGTCCGGAATCATAGGAATACAAAACTGTATTATCAAGAAGCGACTAGAGTTTAAAAAACTGTTTTATGTTAGAGTTCCCGCATCGTTTATTCCTTTGGTGGTTACGATCCCTCTTGCTCTTTTGGGCTTCGATTATTGGTCCTTGATCATTGGCAATATTGTAGGCACCGTGGTGCGGTCTGTTCTTTTGATCGCTGTTGGAGGCTATAAACCGCATTTCTATTTTAACTTCTCGCAACTGCGGCATATGCTGAAGTTTGGAACAGTCACTTTACTGGACGGCTTGGCTATCTGGGGCACAAATTGGATCGATGCACTGTTGATTGCCAGCATGATGTCTGAGCATCAGCTGGGATTATATAAAAATTCCATTAGTATCATTACCAATTTGTTTGCCATTGTAACGGCCTCCATAACGCCTGTGCTGTATTCATCGCTTTCGCGTTTGCAGAGTGATAAAAAGGCTTTCACCGAGATGTTTTCCGGGACGCAGACGATTTTATGCACATTTCTACTCCCGTTAGGCTTGGGAATGTTTCTGTATAGGGATCTGGCAACGGAAATTATGTTGGGCAATCAGTGGTCTGAAGCATCTGTGATCGTTGGAATTACTGCTGTAACCCTAGCGCTCAGGACCATTTTTTTCAGTTTAAACAGCCTGGCATATCGGGCCAAAGGAAAGTTTATGATTCCTTTGCTGCTGCAGATACTCGATTTGGGAATATTGGTGCCGGCATGTGTTTGGTCTGCAAGCGTAGGATTTGAAGCACTTGTTTATACGCGGTCGATCGTGAGATTGGATCTGATCATTCCTGGCTTTATATTGATGTATACAGTTTGTGGGATCAGCCCCAAGACGACACTGCAAAAATTAGCGCCGTGCATGATTTCATCAGGTGTAATGTGTTTTGCTGCTGTTCTCCTGAAAATGGTGAGCACTTCAATTTGGTGGTCACTTCTTTCAATTTTGATTTGCGTTATATTGTACTTTTTCACTCTGTGCATGTTTAAAAAAGAACGAGAAATGATAAAAGGCTACATTCAGACACTTTTGAGATCCAAAAAGTAGAAGAAAACAGTATTTAGAAAAGTTTGTCTTTGGAGATAGCGCGCAAATGAAAGAGCAAATAATCAAAAAAAGAAAATGAACTGGCTAACGGCAATTATGTAAAAGCAATCCTTGTGTTAATCATTGTACTGTATCACAGCATGGTGATAAACCTGCTGATGATCCCGCTTATGGGTATCTGCGGTGCAGTGTTGGCTTCTGTAATGGCCTATTACGTTTGCGGTTAAGTATATTCGGGAATATAAGGTCAAATGGTTTGAGCCGTTTGCATGGCACAGGGGGACTTAAAAGAGATTATAACAAGGTTTGTTCATTGATTCGCGTTGTTTAATTATCTATATTTATGCGGAGGAAGATTATGCTGACAAAAGCGCAAATTAAGCGACGGTTAAAGAGAGTGCTGGCCAATTTCTATCGGATATCTTTGAAAAATCAGACATTTACTATATTATCAAACAATTGCTTTGGCGGTGTGATATACGATAAATTTGCCTTGTCATACCTTACACCTACTATCGGCTGCTGGATACCACCGACGGACTATATCCGTTTTCTCGGTAACCTACCACATTATTTGGCTCAGGATGTTGTCCAGATTAGTTGGCAGGAGTCTCATGTGGCAGATATCCTTCGGCAAAGAAAGGAAAGTGGAAGATACAACTTTGCGTTGGAGGATATGATTATAGGAAGAATTGATGATGTTGATATCATATTTATACACTACACAAATTTTGCTGATGCAAAAGAAAAGTGGAACCGGCGAAAGCTTCGGATAAATATGGACAATTTGGTTGTCAAATGCAACGATCAAAACGGTTGTACCTATGAGGATTTTCGGGCTTTTTGTAATCTTCCGTTCCGAAACAAGTTATTTATCACAGCAAATCCGGAGTGGCACTCTACACATACGGATGTGCGGGTTGTATTCGTTAAAAAATATGAAAAAGACGGTTATGTTGTTAATGATACAACCCATGGCGATGTGCCAATCAATATGACCAGGTATTTAAACCAAATCCAAAAGAGCGAGTAGATATTTGCACAGTGGTAAAAACCACTGGATTTAGAAATATAACCAGAAATGATAAACGGCTTCGTTCAAACACTTTTGAGAGCCAGAAAATAGAAGGAAACGGTATTTAGAAAAGTTTGTCTTTGGCTTGGCACCGAATCAGTTGTGGTTTTTACTCATGCTGATTTGGCTGTTTGCTATGTTTTGGTTTATATCGGATCTGGCAAATAAACATATTGGCTTGGGTGCGGTAATTCTGTCAAAAAGCAGAATTACGCGATTCCTTGTGGGATCAAATTGATAAAGATTAAGTCGTTTTTTGGGATTTTAAAAGATTTGGCGACTATCAAGTGGAGGAAAAAAGATGTCACTTTTTAAAGATAAAACCCTTATGATCACCGGTGGTACCGGTAGCTTTGGCAATGCGGTGCTGAACCGCTTTTTGAAGACCGATATCGGCGAGATCCGCATCTTCTCCCGTGATGAGAAGAAGCAGGATGATATGCGCCACGAATTCCAGGCTAAGATGCCCGAGGTGGCTGAGAAGATCAAGTTCTACATCGGCGATGTAAGAGATCTGGCATCGGTGAAGAACGCTATGTACGGCGTGGACTACATTTTCCATGCCGCAGCGCTGAAGCAGGTTCCTTCCTGCGAATTCTTCCCCATTGAGGCGGTAAAGACCAATGTAATGGGTACAGAAAATGTGCTCACCGCCGCCATCGAGGCAGGCGTCAGCAACATTGTGTGCCTGTCCACCGACAAGGCCGCCTATCCCGTCAACGCCATGGGTACATCTAAGGCCATGATGGAAAAGGTCATCGTTGCAAAGTCCCGTACCGTAGCGCCGGAAAAGACCAAGATCTGCTGCACCCGTTACGGCAATGTCATGTGTTCCCGTGGCTCTGTCATCCCCCTGTGGATCGAGCAGATCAAGGCAGGAAACCCCATCACCATCACCGAGCCTTCTATGACCCGGTTCATTATGAGTCTGGATGAGGCGGTGGATCTGGTACTGTTTGCCTTTGAAAACGGCGCAAGCGGCGACATTCTGGTGCAGAAGGCACCGGCCTGTACCATTGAGGTGCTGGCCCAGGCAGTCACCGGCCTGTTTGCCCCCGGTCACGAGATCAAGGTTATTGGCATCCGACACGGCGAGAAGATGTATGAGACATTGCTTACCAACGAGGAATGCGCCGGTGCCATCGACATGGGTGACTTCTACCGGGTCCCCTGCGACAAGCGCGGCCTGAACTACGATAAATTCTTCAAGCAGGGCGATGTGGACCGGAACCCCCTCACCGAGTTCAACTCCAGCAACACTGAGCTTCTGAATGTGGCCGAGGTGCAAAAGAAGCTGCTGAGCCTGCAGTACATCCGCGACGAGCTGGACAAGCAGGGCATTGCCTATTAAGGAGTATGCGTATGAATATCCTTGTTACTGGTGCGAAAGGCTTCGTAGGCCGGAATCTGGTGGAAAACCTGAAAACCATCCGGGATGGCAAAAATCGCACCCGCAATCTCACCATCGGCGAAATTTACGAATACGATATCGACACCGAGCCCGCAATGCTGAAAAGCTTCTGTGAAAAGGCGGATTTTGTATTTAATCTGGCAGGTGTCAACCGTCCCCAGCATCAGGAGGAGTTTATGCAAGGCAACTTCGGCTTTGCATCCACACTGCTCGATACACTGAAGGAATGCGGCAATACCTGCCCCGTGATGATCTCTTCCTCTATTCAAGCCACCTGTATCGGCCGCTATGACAGCGAGTATGGCCGGAGCAAGCGGGCAGGGGAGGATCTGGTGTTTGCTTATGGGGAGGAAACCGGCGCCAAGGTGCTGGTGTACCGTTTCCCCAATCTGTTCGGCAAGTGGTGCCGCCCCAATTACAATTCCGCGGTTGCCACCTTCTGTAACAACATCGCAAACGACTTGCCGATCCAGGTCAATGACCCTACAGTTCAGCTGGAGCTTCTGTACATTGACGATTTGGTGGAGGAAATGCTGGACGCACTGGAAGGCAAGGAGCACCGCTGCGAGTTTGATGGCATCGATACCGTACTGTGCGAAAATGGCCGCTATTGTGCGGCACCCATCTCCCATAAGGTGACTTTAGGGGAAATTGTAGAGCTGCTGCAAAGTTTCAAGGAGCAGCCCAAAACGCTTGTCATGCCCCAGATTCCCCTGGGCAGCTTTGCCAAGAAGCTGTATTCTACCTACCTTTCCTACCTGCCCAAGGAAGGTGCCATCTTCGACCTGAAGATGAACTGCGATGACCGGGGTAGCTTTACGGAACTGCTGAAAACCGCCGATTGCGGCCAGTTTTCTGTGAACATTTCCAAACCCGGTATCACCAAGGGTCAGCACTGGCACAACACCAAGTGGGAGTTCTTCATTGTGGTGGCGGGCAAAGCCCTGATCCAGCAGCGGAAGATCGGCGGTTCGGAAGTGCTGAACTTTGAAGTATCCGGAGAAAAAATCCAGGCAATCCATATGCTGCCCGGCTACACCCATAACATCATAAACTTAAGCGATACAGAGGATCTGGTCACGGTTATGTGGGCCAACGAGCAGTTTGACCCCCAAAAACCGGACACCTTCTTTGAGAAAGTAGAGGAATGAGCCATGGCTTCTTTCAAAAATAATGGTAAGCTGAAGCTGCTGATTGTCGTGGGCACCCGGCCGGAGATCATTCGCCTGGCGGCGGTGATTACCAAGTGCCGCAAGTATTTTGATACACTGCTGGCCCATACCGGTCAGAACTATGACTATAACCTGAACGGCGTATTCTTCCGCGACTTGGAGCTGGCAGATCCGGATGTGTATCTGGATGCCGTTGGTAAGGACCTGGGTGAGACCATGGGCAATATCATTGCCAAGTCCTATCAGCTCATGGTGGAGGTCAAGCCCGACGCAGTGCTGGTGCTGGGTGATACCAACTCCTGCCTTTCTGTGATCGGTGCCAAGCGGCTGCACATTCCCATTTTCCATATGGAGGCGGGCAACCGCTGCAAGGACGAGTGCTTGCCGGAGGAGACCAACCGCCGGATCGTGGACATCATCTCCGATGTGAATATGTGCTATTCTGAGCATGCCCGCCGGTATCTGGCAGATAACGGCCTGCCCAGAGAGCGAACCTATGTCACCGGTTCTCCCATGGCAGAGGTGTTGCATAATAACCTGAGTAAGATTGAAGCCAGCGACATCCATGAGCGTCTGGGTCTGGAGAAAGGTAAATATATTCTCCTGTCTGCCCACCGGGAGGAGAATATCGACACAGAGAAGAACTTTACCTCTCTGTTCACCGCCATCAACAAAATGGCAGAAAAGTACGACATGCCCATCCTCTATTCCTGCCACCCCCGCAGTCGCAACCGGCTGGATGCCTCTGGCTTTGTGCTGGACAAGCGGGTGAACCGCCAGGAACCCATGGGCTTCCACGACTACAACTGCCTGCAGATGAACGCCTTTGCGGTGGTGTCCGACAGCGGCACGCTGCCGGAGGAAAGTAGCTTCTTTACTTCCATCGGCAAGCCCTTCCCGGCGGTGTGCATCCGCACCTCCACGGAGCGCCCGGAGGCTTTGGATAAAGGCTGCTTTGTCCTGGCGGGCATTGATGAGAACTCCCTCCTGCAGGCGGTGGACACCGCAGTGGCTATGGTGGCAGAAGGGGACAACGGCATCCCCGTGCCGGATTATGTGGAAGAGAATGTATCCACCAAGGTGGTAAAACTCATTCAGTCTTACACCGGCGTGGTTAATAAAATGGTTTGGAGAAAGTATTGATATGTTGACGCCTAATGTTGAACTGAGAAATAAAACCATTCTTGTTACCGGTGCTGCCGGCTTTATCGGAGCAAATCTGGTGTTGGAACTGCTGCGCACCGTGGAGCCTGTAACGGTTGTGGGTCTTGACAATGTGAATGACTACTATGATGTGTCCATCAAGGAGTACCGCCTTGCCCAGATCGAAAAGGAAGCGGCGGCCCATCCTGCCTCCCGGTGGGAGTTTGTCAGGGGCAACATAGCCGACAAGGCGTTGGTGGACAGCCTGTTTGAAAAGTATGGCTTTGCTGTGGTGGTGAATCTGGCGGCCCAGGCAGGCGTCCGGTATTCCATTACCAACCCGGATGTGTACATCGAGAGTAATATCATCGGCTTCTACAATATTCTGGAAGCCTGCCGAAATCACCCGGTGGAGCACCTGGTCTATGCCAGCTCCAGTTCTGTATACGGCTCCAATAAGAAGGTGCCCTATGCCACCGAGGACAAGGTGGATAACCCGGTATCCCTCTACGCAGCTACCAAGAAGTCTAACGAGCTGTTTGCCCATGCCTACAGTAAGCTGTATAACATTCCCTCTACCGGCCTAAGGTTCTTCACCGTTTACGGTCCTGCTGGCCGCCCGGATATGGCCTATTTTGGCTTTACCAACAAGCTCCGGGAGGGGAAGACCATTCAGATCTTCAACTTCGGCAACTGCAAGCGGGACTTTACTTATGTGGATGATATTGTCACCGGTGTCAAGCATGTGATGTGCAACGCCCCGGAAAAGGTGACGGGAGAGGACGGTCTGCCCATCCCCCCTTACCGGGTGTACAATATCGGCAACAATAGCCCCGAAAACCTGCTGGACTTCGTGGACATTCTGCAGCAGGAGCTGATTGACGCCGGTGTATTGCCTGCGGACTATGATTTTGAAGCCCATAAAGAGCTGGTGCCCATGCAGCCCGGCGATGTGCCGGTGACCTACGCCGACACCAGCGCCTTGGAGCGTGACTTTGGCTTTAAGCCCAATACCAGCCTTCGGGAGGGCTTGCGGAAATTTGCCCAGTGGTATAAGGAATTTTACATGTAAGGAAGTGAGCGTATGAACACAGAGGCGGTGCTGTTTGCCCTGATTCGCAATGTGATTTGCGGCGAAACCATCAGTGAAGAAGTAAAAACTGCCTGCACCCCGGAAATGCTGGATAGCGTTCATACGCTTGCCGTCAAGCACGACCTGGCCCATTTGGTGGGGCAGGCGGTCAGCAAGCTGGCCTTGCCGGAAAATGAAGCCCTGGTAAAGTGTAAGCAGGCAGCAATGTCCGCTTTTGTGCGTTATATGCAGCTGGACTATGAATATAAAAGGACCTGTGAGGCTTTGGAAAAAGCACAGATTTCCTTTATGCCGCTGAAAGGATCTGTTTTGCGGGCATATTACCCTAATCCGTGGATGCGAACCAGCTGCGATGCGGATATCTTGGTCCGCAAAGAGGATCTAAAACAAGCAGTGGCCCTTTTGGTAAAAGAGTTGTCCTATACGGAAAAAGAGCGGGGCACCCATGATGTTACCTTGCTCTGCCCTAGTGGCTCTCATATCGAGCTGCATTTCGACCTAGTGGAAGAAGGACGTGCTAATTCTGCAAACACCGTTTTGGAGGCAGTTTGGGATTATGCAGTCCTGCGGGAGGGATACCATTATTGGTACGAAATGAGTGACCCGTTCTTTTATTTCTACCATATTGCCCACATGGCTAAGCACGTTGAAACCGGCGGCTGCGGCATCCGGCCTTTCATCGATCTTTGGTTGTTGGACAATGTGGCAAAGGGTGATGATGCCAACCGGGATGCCTTGCTGCAGTCAGGCGAGCTGCTGCGGTTTACCCAAGCTGCTCGGAAACTGAGTTGTGTATGGTTCAGCGGTGAAGATGCGGATGATCTTTCAAAACAGCTGCAGCACTTTTTGCTCCACGGTGGTACCTATGGTTCTGCTTCTAATCGTGTTGCCTTGCAGCAAAAAAGAAAAGGCGGTCGGTTCCGATATCTATTTTTCAGACTATTTGCCCCCTATAAAAAATTAAGAGGATATTATCCCATCCTGGAAAAGCACCGCTGGCTCATGCCTGTGATGCAAGTCAGAAGATGGTGCATGCTGCTTAGACCGGATGTTGCCGCAATGGCCAAAAGCGAAATGGTTGCCAGCAGCCGCCTGGAGGGTAACGGGTTGGATGATACAGGAACACTGTTAGAGAAACTGGGTCTTCACTCAGCTCCATGGTAAAGGAAGTGTTGTATGAATTGCATTAAAAAATTCAAAAGTATTTATCAAAAAGAGCCCTCGAACATCTCTTTCTGCCCCTACCGGATCTGTCCTCTCGGTGCCCATTCGGACCATCAGCTGGGAAAGATTACCGGTCTGGCCATCGACAAGGGCATCCATATTGCCTATAGTCCCAAGCAAAACGGCGTGGTGGAGCTGGCCTCCTTGCAGTTTGACAAGCGGGCCCAGTGGCATGTAAACGCCGTTCCGGAGCAAAAGCAGCTGGATTGGGCGGACTATCTGCGGGGCGCGACCCAGGCGCTCAATCAGAAGATCCCTCTGCGCATTGGCCTGTCCGGTGTGATCGAGGGCAGTCTGCCTATTGGTGGCCTTTCTTCCTCTGCGGCGGTGATCTTGGCGTTTTTGGCTGCCCTGTGCGATGTTAACGGCATCAAGCTGCCGCCCCAGGAGCTGATCCTGACGGCTTTGGCGGCAGAGAATAATTATGTGGGCGTGTCCTGCGGCAAGCTGGACCAGTCCTGTGAGGTCTATTCCAAGCAGGATCACCTGCTGTATCTGGATACTATGGACGACAGCTATGAGCTGATCCCCACCCACCCAGATATGAAGCCCTACAAGATCGCCATTTTCTTCTCCGGTATTGAACGCACCCTGGCTGGCTCCAAATTCAATATGCGGGTGGATGAGTGCCGCAGCGCTGCCTACGCCTTGAAGGCCTACGCCGGTATGGAGTATGGAAAATTCAATGAGACCCACCTGCGGGAAGTGCCCTATGAGGTCTACCTCCAGCATAAGGATAAACTGCCCGAGAACTTTGCCAAACGGGCAGAGCATTGGTATACCGAATTTTTCCGCGTGCAAAAAGGCGCGGAGGCCTGGCGGCGGGGCGACCTGGAGGAATACGGAAAGCTTTCCTTTGAAAGCGGCAATTCCTCCATCTATAACTGGGAGACCGGTTCAGACGAGCTGAAGAAGCTCTACGAGATCATGACCCAGACCAATGGTATTTATGGCGGTCGGTTCTCCGGCGCAGGTTTCAAGGGCTGCTGCATGGCGCTCATCGACCCTGCCTTTGAAGAATCCATCACCCAGACCGTCACGGCGCAGTACTTAAAGGCGTTCCCCGAATTGGAGGGAAAGTACTCCGTCCATATCTGCCAAAGTGCCAACGGCATTTTGCACCGCTGATGGGAGGATAACAAATGAAATGTTTGATTTTAGCAGCAGGCTACGCCACCCGGCTCTACCCGCTGACCGAAAACTTTCCCAAGCCCCTTCTGAAGGTGCAGGACAAGCCCATTCTGGACTGGCTCATCGATGATATCGACGCAGCAGGGGAGGTGGACGAGTACATCGTCATCTCCAACCATAAGTTTGCCCACCATTTTGATGCCTGGGCCAAGGATAAAAAGCAGAAGATCACTGTGGTGGACGACGGCACCGAGAGCAATGAGACCCGTCTGGGGGCTGTCAAGGACATCCAGTTTGCCATTGACAAGCTGGGCCTGGACGATGACATGCTGGTCATTGCCGGGGATAATCTGCTGGATTTCTCTCTGACCCGGTTCATCGCCTATGCAAAGCAGAAGCAGGCCTCCTGCATCATGCGCTATTACGAGGGTGACGAAAAGAAGCTTCTCAAATGCGGCGTAGTCACTATCGATGAACTGGACCGGATCTTGCGGATGACGGAAAAATCTCCCAACCCCGAGACCCACTGGTGCTGCCCGCCCTTCTACTACTACACCAAGGCCGATGCCCGCCTGGTGGGAAAAGGCATCCAAGCCGGCTGCGGGACCGATGCCCCCGGCAGCTACATTGCCTGGCTGTGTACCCAGACCCCGGTGTATGCCATGGAAATGCCCGGCAGCCGGTATGATATCGGCAATCTGGAAAGCTATGAAAAAGTGCAGCTTACATACAAAGGAGTGTCATTATGAAAATCGCGGTAGCCGGTACCGGCTATGTAGGTCTGTCTATGGCAGTGCTGCTGGCCCAGCACAATCAGGTGACAGCTGTGGATATTATCCAGGAAAAGGTGGATATGATCAACCGCCGCCAGAGCCCCATCCAGGATCAGGAGATCGAGGAGTATCTGGCAACAAAGGAACTGAACCTGACTGCAACCCTGGATGCAAGAAGCGCCTATCGGGACGCGGACTTTGTGGTGATCGCCGCACCCACCAATTATGACACCCGGCAGAATTATTTTGACACCTCCGCGGTAGAAGCGGTCATTGCGCTGGTGATGGAGGTCAATCCCGATGCCATCATGGTCATCAAGTCCACCATTCCCGTGGGCTTCACCCAGTCCGTCCGGGAAAAGACCGGTAGCAAGAACATTCTCTTCAGCCCCGAGTTCCTGCGGGAAAGCCGGGCGCTGTACGACAACCTGTACCCCTCCCGGATCATCGTGGGAACAGATCCCGAGGATCAGCGCCTTGTAAAGGCGGCTGAAACCTTTGCAGGTCTCCTGCAGCAGGGTGCCATCAAGGAAAATGTGGATACCCTGTTCATGGGCTTTACAGAGGCAGAGGCAGTCAAGCTCTTTGCTAATACATATCTGGCCCTGCGGGTCAGCTTCTTTAATGAGCTGGATACCTATGCGGAGATGAAGGGTTTGAACACCCGCCAGATCATCGATGGCATTTGCCTGGATCCCCGGATCGGTGCCCATTATAATAACCCCTCCTTTGGCTATGGCGGGTATTGCCTGCCCAAGGATACCAAGCAGCTGCTGGCCAACTACGCCGATGTGCCGGAAAATCTCATCGAGGCCATCGTGGAGGCTAACCGGACCCGGAAAGACTTTATCGCCGACCGGGTGCTGCTGAAGGCGGGTTACTACGGCTACCAAGCCGATATGGATTTTGATCCTGCCCAGGAAAAACAAGTGACCATCGGTGTGTACCGGCTGACCATGAAGGCAAACTCTGATAATTTCCGCCAAAGCTCCATCCAGGGTGTCATGAAGCGGGTGAAAGCCAAGGGCGCGACCGTGATTATTTATGAGCCCTCTCTGGAAGATGGCAGCACCTTCTTCGGAAGCCGGGTGGTCAACGACCTGGCATCCTTCAAGGCCCAGTGCAATGCCATCATCGCCAACCGCTACGACAGCTGTCTGGACGATGTGCGGGAGAAGGTCTACACCCGCGATCTATTCCGCAGAGATTAAAATGATCAGCCAATCTATACTATCTTGGACAATGGAAAAAATAGAATATACCCATTCACCCCCAGAGCAGATTGCTCTGGGGGTTACTCGTGTGGATTGCCTATATCTGGGTGGTATTTGACCTCATACAGACCAGTGATACCATAGGAACGCAGAATAGATTTAATACTGTCAATCAGTCCATAATGAGCTTCCTTATCACCTCTATATCTATCTCCGGTAACATAGCTCACAGCATTAAAAACAAAGTGAACATGTAAATTGTTTGTGTCTTCATGAAGGGCGTATACTGTTTGGTATGTATGACCGATCGTGTAGCATATTGTTTCGGCTATATTTGCTAGGATGGACTTGCTAATTACTTCATGGCGTTTAAAGGAAACCACAAAATGGCGGAGCCTTATTTTAGAGGACTTATTAAAGCTACTGGAAACGGCAGCCATTTTTTGTGCAATGTATTGAGGAACTTCATCAGAACAGCCGATTATACGACTAGGTGTTTTATAGGGCAGAAGAATATACGAAATCACGTCGTATAGCGCCCGATCGTCGGAATACTTTCCGGCGGCATTTAGAAATTTTATTGTTGGCATAGAATTACCTCTCTATATATCTTTATAGTATCTATCCATGATTATAGATATATAATATTTATTCTTTACTGTATTACTAATAATCTATATGTAGGTTATTATCGCAAGGGGAAGCAAAACTGCTTCCCCGGGGGCCCTATTCATTTGTTAGGTTCGTTGTAAAACATAATTCTCCATATTCTCCCTTTTAGTGTTACTGCAAGCATACGCCACGTTTATAAATGCTTATACAAAACATCACGATCGGACTAGTGTAAATGTATTGGAGTACGTTATATATCAGACAGGAAACATAATTAGGCTGCTAATTACACAAAAAAGAAAGAAAAAAAGCAAACAATTTGTTCTAACATTTTTTCTAACACACGGCGTTCAAATGCGCAGACCTAAAGCGTCCCGATTGCGTGGGATTAGGAATCTATGAAAAACATAGCGTACGAAGCTGAAAAAGACAGCTCTAAACATCACTAAATGTGGGGATATGGGAAGCTTAAATAAGCTTAAAAGGCCCTCATAACCCGGAGGTCGTAGGTTCGAGTCCTGCCTCCGCAACCATAAAAATACCCGGTATTCACTACGAATACCGGGATTTTTCTAACTTTTTAGCATGATACGAAAGTGCTCCAAAGTCGATTTTGGGTCACTTTTGGGTCACTTGCCGTAAAAATTGTCCTTTTTGGGTCACTGTCACGCCTTTTTCCGGATCAGTACATCGGCGATGCACTCGGCAGCCTTGGCTTTGTTTTCTTCGATAATATGGCTATAGAAATTTTCCGTGGTGGTGATACTGGCGTGACCCAGCTGCTTGGACACTGTGACAATATCAGTTCCATTTGCCAGGAGAACAGAGGCTACCGTGTGGCGAAAGGCGTGAGGATTGATATGGGGCAGGTTGTGACGGCGGGAAAAATCATAGAGCCAGCCAGTGATGCTGTCTGGGCTCATGTGATCTCCGTTGTCTTGGGTGAACACATAGCCGGTATGAAGCCATCGATCACCATTGAGCAGTTGCAGGCGAAGCTGTTCCCTTTTGTGCTGCCGTAGCAGATCCGTTGTTTCTCTGGGTAAGGTGAGGTGGCGGATATCACTTGTTTTGGTGGTCTCCTCGAACACACCCTTGCTCTTGGAGGATACCAACGCGCGGTCAATCTTTACCCGGCTGTTCTCAAAGTCCACCTTCTCCCACTTGAGTCCCATGATCTCACCACGGCGGCAGCCGGTGACGATCAGCAGGTGGGTGATCAGCCGCCACTTTAACGGTTCAGACTCCAACGCTTCCAGAATTGCGGAAATAGTTTCCGGTTGGAAGTAGTTGGGGTCTTTTTTGTTTATCCGCGGCGGGGTGGCTTTGGCTGCGGCATTGTAGGGAACCAGCATTTCCTTTTCGGCCTGGGACAGTATGGTGGAGATCAGCCGGTGATGCTCCAGGATGGTTTTGTCTGCGAGCGGCTCCATGTTCTTCTCCACCCGGAAAACTTCATCCATCTTTTTGTCCATGGCCTTGGCGATTGCTAGGGCCTTTTCTTCTTTGATGGATTCGCCCTTCACTGCAACGCCCACGGTGGCTGCAGAAACACCGGCCTTTTCAGCCAGCTTGCCTCGGCTGGCTTTGTGCTTTTTCAGCCATGCCACCATGTCAATCTTTGCCTTTGCAGACCCGCCACCGATACGGATTCCCGGCTCCGCTAGGTTCTTGTAAAAGCTGTTCAGGTGTTGCGGCCGCAGATCTGCCAGTTTGATGTGACCAATAGCCTGGTTGATCCGAACCATCATATCCCGGTAACGATCCAATGTTCGAACCTTCGTACCGGTGCGCAGCTTCAGATCCAACACATAATCGGCATACTCGGCAAAGGTCTGCCGGTTGTCCAAGGCAAAGCCTTGTTCAATACTGCGCTCAAAGTCCGCTGCCGCTCTCTGTACAGCTTTTTGCATTTGCCGTTCTGTCATCCCCTGGACAGGTTTGTAGGTCATTCTGTGGCGGATGCGCTTGCCTTGCGTGTCGAAACCGGCATACACGGTGATGCGGTAAGTTAGACCATCCTTGCCGGCGTACTTTTCAATCGTTGCCATTAGTGGCCTCCTTTGGTTTTTGTATGACAAGTTCTTGAACCATGATGGTCAATACTTGGTCGAGGCTTTTCTCAAAATCTTGCACCTTGAATGTATTGGCGGATAATCTTGCGTCTAGAGCTTTCGATACTACTCGCATTGTAATGAATTCAACCATATCGTCCTGAAGCTTTTTGAAGAATTCTATATCTTTAGATCCCAAATATAAGAACTTGTCATTGAAACGCTTGGCGAATAAAGTGTTGGAATCGTTTGCGTTCAAAGGAAAGATTAGTTCCATATATGGAACACTATCCCATAAAAACCGCCAAAAGAATAAATCAATCCCACTTTTTATAAGTTCTTTGGCTTCTTCGCGTTCCAAAATGTCATGAATTCGGTTGCGGTATTCTTCGCTGCTCCGATAGTGATCTTCGAATGTTTGAGGAAAGAAGATTGTCTTATCAACGGATAAAACTTTGCAGATTTTTGTTAAAGTGTCTTCTCCGGGGTGGTCATGCCCACTTTTATATCGAGAAATCATGTTAGGCTGAATTCCTACTTCAGCTGCAAAATCCTCTTGAGTTTTATTGGTCTCCTTCTTCCACCTGTTTAACTCGCGAGTAAAAACCTCTGAGAAGAACACATTTCTATCGTTCACACTAATCAAACTCCTTCCAAAATGTAGATTTGTAGTTAATGATCTATAATGTGCCACTTATCACACCGCGGAACACTAATGTCTGGTGCGTGGACTAACACTAAATAATGTGATAATATGATTGCGACAGCAACAAGAATTGTTGCAATCATATTATACCGTGTTAATATACGGCAGTCAAGAGGGAGGATGTTGTAAATGAACAATATCGATATAAGAAAAGCTATGGGTGAGAGTCGCGTATTTAACTATGAGGTAGCAGATGCATTGGGAATTGCAGATACTACCCTGTCCAAGAAGCTTCGCAAGGAATTGCCATTAGAGGAAAAAAAGAAGATTCTGGAGATTATCGATCACTTGGCACGTGGTCGCAAGGGGGTGATCTAATGCCGGACGTGGTTTCAATTAGGCAGGCCGTCCAACGGTCGAAGGCTGACGGCCTCCCGGTGACAGAATACACCCTCCGCCGGTGGATCAAGACGGGAGCCGTTCCGATCCGGAAGGTTGGGCAGAAGGCTTTGCTTTTTTATCCGAACTTAGTCAGATTCCTGCAATGTGAGAATGGCGCAGACAACACACCTGCCATGGCTGTGGCGGCACCCGGTATTCGCCGGGCAGATATGTGAGGTGCGTGGTATGAAGATGAGGGTGCGAGACTCCCTGCGATATGGGAAGGACAATGCCATACCATCAAAGATTCTTGCAGAGGCACTGGGATTTCCAACTGTACGAGATCTTCAGCGGGCGGTGGAAAATGAGAGAGCTGCCGGTGCTGTGATTCTGTGCGATTCCAATGGTGCAGGGTACTACTTGAGCAATGATCCGGTGGAGCTGCAGCGCTTCACAAGGACACTGACCGCCAGAGCCAAGAACACATTGAAGGCGGCAGAGTCTGCCCAAAGGGCACTGGATGCTGTTACCGGGCAGGAGAGAATGGTTGGGTGGTACGATGGCTAGCACGCCCTATGTTTGTTTATACATGAGTTATTTGCAAAGCCTGTCGCCATTCACAGATGCGGAGCGAGGCAGAATCATGACAGCGATGCTGAACTATGCCGCTACCAGGGAGACACCGCAGTTTGAAGGAAACGAGCGGTTTATCTGGCCCTCCTTACAGGGGCAGATTGACCGAGATATCGAAACCTATCAGGCAAAATGTGCTAAAAATAGGGAAAACGGCGCAAAAGGCGGTAGACCTCCCAAAAAACCAGCGGTTATTCCGGAAACCGAACGGTTTTTAGAAAAACCCAAAAAACCCAAGGAGAAGGAAAAGGAGAAGGAAAAGGAGAAGGAAAAGGAGAAGGAAAAGGAGAAGAAGGAAAATATAGGGGCGGACAAGCCGCCCAAGGCGAGGGTTGATGATGTTGACTTCGACAAATTCTGGTCTGCTTATCCCAAGAAGGTAGGCAAGAAAGAGGCGAAGAAGGCTTTTGCAAAGGTTGAGGTCTCGACAGATCGCCTTCTTGAATCTGTTGAGAAGCAAAAGCAGAGTAAACAGTGGCGGAAGGACAACGGTCAATACATACCTAACCCATCTACCTGGCTCAACCAGAGCCGGTGGGAAGATGAATTGGATGCCAATATGTTGACAACACCGACAGGTGTTAAATATCACTTAGATGAGGAGATTTGATTATGGAAAAGATGAATTTCAAAATTCCCGGAACAGGGGAACAGGCACAAGATCTTGACAGAGCCCAGGTGGAACTTGGTCGCTTGAGAGCGGCGAAATTTAACAGTGAGTCTGGAAACCTTCCGGGACCGGATTGCCCCAAGTGCAATAGGAAGGGCGTTATAGCAGTGGCACGAGCGGACGGCTCGTTGTATTCGTTGCCGTGCAGTTGTGCTCCTACGCGAGCTTATGTTCGCAGAATGGAAACTTCGGGGTTGCGTGATGTGCTGAACCGCTTCACATTCGAGACCTACCAGGCTGTGGAGCCTTGGCAGAAGGATCTGAAGGAGAAAGCTATGAATTATGCAAACAATCCGGACGGTTGGTTGTTTATAGGCGGACAGAGTGGCTGCGGCAAAACGCATCTTTGCACAGCAGTATGCAATGAACTGCTTCGGCTGGGCGGACATGTGGTGTATATGCCGTGGCGGGAAGAGGTTGAGAAGCTGAAGGATTACTCCATCAGCGGAGAAGCCAGAGCGCAGCTGAAGTCACTTTTTATGAATGCCCCGGTCCTGTTTATCGACGACCTGTACAAATGTGGTCGCGCTGCTGATGGTACATATACGCCTTCTGGAGCGGATGTGGGTATTGCTTACGATATTATCAACTATCGATGGGCGCAGCATCTTCCTACGATCATCTCGACAGAGCGGTCAACAGATGAATTGGTTGCTATTGACGAAGCTACCGGTAGCCGTATTGCCGAGCGTGCGGGTAGAAACCGGATCTATGTCACCAAAAAGCCTGGTCGTAATTACCGCCTCCGTACCGAAGTGAACATTTGAGCAAACATTTGTTTGCCATCGGGAAGAAGGAGGAAAGAAATATGGCAGTAACAAGTACAAACAACCTGCGCAAGGGCATGAAAGATACCAACGGCAGCACCGACATTGCCCAGCTGCAGACACTGCTCAACAAGGCAGGCAACTACAATCTGGATGTGGACGGCAGCTTTGGCTCCAAGACCCTTGCTGCCGTGCAGGACTATCAGCAGAGGAACGGTCTTAATGTGGATGGCGTTGTCGGCACGAACACCTGGGGCGCACTCACCAAGGCGCAGAACCCCTCTGCCGGGACTTCTGCACCGGTGCAGACCACCGGTTTCCAGTACGAGGCATACCAGCCCAGCGACGCGGTGAAGCAGGCAGAAGCCTTGCTGCAACAGCATCTGGCACAGAAGCCCGGTGCATACCAGTCCCCGAGGCAGACACAGCTCAACGACACTCTGCAGAAGATTCTGAACCGGGAGAAATTCTCCTACGATCTGAACGGAGATATGCTGTATCAGCAGTACAAGGATCAGGCTGTCACCCAGGGCAAGATGGCAATGATGGACACTATGGGACAGGCACAGGCTATGACCGGCGGATACGGCAACTCCTATGCCCAATCTGTGGGACAGCAGGCTTATCAAGGTCAACTGCAGAAACTGAACGAGGTGATTCCGGAGCTGTATCAGCTTGCCCTCGACAAGTACAACGCAGAAGGACAAGCAATGTACGACCAGGCGGCGCTCATGGCACAGATGGAGAACCAGGACTATGGCAGATACCGTGACCAGGTGTCCGACTATAATGCCGAGCTGGATCGTCTTGCCGAGGATGCCAGATACAAGGCAGAAACCGACTACGGTAAGTGGGCAGACAACCGGGACTTCACCTACGGACAGCATGTCGATGACCGCAACTATGCTTATCAGCAGGAGCGGGACAAAGTGGCTGACGAGCAGTGGCAGCGGACCTTTGACGAGGGTATCCGGCAGTTCAATCTACAGCAAGCCAGTTCTGGAAAGGGCGGCAGTGGAGGCTCCAGTGGTACTGGTGGTTCCGGTGGCAAGGGCGGCAATAGCGGTAACGAAGACACTGGAGTTACAGGAAATCTATCCTCTAATCAGATCAAAATGATTCAGTTTGCTCTTGGTGTTCCTGCAACCGGTGTTTGGGATGAGCAGACAATTTCCACATCCGGATACTATGACATGGATCAGGCATGGGAGGCATACAACCGGAAAGGCACTTTGGGATCGTCTAGAAATGCAGAACTTTTGGAGGGCAACAAGTTGAATGCCCAGATTAAGGGGAAAGACGATGCTACAAAAGAGCAGATGATCAAATCCGCTTATGAAAACGGAACGATTAGTGCGGCAATCGCCGAAGAACTGTTGCGCGTAAACAACCTTTTGTAAGGAGGGGTTACAATGCTTTCTTTCGAGGAACTGAAGAAAAATGCCCAGCAGCGGCAAGCCAATGCGGACAAGACAAAGCAAAAGGACTGGGAGACCATAAAGTCCAATGCCAGAGCGATGGCTACGATTGATGTTGACGAGAAATACATTAGCACCTTCCTATCCGATGCGCAGAACTACCTGAACGGAGCCAATGGATCATGCCAGAATTGCCCATGAAAACTCTGGCAAAACGACATGGATGAGCATTGAGGACTCTGTGAACCAGGCAATAGCAGATGCATCTCCTGCTTTTGCACGACCGGACACCGAGAGCAACACCGATAAACTCTACGATGCCATCATCCGCGGCGACACGGCCTATGTTTCCCGGTTGAAGGGGAACTATGTGGATGAGGACGGCAATTTTAGCCAGAGTAAATACGATGTGGCTATCCGCAAGGCGCTTCGTGAGAACGATCCTAGGATCAAGGAGGCTGCTGAAGCGAGATTCTCCGATGACTTTGCGGGATACAAGGAGATATTCCTTGCAATCAAAGGTGAAGGCCGATTCGCCTTCGACAACATCATGGGCGCTGTTAACGCAGAGGTGTCGGCATTGGAGAAGACTGCCGGTGGTAGCACTGCTGATGGAACCACAGAAACTGACAATACCGAAACTTTGTTTGGTATTGAGCATTACTACGCCGCAGTGGTTGGCAACGACCAGGCTTCTGCAAGGCTCATCTATGAAGATCTGATGGCCGAAAAGGATGCCGAAGGTTATCTGGCACATGAGGCGGAGGCTGCCATTGCAACAGGTTTTGCCACACAGGTTGGTAAAAACTACATGGCCGGTGAAATCAGCAGAGCTAGGGCGATTCAGCTGCTGACGGACAACACCGATAAGGGTGAGAGCGAGGTAAAGAAGTGGGACTTTGAGCTGGAGCACGGCTTCTCCTGGGGCAACCGAGTTAGGAAATACCGTCTCGGTCAGCTTTCAAAGAGGGACCTCATATCCGCCGTTATGGATATTGAGGGAGAAAATCGAGCAACTGCTGAAGCATACATTGATTTCCTTGACCTTGAGATGGCGAATGAAGACATCGACATCACAGCCAATGATGCTGAAGGGTACTTCAAGTATGCCAAGCCTGCCGGAATCAGCATTGAGGTGTATCTGGACTACAAGAACCAGGCAAGTCAATGTGAGAGCGATAAGGATAAGAATGGAAAGAGTGTCAGCGGAAGCAAAAAGACCAAAGTGCTGGCTGTCATCAACTCCTTGCCGATCTCCAAGGCACAAAAGGATGCCCTGTATATTGCAGAGGGCTGGGCTGAAAGCAAGCTCTACGAAGCGCCTTGGCACTGACCCAAAGTATAACTAGGGGACACTCCCCTAGTTATTGCCGATAATAACCCAATCAAGACTGTGACAAAACTGTGACAAGCAGGGAAGGGTGATTCCTTCCCTGCAAATAAAAAAGCAGCCTCCGCTTGACTTACGGAAGCTGCTCTCGGTTAGTGGGATCTGGCAAGACTCATTATACTGGGAGGGTTTGTGTATGTCAACAAAGAGGGATGAATGTCCGTATTTTTGTGGGTTGGGTCATCAAGTCATCCGTTGCGTGGGTGCGGTGTTGGATGAAACCATAGAGGTGGCCTTTGAAAACGCAAGGGAATTAGAGGATTATCAAAATAGCTTTTGTCGCCAATACTACTGCAATTGCAGGATTGCACAGTGCTTGGATATGGCGAACAGAACCTGCCCTTATTGCTGTGGTGTGGATTGCTCACCTTCAGATGACTGTAGCAAATGTGGGTGGAATCCGGATGTAGCGAGGAAACGACTGGCTTTGATGAAGTCACCAAAACACTGCTGATCCTGTGTTTAATAGACCTACAACAAAACAATACCGGGAGCCACCACGGATGGTAGCTCCCGGTTGTTCTTTTATGCAATGCCCTGAATGGTGTTCTCGTACAGGAAATCCTTCAGTGCCTCACTGTCGCCGGTGTTGTAGTACTCTACAAGCAGGGTGTTGAACTGCTCCATGTGCTTGTCGGTGATCGTGAGGAAACCGGCACCGGCAGCAATCAGGATCTTATTGCACAGAGTCATGCTTGTGCGCTTGTTGCCGTCCCAGAAGAATTGACCTCTTGCACCCCACACGAACGCCTCGAGCGCCTTTGCTGTGGCAGTGGTGTCAGCGGTCAATATTTTGGTTAATTCGTTGCTGACAGCCTCACTGGACGGCACAGGTGGCAAATAGTCTGTACCGGAGATCATCACAGAGCCTGTGCGCAGCTTGCCCCATTCCAGCGCCTCGTTCCGGGCAATATACTCATTGATCTTGCACAGGTAGTCCAGAGTGACCGGCTGATCCATACTCCCAAGCAGGAACTGCCAGGCATCACGCATATTGAGGATTGCTTGAATATCGTTCAGCTGCACACTGGGAACATTCACACCCTGCAGGATCGTCTTTGTCTGGGGGAAGGTGACGGCTCGGTTTTCCATCCGCATACCGCAATAGACATTCTCGTCCCATTTCTTTTTAGCCAGAAACAGGCTTTGCTCTGGGGTCATGTGGAATTTATCTGCATAGTTCTTCATTTTTATGCCTCCATTGATTAAAGGGGTTAATAGATGGCTTCGTAGTAACGGTTTTCTAATATACCGTAAGTTGCAAAATGGTTTATGTTGTGATCTGAATCTTCTACATTGTCAAAGAAAGCTATAGCCATTTCCTTTAGTGCATCAATATCAAGATCATTCTGTGCAGCAAACTCGTCTAGCGTCTTAATGATCCTGCGTTTTTGATCGGCTTTTATATTTGGATGATTATATCCAAATATGGTCACAAAACAATCGAAGTACCAATCTACAAAAGCAGACATTTCTGTGTTACAACTGTCCACAAGAGGCGCGGAAGATTGTGCAGAATCCTCACCTGCAGATAATTTTTGCTTACATTTTGCTGATGAAGAATTCCATTCTTCCTTTATTCCATTATTGGTTCTCCGGTTAGTCTCTGGTATTGCTTGTGTAAGAGTTGCACTATCCATTGTGCAAGAATTGCCCAATGAGGTATTTGAGATGGTCGCCGTAAGAGCTTCATAATCAAGGCGGTACCATTTCGTGCGATCCATGCGCAATTTGTTATAGTTGCCAGAAACCAACAGCCCCTTGGTCTCTAAACGAGAAATTATTGATTTAATCGTCCGCTCGGACCACCAGGGAAACTGTTTTTGCCACTCTCGATATGAGTTATAGACCCAATAATATCCGTCCCTATAGTTATTACCGGCATTCTTGTTGTGCAGGCACCAGTAATGGACTTGTTGTAGCACAATGGCTTCGTTAAGACCTATTGCTTGTGCCAACTCGGGAATCACTATTAAAGGGTAACTATCGAGTAAAAGCGTATTACGCATCCATAATCACCTCGTGTGTCCTCCTGATTAGATAACAGTACCATCACCAAACACAAACTCGGCACGCCAAGAGCCTCCAAGAACCTGGGCAACCTGCTCCATTTCTTCCTTGGTCAAAGAGTTGCGCTTTAGCTTTTGGTTGAAATTCTGTGGTGTAGTGCCTAGCCTTCGTGCCAACTCCGATTGACTAATACCAGTATAAGATAGAGCCATTTTAATCTTCTGTTCGATAGTCACAGTATCGCCTCCTTTGTAGTTATTATACATCAATCAGTTTATAACTGCAAGTGCTTTTTTGAAGAAATAAAGCGAAAGATTAAAATAATGCTTGACAATGTAAAGCAATTCGTTTATAGTGTAATCATAAAGAGCGCGGACAAGTTGACGAAGCCCAAACAAACCGCCTGAACAAATTGTTAGAATGGCTAGGACAGCCGGGAAAGACCGGCAACCCAAAATACTAGGAGGTACACACTATGAGCATGAACGAACTGGAAAACAAGGTAGCACAGCTCCGGGAGCTGCGCCGGATGCAGGACGAGCTGTCCGCAGAGATCGCTGCCACGGAGGACAGCCTGAAGACCTATATGGCAGAAAACGGCACCGACACCCTCCATGGCCCCAGCTTCAAGATCACATGGAAGGAAGTCACCAGCAGCCGCCTGGATGGCAAGGCGCTGAAGGCGGCTGTTCCCACGATTTGGGAGCAGTTTACAAAGCAGACCACTACCCGCCGCTTTATTCTGGCATAAGAAAAGCCCTTTGCACCAGCCTGCAAGCAAGCGTGCAAAGAGCCTAACACCAACCCACCAAGGGGAGGCATCTCTATTATAAGACCTGCCTCCCCTCCAAGTCAATAACAAACTGGAGGAAATTCAATGATGACTGATAACGAGCGCGAGCTGATCCGGGTAATCCGGGAGAGTGCAGATCCTGCCCAAGCAATGGTGATGGCTATGGACATAATGCTGCGGTTTATCGCCGGTGAGGACGAGCAGAGCATAGCGGCAAGCTATGGAATCAAGCTGGAAGAGGTGATCCCTGCATGAAGTGCAGAAAAGACCTCGTTCTGTCTGGCTTCCGTGTGCAGTATGTGGACCTCCGGGAGCCGAAACCGCGCACACCCAAGGATCTGATCCATGTAGCAGATCGTCAATGGCTGGACGCTATGGGCCTTGTGGGCCGCAATGTGGCGGATCACATCAAGAGCCTGTATGAGAAAGAGGGCTACAAGGTATTTGCCATTGAGCCACTCAAGCCCAAGAGGGTAGTAGAGCTTGACCTCTGCCAGCTTTGGGATACTACAGAGTGTCCGGTTGTTACCACCAATGAGGAGGACAGATCGGAATGAAATTAAGTACAACTAAAGAAATGGCAGAGTGGTATAGGCGGGAAAAGGGTAAGGAACCCTCTGCTAAAGCACTGGAATTGGCGAGGTATTTTGTACGGTTGTGCGAGGGGTTGGAGGAGCTGGGGAGAGATGATGCCGCCCGAAGCAGACCGGCGCTCTCCAAATCTACATTCCAAAGGCTGCTTGAGGATGTCGTCCATGGAAGGGGGGTCCGGGCAAACCAGTTTCGCTTGGCATGGACAGAAGCTGCACAAGTGTGTTACATGAGAGGGTATAACGAAAGCAATCGCCAATAATGAAAACGAAAGCTGCCACACTTCATCTGGAGGTGTGGCGGCGTTTTCTCTTAAATAACTCACAAGATACTCACAAAACACTCACAGTTCTTGAGCTTTACGGAGAATAAAATGTCAGCAGAACGCAATCGAAACGCAAGCAAAATGCAATCGGTTTTTGCCATTTCTAGGTGCCTCTGCACCGGATCAAGACCACAACAAAACCATAACAAAAAGACCGGAGCAAATCCGGAGCAAATCCGTAGCAAAAAATAGACAAAGGTTAGACAAAAGTTAGACAAAAGACCGACAAAATGTTCTGCTTTGCATTACTAGAGCGAATGAACCAAATGCGAACAACTCACCAACAATCCACTAACAAAACCGCTATTTGAAGGTGAACAAAAGGCTAACAAAACGCTAACAAAACGCGAACAATAATCCGCAATATTTTTTGCAGAGTGGAGAATATTAAGTTATGCGATCAGGGAATGCGTCAACTGTGATTTCCTAGTAGGGGGGGCGTGATATGTGTTTTGAGGGTGTTGTTTCTTGGGAAAGTGATAGGGAAAACAATACAAGCATAGTCTTGAATAAGACAGTAAGTAACAGAGTAAGATTACACAGGGTTTTAAAAAATTGTTTGACTTGAACTAAATCTCAAATCAATATTAGTGGAAAAATCAAAGCTTTTATGATATAATATGTTTAAGAACAAAAAATTGACGAGGTCAAAAAGATGTTAGATATTAATGCTTGGATACAAAACTTCTTGCAAACTTTAAA
>JAZSRI010000158.1:0-6568 GCA_045538415.1 Faecousia sp. | reverse complement strand
GACGAGAGAGTCAATTTCGTAGGTGGTGATAACCTTGGAACCGGCGTACTCGCCGCCGGGGAAACCCTTGCCGATAATGGAAATATCGGGGTGCAGTCCATATTGCCGGAACAGGAACATACCTTCGTACCACATACAGGATTGTATCTCATCACAAAGGGTGGGGGTATCATATTGGGCGCAAAGTTCATAGGCTTTCTGCAGGTATTCCGGCTCCAGACGGATACCACCGTAATTCATGAGAATGATCTCATGGAGGAAACCCGCTGTTTTGTAGTTGCCGCGGTTGTATTGCTGAATTTTTTTCGCAAAATCCTTTACGTCGTTTCGCCTGACGCTCACTACACGGTAAAGACCGGCTTCCTCACAGCAGGCACGAAACTCCGGCCACATACCCCGAAGCGTCTGGGCAAAGAGAGTTGTGCCGTGATAATTAGCTTCCAAACCGCCGTCATTGTCTTCCATGACTAAAAATACAGGGATTTTTCCAGCATATTTAGCCTCCGGGTGGGTCTTTTCCTGACGATAGAACCGGGTAAGCAGCATTTTAATACCGGCCTCGACGGCCAGCGAACCGGTCTGAATATTTAGGACCCGGTTCAAAACTTTAGGTTCTTTGGAAGATAATATCGCATCCAGCTCCTGCTCGGAGGCCTCAATACCGTTGGCAGCCATGATGATCCGCTGCTCCATCAAACGCGTGATGTATCCACGGGTGTTATTGTGGGTAGCGTTGAGGATTCCCAGCTGACGGGCTTTTGTGATCAACTGATAACCCGGGAAGTTATGTCCCAGAGTAATGTGGTAATGCTCGCTTTTCGCGGCGATGTACGCCTTTCCGTCCTGCCCAATTCGCACACATCCGATACCGCCAATGGGAGCGGCTTCCGCATGGGTGGCTTTGCGGAAGGATGTTGTAGACGCGCCATTCATGGGGACATCCATAGAGGGGAATACCTGAGTGCCGGTCTTGCGAGCCATGGCATCACAATGTGCAGCAAAGGATTCCGGGTAGAAGTCAACTTTTTCCTCCGCCAGTGCTTCCGCTTGGGCAGGATCCATACCCAACAATCCCACGGCAGTGTTTTTAACGGCAGCCATATAATCTTTGCCTAACAGATCTGTCAGAGAACGTGTAATATTCTGAAGCATTATTTACCGCACCTTTCCTTAATGTGATATTGTGTTATAGAGGGATGATTGCCTGTTCCCTCTGGGAACGAAGGGCAGCAGTGTGGAGGGCGTGGGAAAGAACGGTTTCTTCCGGGCGGAAACAGCCAAATGCCACTTCCTGTCCGTCAATTTCTTTCAAGAAGGATGCCCACATCTGCAAAATAGAATCAGCGAAACCGAATTCAAAAATTGCACCTGTAGCTGTGGGGAACGCCGGCTTATTTCCTACCACTACCCGGCACCAGGCCTGCTCTGCGCCCATTTGCTGGGTGAAATAGAACGCGTTGGGATCATCTGTGGTAAAGCGGACAGAACTGTTCATGCCGTAGACTTCCAAATACCACTCGTTGGTTGCACCAGGCTTCATCCGCTTCATTTCCAACGTCATGGGGAACTGGGTTCCATTCCGGTCTTGCGTTGTGCACAGAAGGGTTGCGTTGTCCCATGTTTCGCAAGGTAGCATATTGCCCTTGCCGTCCGGGCGCTGGGTAATATAGTTACAGAGTTTGGCGCAAACATTCTGGGGAATCCAGCCCAAACGGAAGGGAACATGTTCAGTGTGGATTCCTAAGTCACCCATGCATCCATATTCGCCGTTGATACGGATTACCCGCTTCCAGTTAAGAGGCTTCATGGGATCCATATCGCTGGAATGGTTCAGACCGGCCCGTACTTCTAGTATTTGTCCGGTTTTGCCTTCATTTACCCAAGAAATCAGCTTTTGGCAAGCAGGATAGAATGGAAATTCACTGGCACAGCGGATTACAGATTCCGGATGGCGGGCGCAAGCCTGCAGGATTGCCTCGTTGGCTTCCTGGTCCATACCAAAGGGCTTCTCACCCATAAAATGTTTCCCGGATTCAATAATATCCACATAGATTTGCTTATGAAGCACATGGGGAACGGCGCAGTAAACGGCTTCAATTTCGGTGTTGGTAAGTAAATCGTGATAGTCTGTGTATGTATAGCGAACCGATGGGATCCTTTCCTTAAACCATTCTAGAGCGCTGGGATTAGCATCGCATACGGCGATGATTTCCGGCGCGGAACACACTTCGTTCAAGTGGGACCAGCGACCGGCTGCTCCGGCAAATTCCTTTCCCATCAAACCACAGCCGATAATGCCAAATTTTACTGTTTTCATGGATTGGTCATCTCCTTTTTAATAAATTACGAATATATTATAATTTACTTATAATTATATTTCGAATTAAAAGGATTATAGCATGGTGGGTTTCATATTACAAGTAGGAATTGCGTTAATTTTTATAATTTATTCCTTTGTAAAATAATACTTGCTTTTTATTTGACTTAGATATAATATAAAAGAAAGGTATTTACAATAAAAATAAATGTATTTTTAATGTTTGGATGACTGTGATATAAAATATCTGCCTGAGCTGTAACAGGCAGAGCAACGATACAAAGAAAGGGGTTACGTATGAAATACATCATCAGCTACGATATTGGTACATCCGGAATAAAGTGTGGATTGTTTGATGAACAACTGCATTGTGTGGGGATTACCCGGTGTGATTATACGGTGCGTATGTCCCCAAATGGGACAGTAGAGGCAGAACCGATGGATTACATACACGGTCTGATCCAATGTACCCAGGAAGCAATCAAGACGGAGGGGGTTCGGCCGGGGAATATCGTTTCCATGAGTATTACTACCCAAGGAGAAACCCTGATCCCTGTGGACCAATCCGGAACCCCCCTGTGCCCTGCCATTGTGTGGCTGGATTGCCGCGGGGTGAAGGAAGCAGAGGAATTGCGCAAGGCAATTCCCAATGCTATGTTCAGGATGAAAACCGGCCTTCCCGCATTGGATGGGTATACACCTCTGGCAAAGCTTTTACATATCAAGAGAAATATGCCCCTGGTTTTTGAAAAAACAAATCGCTTTTTACTTCTGGAGGATTTTGTGGGATTCTGGCTCACAGGACGGACGGTCAGTCAGAAGAGCCTGCTGTCCTCCACTGGCTATTTTGACTTGGAGAAAGACGATTACTGGTATGAAGCGCTTTCCGTTGCAGGAATCGATGAGCACCTGCTGCCGGAAGCGGTGGAACCGGGAGACTATATTGCTGATTTACGGCCGGAAGCCGCAGAGGCGCTTGGTTTATCTGCCAATGTGAAACTCTATGCCGGTGCTATGGATCAGGTTGCAGGCGCCATCGGCTGCGGTAATTTTAAATTTGGGACGATTCATGAAACCACAGGCACCGCTATGATTGTAGCCACCACATTACCGTTGGCAGATGCTATGAGACAGAATCCACAACTGACGGTTTACCGTCATGCGGAAAAAGGGAAATACTTACTACTGTCTATCGGCAGGACCGCTACTACGATTCTCAAATGGTTCTCCGAGCAATTTTATGGCCATGAATCCCGCACAGATATCTATGAGCATCTCAGCCAGATTGCAGAACATGGGACTCCGGGATCTAATGGTATAACGCTGCTTCCCTATTTCGAGGGGACGATTGGTGACGGGGAAGATATCAAAGGGACTTTTGCGAATGTGGGCCTGCACAACACCCGGGAGGATTTTGTCAGAGCGGTATTTGAGGGTGTTGCCTATATGCTGCAGGACAACTTAGAACTTATGCAGGTATCTGGGGTGAAAGAATTGATCTCCATTGGTGGTGCATCCAAAAGTAAAATTTGGAACCAGATCAAAGCGGATGTGACCGGCTGCCAAATTGTGACTATGCCCGAGGAAGAAGCTGCACTGTTAGGCTGCGCCTATATCGCCGCTGTTGGCAGCGGGCTGTACCCATCGCTGGGGGATGCTCCCCGCGAAACCGAAAACACTGTACGCTATACGCCGGAGCATGAAAACGTTGCTTTCTACCGAACGGCGTATCAGAAATATACACGCCTGAAAAAGGCTATGGAACAGCTTAGTTCCGAGATATAGATTACGCGCCAGTAACTCGCTGGAACAGGAGGTACCTATGAGAAAACCCAGAATTGGATTGCTTGGAATGATGTTGGATGGCTACGAGCCCATTTTTCCGGGTATTATTCAGGATCGGAACAACTATGCAAAAGAATTGGTGACAGAGCTTTCTGCCTTCGCGGACATTTCCTTTACGGCGTTGGCTACCAACCGGGCAGAGATTGAAGAAACGGTTAAAGCGTATCAGGTACAGGAGTTAGATGGTATTTTGATGGTGCTGTTTACCTACTCCCATTCCGGTTGGATTATGAATGCCATGAAGAAAAACCATTTACCATTGGCGTTGGCAATCTTGCAGCCGGATGAAGAGATGAAACCGAAGTTTACCGAATACGACTTCACCATCAATCAGGGCATCCACGGCGCGCAGGATAATGCCAATATGCTTCATCGGTTGGGGATTCCTTTTCAGGTGTTTGCTGGCAGCCGAAAAGGACCGCGCTTCGCCCAGTTTTTTGAAACCTTTTCCAAAGCCGCTGCTGCCTACCGTCATTTGCAGGGGATGCGCATTGCGGTCATTGGTAAGATGAACAATATGTGCGATGTGTTTGCTGATGACATCGGTCTGCAGCAAAAGCTGGGTTGCGAATTTTCCTATGAGGAAATCGGTTCAATCCGAAAGGGAATGGATGCTGTTAGCGATGAGGCAGCGCAGCGGCAAATGGAATATGAGCGGGATGTGTTTGCTATTGATGCGTCTATGACGGAAGCTGTTCACAGGGATGCGGTGACACAGTATCTGGCACTCAAACAATTTATGGAAGATGGGAAATTCGATGCCATCACCATTCATTTTGAAACCTTGGGAGTAGATGGCCGTTTTGAGCGGCTACCATTCCTGGCTGCATCCAATCTGATGGCGGATGGATATGGTTATGCGGCAGAAGGGGATGCCATGTGTGCTGCCCTCATGAAGCTGGCTATACTTGGGTGTGACGGGCAGGCTACATTCTCTGAGATGTATGCCATGGATTTTGCGTCTGATTCAATCTTAATGTGCCATGCCGGCGAAGGTAACTGGCGCATTGCGCGAAAGGACCGCAAACCCCGTCTAATTGACAAAGTGTTCAACGAGGGTGGTTTGGGCAATCCTCCAACGCCTCTATTTACACCGGAACCCGGTGAAGCTACCATAATTTCGCTTGCTTATTTGGGACATGACCGGTACAAATTCGTTGTTTCCTACGGTGAGATACTGGATAAGTGTGATATGCTGGGGTGTGAAATGCCATATCTGTTTTTTAGGCCCAGTACAGGATTAGAAGCCTGTGTGGAAGGCTGGTTGAAGATGGGGGGCACCCATCATGAAGCGGTTATGTTGGGTGATGGCAGAGAATACTTCAAGATGCTCTCCGATATGATCGGCGTGGAGTATACGGAGGTATAACTCAAAACACGAAAAAATCGGACTTTACATTATAGGTAAAGTCCGATTTAAATTCCTTTTAGAGCAGGATACTGCTTACCAGGTTTCAAAGAAATTAGACAATCCGTACGTCCACACCGATTTCCCGAAATGCTTGCAGCGCATCAGAATCAGCGGCGGAATCCGTGATCAGTACGTCAATTTGCTCCGGTTTGCCCATTTGCACGAAAGTGAGCTTTCCGATTTTTGTATGGTCCGCTACCACATAAGTATCCTTGGCGCAGGCCAGAATGGCTTCATTGATCTCGCTTTCAAAGGGCATAATGTTGGTAATACCACCTTTTGCATCTACACCATCGGCTGAGAGAAACAACTTGTCCACATGCAGGCTCCGGATCTGCTGAAGGGTCTGCATACCGTAGGTGGCACACAGCTTGGCATTCATTACACCGCCCAACAGGACAACCTGAACATTTTTGAGTTTGTTCAGCTCCAGCGCAATATACAGGGAGTTGGTGGCGGCAACAAACTCCAGATCCGGATCGATAAACCGGGCAATCTGTTGGGTTGTGGAACCTGTGTAGAATAAAACAGAGTCACCGGGGTTAATCAAAGAAGCGGCATATTTGGCAATTCGCTCCTTCTCTTCCATATTGCTGATGTTTCCGTAATTCAGGTTCAAAAAAATATGGTTTATACTGGCAGTGACTTTGCCGAACAATCTTTTGCAGATTCCCATACGCTCCAGATGTATCAGATCGTTGCGCAGTGTCACACTGGAAACATCAAACAGTTCATTCAGCTCGCTGACTGAAATCTCCTGCCGTTCTATTATTAAGTTTTTTAAAGCTTCTCTTCTTTGAATAATGTCCATACAGCACCGACCAATCAAAAAATTTTTATGTAATTATTAGAGATTTCCTTATAAAACATTATAAATGATTTATATTTGCAAGTCAATCGTATTGTTGTGAAAAAGGAACAGGGGAATGTTGGGAAGGCTAAATACCAACGCTGCAGAGCGAAGGGAAATCTTTTCAGATACAATTAGGACTCTT
>JAZSRI010000052.1:0-14545 GCA_045538415.1 Faecousia sp. | reverse complement strand
GGGGCAGTTCTGTGGCGATACGCATGTACATATCGATATCCAGGGTATTGTGGTGGGTGATGAAAGGACGGGCAGAAGCGCCGCCTGCAATGGTGTTCAGGACAGGAGTCTCCACCTCCATGTAATTTCTGTCATCCAGGTACTGGCGCATGAACTTAATAAACTTGCTGCGCACCACAAAGTTCTGCTTCACCTCAGGATTGACCATCAGATCCACATAACGCTGGCGGAAGCGGATCTCCTTATCCGTCAGGCCGTGGAACTTCTCCGGCAGGGGCAGCAAGGACTTGGACAGCAGCTTTACAGACTTGGCCCGGATGGAAATCTCCTCAGTCTTGGTCTTGAACACTTCGCCTTCCACGCCCACAATATCGCCGATGTCATATTTCTTAAAGCGGGCAAATTCCTCCTCGCCCAGTTCGTCGATTTTCACAAACAACTGGATACGGCCAGTGGTATCCTGCAGGTCGCAGAAAGACACCTTACCCATACCGCGCTTGCTCATCAGACGGCCGGCAAGACGTACGGCAGTACCTTCCACGGTGTCGAAGTTTTCTTTCACTTCGGCAGCGTAGGCATTAAAATCAAACTTGGTCTCCACAAAGGGATCCCGGCCCTCAGCCCGGAGCGCTTCCAGCTTCTCCCGGCGGATCTGGGCCTGTTCAGATACAGGCAGTTCAGCCTGCGGTACAAACTTTGCCATAGTATCAGCCCTCACGTGTTACGTTGATCACTTTCATTTCATAGGTGCCGGCAGGCGCGTTGACTGTGAAAACATCACCGATAGACTTGCCTACCACAGCCCGGCCAAAGGGAGAATCGTCAGAGAGCTTGAACTCCATGGGATTGGCTTCCTGAGAACCGGTGATCCGGTAATCTGTTACCTCACCGGTGACAACGTCTTCCACGGTAACGGTGCAGCCCAAGCCTACACGGCCACTGGCCTCGTTCTCATCCTCAATAATAACAGCATGGGACAGGATATCCTCAATCTCGGCAATGCGGCCATAGAGCTTGGCCTGTTCATTTTTCGCTGCATCGTACTCAGAGTTTTCAGACAAGTCGCCGTAAGAACGGGCTTCGGCGATCATCGCCGCGATTTCACGTTCCCGGGTGGTTTTCAGATAGTTCAGTTCCTTTTCCAGATCTGCCAGACGCAGACTGGTAATCTTAAATTCCTTTGCCATAACGCAAATTCCTTCCTTCATAAAAATTTCGATAGCTTCTGCTATTATAGTGGAATATTACAAATTCGTCAAGTCTGGTTTAGTTATTTTATCGGTACGCACAGGGGAAATTTCCCATTTTCCAGCGGTTCATCGCCGCCTGCGCAAAACTGGGATACACAAGCAAATACAAGGAAAACTGACTTGTCTTGCCAAATCTTAAACGCCCGGTTCAGCATAATGCCAAACCGGGCGTTTGTTGATGGTTTTCCCGCCTGTTTCCCTGAGGATTGCCCCTTAATGCATATTCCTTCCTGCCATTGCATTTAGCCGGCAGACGGGACGACATTAGTTATCTCGCCAATCACAATCTTGCCGTATTTTACATCCATAGGCCAGCGTTCTGTGCCGCTGAGGATGAGCTCCTCAGTACGCTCGGTGAGCAGCTGGTTTTCCGCAGCGGTGAACCACTGAGGGACGCTATTTACAAAGTACATGATATGGTAACCATAGTTAGTCTTTACAATGTCGTAATCTCCGTACTGGCGGGCATCGTCAAAGCACCAGTTCTCAAAAGGCTCCACCATCTGACCTTTGTAAATACCCTCGTACAGGCCGCCGTTGGAAGCAGAGCCGCCGTCTTCAGAATATTCCCCAGCCAGTGCGGCAAAGCTCTCCTCGGTCGCCTCCCCGGCCAGCCACTGGTCCAAAATCTCCTCCGCTTCCTCCAGACATGTCTGCCACTCTTCTTCGGAGTAGGTTGTCTTGCCGTCATCGCCCTTGGTGCCGCCCTTGGGCATCACCAGAATGTGCCGGGCATCCACAAATTTTCCGCTGTCCTTGGTAATACCCTGTACCGCAAAGTCTGCCTGCTTCTCCTCAAAATAGGCCTCAACTTCCTGATCGGAAGGCTGCATTTGGGCAAACTTCATATCAAAATAGTCCATACTCCACAGATAGGTCTGCAAATAGCGGGTATAGCCATCTACATTGCAGGCAGAACCCCAGTTTGCCTGAAGCAGTTCCTGGGCGTTTGCAAAACCGTATCCGGTTGCTACCTGCTCCATCTCCGCCACAGTGGTCAGCAGGACCTGCTTTTTGTCCTGACTCAGTTCCACACCTTCCTCCTGGGCCAGCAGATTCAAAGCGGTATAACGGTGCCAGCTGTTCAGCGCATCTTCCAGGAAATGCTGCTGCCAGGTTTTGCCTGTATTGGGATCGAAGATTTGCTCATCCAGAGGAAGGGAAGGATTTAAACCTGTCATGCTCAGATAATTGCCATAGTAGCTCAGGAAGTTCTCCACGCCGTACCAGTAGTAGATCTGCAGTTCCGCATTGGTCAGGGTCACGCCGCCTGCCTTTGCCACCACCTTATCGGCAGCCTTTACGCCATCCTCCAGGTCAACGGTATAGACATCTTTGGACAGTACACCTTTTCCGCCCAGGCCAAAATCCACACCGCAGGCATACAGCACCGCGCCCACAACGATCAGCGCTGCCAAAACACAGGCTGCGATGGTCAGGGCCTTTTTAAGCGTTGTTTTCTTCTTCGGTGTTTCCTCTACCGGATTTTCCTCCTCCGCCACAGGTTCTTCCGTAGTTTCAGTCTGTTGTTCCTCCGCAAAGTCTTCCTCCGGCGCGGTCATTTGGGTTTCTTCCTCAAACAAGGCAGAATCCATCTGTGCCGTTTCTTCCTGTACCGCCTCGCCGCAGCAAGGGCATACGCTCACGCCGTCCTCCAGCTGAGCGTTACAATACTTACAAATCATATAATCCCCTTTTCTCCTTATAGGAAACAAATTCCTGTATAGTTTACCACTATTTTTCCTCAATTGCAACAACCTTTCCCAAAAGTTAACAAAGCCGTAATTTTCACAGGTTACTCTTGAAAAAAGCAGGAGAAAATGGTATTATTTTAGATTGAAGTAGTGTTACCAAAAGGAGCTTTCCCATTATGAAGAATACCACAGTCATTTCTCAGGAAGCTCTGCTGGAGCAGAGCGCCTACTGTGAAAAAATATACGCCTACTGGCGTGGGCAGAATGCTGCCCCCACCGCTTATGTGGAGACCTATGGCTGCCAGCAGAACGAGGCAGACTCGGAAAAAATCCGGGGTATCCTGACACAGTGCGGCTACGCCATCACAGACCAAGCTGAGGGCGCGGACGTAGTGGTAATGAACACCTGCGCCATCCGGGAACACGCGGAGCAGCGTGTATTCGGTAATCTGGGGGCGCTGACCCACACCAAACGCCGCCACCCCGGTCAAAAAATCTTCCTCTGCGGCTGCATGGCAGGACAGGAGCATGTGGTGCAACGCATTAAGCATAGCTATTCCCATGTGGACGGGGTTTTCTCCACCCATCACCTGTGGCAGTTTGCCCAGGTACTATACCAGGTTCTGTTTTCCGGCAAGCGGATCTATTTCACCCAGGATGAGCCCGGTTCCATTGCCGAGGGTCTACCTCAGGTGCGGGACAGCAGGCTGAAAGCATGGGTGTCCATTATGTACGGGTGCAATAATTTTTGCACCTACTGTATCGTCCCCTATGTCAGAGGCCGGGAACGCAGCAGAAAATGGGAGGATATCCTCAGCGAATGCCGCCAGCTGATCGCCGACGGCGCAAAGGATATTACGCTGCTGGGGCAGAACGTGAACTCCTACGGAAAAGATCTGGATGAGGGTGTGGATTTTGCCGACCTTCTTGCAAAAATTGCCCAGCTCCCCGGTGACTTTTTGATACGGTTTATGACCAGCCATCCCCGGGACGCATCGGAAAAGCTGTTTGACACCATGGCTGCTTACCCTAAGATCGCAAAGCAGCTTCATCTGCCCTTCCAATCCGGTTCTTCCCGGGTGCTGAAAGCCATGAACCGGCATTATGACCGGGAAGGTTATCTTTCCAAGGTGCTGTACGCTAAATCTGTGATGCCGGAACTGGTGCTTACCTCCGATGTCATCGTGGGTTTCCCCGGGGAGACACAAGAGGAGTTTGAGGAAACCATTTCCCTCATCCAGCAGGTGCGTTACGATTCCCTGTTCACCTTCATTTTCTCTCCCCGGCAGGGTACGCCCGCCGCTTCTATGGAGGATCCTACTCCCAAGCAGGAGAAAAACCAGCGGTTTGACAGGCTGTGCGCCGTACAGAATGAAATTTCCGAGCAGATCCATCAGGGCTATGTGGGACGCAGTTTCCGCTGCCTTGTGGATGGAACGGACAAAGAATATCTTACCGCCCGTACGGAGGGCGGCCGTCTGGTACGCTTCTCCGGAGATCCCGCTCTGGTAGGAACGTTCCAAACCATTACCATCACCGGCTCCACCACCTGGAGCCTTACAGGAGAATTAGAAGAGGTGTAAGCCTATGGCTGCGAAACCCAATGAAATGACCCCCATGCGCCGGCAGTATCACGCCATTAAGGAGAAGAATCAGGACTGCATTCTGTTCTTCCGTCTGGGCGATTTCTATGAAATGTTTGATGAGGACGCCAAACTGGCTGCCCGGGAACTGGATCTGACCCTGACCACCCGTGACCGGAACAAGCCCAAAGAGGAACAGACCCCCATGTGCGGCGTTCCCTACCACTCTGTGGATGCCTACATCGCCCGTCTGGTGCAGAAGGGCTACAAGGTAGCCATCTGCGAGCAGATGGAGGACCCGGCACAGGCAAAGGGCCTGGTGGAGCGGGATATTTCCCGGATTATCACCCCCGGCACCGTCACAGAAAGCTGCATGCTGGACGAGAGCAGAAACAACTACATGGGCTGCCTGTATGCCGACGGGGGCAGAATTGGTCTTGCCTTCTGCGATATCTCCACAGGCGCGTTTTTTGCCACGGTCTGCGCGGACAGCACCACCGCCGCTTCGGAATTGGGCCGCTTTGCCCCCAGCGAAGTGCTGCGTTTCGGAAGCTGCTGCGACGACGAGATTCTGGAAGATGCCCTGTTTCACCGGCTAAGCTGCTGTGTGGATGAGGGGCAGGCAGAGCTGTTCGATTTGGAAGCCTGCGCTTCGCTTTTGGAGCGGCATTTCTCCCAGAGCCTTTCCGAGTTGGGGCTTTCCGGTCTTAACGAGGCCACCCTTGCCAGCGGCAGTTTGCTGCAGACCATGCTGACCCTTCAGAAAAACGATCTTGCCCACATCCGGCAGCTGCAGTACTATACCACCGGTAAGTTCATGGAACTGGATATGGATGCCCGGCGAAATCTGGAACTGACGGAAACCATGCGGTCAAAGGAGAAAAAGGGTACGCTTTTATGGGTACTGGACAAAACCCACACCGCCATGGGCGGCAGACTTCTGCGCAGCTGGCTGGAAAAGCCCCTGCTGGATCCGGTGGAGATCGGCCGCCGCCAGAGCGCTGTACAGGAGTTGGTGGATGCCACCATCGCCCGGGGCGAATTGGAGGAAGCGCTGCGGGATGTTTCCGACCTGGAACGTGTCCAAACCAGAATCGTTACCGGCACTGTTAACTGCCGTGACCTTCTGGGTCTTGCCAGAGGCTTCCGCGCCCTTCCTGAGATAAAGCGGCAATTGGAGAACATGGACTGCTCCACGCTTCAAAAACTGGCTCAGGCCATTGACCCTCTCACCGATTGCGCCAATCTCATTGAACATACCATTGTAGATGATCCCCCCCTGACCATCCGGGAGGGCGGCATCATCCGTCCCGGCGCGGATAAGGAAGCTGACCGGCTGCGGGACATTATGAAAGGCGGTGCGGGCACCATTGCGGCCATCGAAGCGGCAGAGCGGGAACGGACCGGTATCCGCACATTGAAAGTCAGCTATAACCGGGTTTTCGGTTACTATATCGAAGTTTCCAAATCTTTTATAAATGATGTACCCCAGCATTACATCCGCAAGCAGACCCTTACCAATTGCGAGCGTTACATCACACCGGAGCTGAAAGAGTTGGAGGAGCAGGTGCTCACCGCCAAAGAGCGGCTCACCGCTCTGGAGTACCAGATCTTCACCCAGCTGCGGGAGCATCTGGCAGCCCAGGCCGCCAGAGTGCAGACTTCCGCAGCTGCGGTAGCGGCGGCGGACGTACTGTGCTCTCTGGCATCGGTGGCTGTGCAGCGGGGATACTGCCGCCCGGAAATTACGCTGGGCAGTGAAATCTCCATCACTGACGGACGCCACCCTGTGGTAGAGCAAATGCTTAAGGATAGTCTCTTTGTCCCCAATGACACCCAATTAGGTGCCAAGGACAATCAGGTATCCATTATCACCGGTCCCAATATGGCCGGTAAATCCACTTATATGCGTCAGGTGGCACTGATCGTTCTGATGGCCCAGATGGGCTCTTTCGTCCCCGCCCGCAGCGCCCGGATCGGCCTTGTGGACCGGGTATTCACCCGAATCGGTGCCAGCGATGACCTCGCCTCCGGGCAATCCACCTTTATGGTGGAGATGACAGAAGTGGCATCTATTCTGAAATACGCCACCTCTAAAAGTCTGCTGATTCTCGACGAGATCGGCAGAGGCACTTCCACCTATGACGGCATGGCCATTGCCCGTGCTGTGCTGGAATATGCCGCCAGTCCCAGACAGCTGGGGGCTAAGACCCTGTTTGCCACCCATTATCACGAGCTTTCCGACATTGAGCAGGAGCTGCCCAATGTAAAAAATTACAACATCGCTGTGAAAAAGCGTGGGGATAAGATGATCTTCCTGCGTAAGATCGTACCCGGGGCCACAGATGACAGCTTCGGTGTGGAAGTGGCAAAGCTTGCAGGTCTGCCTAATAGTGTCATCACCCGTGCCCGGCAGATTTTGCAGCAGTTGGAGGAGCAAGTTTCTGCGCCCAAGCCCATCCCCCGTGAGCAGACCGATGACCAGATTAGTATGCTGGACCTGCGCACCCAGCAGGTTTGCCAGGCGCTGGAGGCCATCAGCGTGGAAACGCTGACACCCATTGAAGCCATGAACGAACTCTACAAGCTGAAAAAGATGCTGAGCTGACTATGAAATTATCCAAAACTTTGAACCGCTTTGAAGTATCTGTGGGCTTCTTCTTTCTAGTCCTGCAGCTATTCTTCTTTCCCTCTATCATTGCCCTAATCAGCGACAATTTGACCATGCCTCTATCCCCGCTCCAGCAGAACCTTGTGTTTTTCACGGTGAATTTTCTGTGTACACTGACTATTTTTCACCGTTTTCTGTACAGGAATCTTCTGGGCATTAAGGGTCGGCTGGGCAGGCTGCTGCGCTATGCACTGTGGGGTTTCGCGCTGTATTATGGCAGCAATGTGGCGCTGTCCTTTGTGATCTCCGCTATAAATCCCGGATTTTCCAATGTAAATGACAGTTCTGTCCTTGCCATGGTTCAGGAAAGCCCTGTGCTGATGGGTATCTGCACAGTGTTTCTTGTGCCTGTAACGGAGGAGATGCTGCACCGGGGGCTGGTTTTCGGCAGTCTGCAGCGAATCAGCAGGCTGCTTGCCTATACGGTTTCTACCCTGCTTTTTTCCTTAATCCATGTGATGGGCTATATAGGTCATTATGAAACAGGGATTCTGCTGACCTGCTTTGTCCAGTACCTGCCTGCGGGACTCGTTCTGAGCTGGGCATACGAAAAATCGGACAATATTTTCTGCCCCATTCTTATCCACATGACCGTCAATCAGATTAGTCTGACCCTAATGAGGTAACCATTATGCCGAAAATCATTCAGCTTTCTCCCCACGTTGCCAACTTAATAGCCGCCGGAGAAGTGGTGGAGCGCCCTGCCTCCGTGGTAAAAGAGCTGCTGGAAAACGCGGTGGACGCAGGCGCCAGCCAGGTAACGGTGGAAATCCGTGACGGCGGCATGACCTTTCTGCGGGTGACCGACAACGGCTGCGGCATGAGCCGCGAGGATGCCAGAACCGCATTCCTGCGCCATGCCACCTCCAAGCTGCGTACCGCTGACGATCTGACAGGAATCATGACTATGGGCTTCCGGGGAGAAGCTTTGGCAGCCATTGCCTCTGTCAGCAGGATTGACCTGCTGACCAAAACCAGCGGCAGCATCAGCGGCACCAGCCTGCAGCTGGAGGCAGGAAAAATTGTGGAAGAATCCGAGGCCGGCTGTCCCGAGGGTACCACTATTATCGTCCGTGACCTATTTTTCAACACACCCGCCCGGATGAAGTTTATGAAAACCGATGTATATGAAGGCAGCCGGGTATCCTCCGCTGTGCAGATGCAGGCATTGGCGCACCCGGAGGTGGCTTTCCGGTTTTTGAAGGACGGTAAGCAGATTCTCTCCACCCCCGGAACAGGACAGTTGGAGGCCGCTGTGTACAGCGTTTACGGCAAGGAATGCGGGAAAATGGTAAGGGTGGACAGCCGCTGGGAGGAATACCGCCTCACCGGTTTTGTTTCCAAGCCTACCGATGCCCGTCCCAGCCGCAACCTGCAGACCTTCTTCGTCAATGACCGCCCTGTAAAATCCAAAATTCTAATTGCCGCACTGGAGGAAGCTTACCGCAATCAGATCATGGCGGGCAAATTCCCCCTATGTGTTCTGCACCTGCACCTGCCTGCTTCGGCAGTGGATGTCAATGTCCATCCTGCCAAAACAGAGGTGAAGTTCTTAAATGAAAAAACCGTGTTTGACTGTATTCACTACGGTGTTCTGGGTGCGCTGAACAAGACCGCTGACCGTCCGGATATGCAGTTCAAGCGTTCTGCCCCGCCCCAGTCTCAGCCGCAGACTACCGCAAAGCCTGCTGCCCGTCAGGAGAATTTCTTCCGCACCATGTCTGCGCAGGAGTACAAATCCTTCTCTTCCGCTGTAAAGCAGGCCCCCCAGCCCAGCCCCGTGGCTGCCGCCGCCACCGCCCATGCTGTGGAGCAGGTGAAGCTGCCGCCTCTGCGTCAGGAAGTGCTGATTCCCTCGGCTTCGGTCAAAACCTATGCGCCGGTTAAGCCTGCCACGCCTGCCCCCATTCCCCCTGTGGAAAAAGCGATTGTCCCTGTGCAGGAGCCGGAGCAGACCGCTATGGCAGAGGTTCCCATGGACATTCCATGGACCGTGGTAGGAGAGCTTTATAACAGCTATGTGCTTGTGCAGCAGGGAGAGGAGGCTTTCCTTATTGACAAGCATGCCGCCCACGAGCGAATCCTGTTTGAAAAGCTGAAAGCCAATCAGGAGGCTATCTCCTCCCAGACCCTTTTGACCCCCATTCCCTGTGACCTAGCCCCGGAGGAAGCAGCTTTGCTGCTGGAAAACCGGGTGCTTCTGGAAGAACTGGGCTTTGAGATTGACGAATTCGGTCAAAGCACTGTGCTCATCCGCCGAGTTCCTATGGATCTGGATATGAGCCAGGCCGTTGATGCCCTTGCTCAGCTGGCAAACGATCTTATGAAGGGCCGCCGGGAGGACCGGCACACCATCCGTGATGAGATGCTCCATACCGTTGCCTGCAAGGCCGCTATCAAGGCCGGCTGGAAAACCGATCCCAGGGAGTTGGAGGTTCTGGTAAAGCAGGTCATGGAGCGGGAAGATTTAAAGTACTGCCCCCATGGCAGACCTATTTGCATTACATTAAGCAAAAAGCAACTGGAAAAACAGTTTAAGAGGACATAATCCTAATGAGCCATTTTGGGAGGTTTCTGCCTATGAACAACATCATATGTATCGCAGGACCTACTGCCTCCGGCAAGACAGCCCTTGCTGTGGAACTGGCCCACCTGACAGATGGAGAGGTGGTCTCCTGCGACTCTATGCAGGTATACAGGGGCATGGACATCGGCACTTCCAAGCCCACCGCCAGCGAAATGCAGGGAATCCCCCACCATATGCTGGACGTTTGCCAGCCTTGGGAGGATTTTTCCGTCAGCCGCTACTGCCAGATGGCAGGCCCCATTGTGGATGATATTTTGCAGCGGGGCAAAACCGCCATCATTGCCGGCGGTACAGGGCTGTACATGGATGCCCTGATAAGGGGCAATGCCTTTGCCCCCTACCCCGCCACCGGGCGCAGGCAGGAACTGGAGCAGCTGGCTGCCGTTGAAGGCATAGAGGCTGTGATACGCCAGCTTGAGAAGGTGGACCCGGAATCCGCCGCCCGGCTGCATCCGTCGGATAAGAAACGTATTATCCGGGCTATGGAAGTGTATCTGGAAACAGGCATTTCCATCACCGAGCACAACCGCCGCACCCAGCTTGTCCCCCCAAAATACTCCCCCCTGTGGCTGGCGCTGGAGGATACCAACCGGGACGACCTGTACCGCCGAATCGACCGCAGGGTGGAGACCATGCTTCAAATGGGTCTGATAGAGGAAATTCAGGGTCTTCTGGCAGAGGGGATTCCCCCTAAATGCACCGCCATGCAGGCCATCGGCTATAAAGAGTTTGTGTGCGCATTGCAAGGAGAGTGTTCTGTAGAGGAGGCCGCGGCTCAAGTGCAGCAAGCCTCCAGACAGTACGCCAAGCGGCAGCTGACCTGGTTCCGCAGGAATCCCCGGATACACTGGCTGCGCCGTGATCCAGGAGAAGGCACCGGGGAAATAGTTGCAAAGGCTCGACAGATTCTTGTCGAATGTGACAAATGAATAATGGTAAGATTTGTGTATCCCAAAAGAAAGAAGGAATACATATGTCTGAATCCATCAACTTACAGGATGCCGTGCTCAGCGAGGTGCGCCGGGAAAAAGTTCCCGTGACACTTTTTCTGATGGACGGTTTCCAGCTCCGGGGGACCATCACCGGCTTTGACAGCTTTGTGGTGGTACTGGTCAGCGACGGCAAGCAGCAAATGATTTACAAGCATGCCATCTCTACCCTGGCCCCCATTCGGCCTGTGAAAGCCGCAGCAGTGACTGCATAGCAAAAGGGCGACGGAGCGACTGCTTCGCCGCCCTTTTCTTTAGGGAAAGAAGGAAATACATCATGTCTATCGCTGAAAATATCGCCCGTATCCGGGAAGAAATGAACCAAGCCGCCATCGCCGCGGGACGTGACCCCAGGGAGGTCCTGCTGTGCGCGGCTACAAAAATGAATGGAGCAGACAACGTGCGGCAGGCCATCGCCGCCGGTGTGGATTGCTGCGGTGAGAATCGGGTGCAGGAGCTGACCCAGAAGCTGGCTGAGAACGCCTATGTGGGAGCGCCTGTGCACTTCATCGGCCATCTGCAGACCAACAAGGTAAAACAGGTGGTGGGAAAAGTAAGCCTTATCCACAGTGTGGACTCGGCGCGCCTTTTGCAGGCCATTGACAAAGAGGCCGCCCGGCAGCAGCTGGTGCAGGATATCTTGCTGGAAATCAATATTGGAAACGAGGACAGCAAAGGCGGTATGTCTGTAGAGGAGCTTCCGTCTATTCTGGAAATGGCAGGCAGCTGTTCCAATATCCGGGTACGGGGACTGATGGCAATTCCCCCAATTTGCCAGAATTCTACAGATAATCACAAATTTTTTCAAGAAATGTACAACCTTTCTGTTGACATAAAGGCAAAAAAATACGATAATGTATGTGTCGATATATTGTCTATGGGTATGTCCGATGATTATGCTGATGCCATCGCCTGCGGCAGTACCATGATTCGTGTGGGCACCGCAATCTTCGGTTCCCGTGGCTATTAACTATCTCATCGTTTGATGCGAATATATTAGGAGGATACACAGTAATGAGTTTTTGGGATAATGTAAAGAAATTTGCCCAGCCCTATTCTGACGAAGAATATGATGATTATGATGAGGAGATGGACGCTTACCAGGATGAGCCTGCGCAGCCCGCTTCCCGGGGCCGCCGCCCCTCTCCCTTTGACACCGGCGACCAGGATGCCGCTGACGCAGCTGCCGCTCCCACTTCTTCCGCCGGTTTTACTACCCCGGTTCTGAACGTCACTGACCGTGGCAAGCAGGAAGTGGTTCTTTTCCACGCAAAGACCTTTGACGACGCCGCCAAGGCCGCCGATGAGCTTCGCAAGAGAAAAGCTGTCATTTTGAACATGGAAAACGTGGACAAGGCCCTCACCCGCCGTGTTGTGGATTTCCTGTCCGGTGCTGTGTACGCGCTGGACGGCAGTGTGAAAAAGGTTGCCCAGTCTACTTACCTGTTCTGCCCTCACAATATGGATGTTGTGGGCGATCTGGAGAACATCCAGAGCGAAGCAGTCAGCTTGAGCTAACCCCTTTTTGAAAGGATGACGTTATGTTTACACCTCAACAGATAGAGCAGATTTCCTTTAGCAAAGCCACATTCGGCGGCTATAATATGGAAGATGTAGACGCCTTTCTGGAGCCTCTGACCGAGGACTATATCACCCTGTACAAGGAAAACGCCTTGTTAAAGAGTAAGATGAAGGTGCTGGTCAGTAAGCTGGAGGAATACCGTGCCAACGAATCTTCCATGAAGGACGCTATTGTCAATGCCCAGAAGACCTGTGACCTGATGGTCAAGGAAGCGGAGGCAAAGTGCACCCAGATGCTTACCGATGCCAACGCCGCCGCTGCTGAGAATGCCAGAAACGCCGGCGACTTGATTGCCGCGGAAAACGCCCGGGTGGAAGATGCCCGCCGCACCGCCTGCATGAAGATTGAGGACCTGCAGGAGCAGATCCGTTCCTGTGTCCAGGCTCTGGAGCGTATCAAGAAGGCCAACCGTCCCACAGCCGCCACCGCCGTCACCGCTTTTGATTACGAACAGGCAGAGCGGAAATCTATGGCAGACCAGACCGATGCCGTGGCAGAGGAAATCTCCGCAAACCTGCAGGCCATTGTAGGCACCACTGAGGAGACCGCTCCCGTTGCCGACCCCAAGCATCCCAACACGGATACAACCAGCAAATTTTCCAATTTGCAGTTTGGCCGTAACTACGACCCCACTCATAAATAAACACTTATGATATTCCCAATGCATAGATGAGGACAGGTGAACCCTCCGCCCCTTTTCAGAGAGCTGCCGGCCGGTGCGAGGCAGCAAGGGAAGTCCGTTCATATCCCCTCGGAGCAGTGCCCCGAATCACAGTAGGCGGCACCGGGTTCGCCCGATACAGCGAATTTGAGTGCCGGGCAACCGGAACAAGAGTGGTACCGCAGAGGTTATAATGCCTTTGTCTCTTACTGAGACAAAGGCATTTTATTTTTTACAACACTATGGAGGTATTTCCAATGGAATACAAAAACACCATCATCACCCCCAAGACCGACTTTCCTATGAAAGCGGGTCTTCCTGCCCGGGAACCCGGCATGCTGGAGCGGTGGAATCAGCAGAACCTGTACAAGCTGATGCTGGAGAAAAACAAGGATCTTCCCCCCTTCGTACTCCACGACGGCCCTCCCTTCAGCAACGGCTACATTCATATGGGTCACGCTCTGAACAAGGCGCTGAAGGATTTCATCGTCCGCAGCCATGCTATGATGGGCTACTACACCCCCTATACTCCCGGCTGGGATAACCACGGCCTGCCCATTGTGCGAGCCATCGATATATCCAAGAAAAAGCTGAACAAGGATATGTCTGTCCCTCAGTTCCGTGAGGCTTGCCAGGATTTTGCCGAGGACTTTATCCAGAAGCAGATGAGCGGCTTCCGCCGTCTGGGCGTGGTGGGCGACTGGGAAAAGCCCTACCGCACTATGGACAAGCACTTCGAAGCGCAGGAAGTAAAGGTCTTTGGCCGCATGTTCGATAAGGGCTATATTTACAAGGGTCTGAAACCCGTTACCTGGTGTCCCTTCTGCGCCACCGCAGTGGCAGAAGCCGATATCGAGTACAAAGACGATCCCTGTACCTCTGTGTTCGTGAAATTCCCCATGAAGGACGATCTTGGCAAGCTGGCGGACTTTGACCTGTCCAAGACCTTCTTTGTGATCTGGACCACCACCATCTGGACCCTGCCCGGCAATATGGCCATCTGCCTGCACCCCCGGGAGAGCTATGTGCTGGTAAAAGCTTCCAACGGCGAGACCTATATCATGGCCGAAGCGCTCATGGAAAAGGTTATGGGCTTTGGCGGCTTTGAGACCTATGAAGTACTGGCTAAGTACCCCGGCGCTTTCTTTGAAAACATGCTGGCCCAGCACCCCTTCCTGGATAAGACCAGCCGTCTTGTCCATGCGGAGTATGTCACCATGGATTCCGGTACTGGCTGTGTCCACACCGCCCCCGGCTTCGGCGCTGATGACTTCCAGACCTGCATGCGCTACGGCATGGAGCTGGTGGTGCCCGTGGATGACTACGGCCGCCATACCGATTACGCCGGCAAGTACGCCGGTCTCAAAACTGAGGAATCCAACCCTGTCATTCTGGCAGATATGAAGGAATCCGGCATGCTGTTTGCGTCCCAGGAAATCATCCACTCCTCCCCCCACCACGCCCGGTGCAACAAGCCTGTGTTTTTCCGCGCCACCCCCCCGTGGTCCTCCTCTGTGGAATCCTCCAA
>JAZSRI010000039.1:0-5397 GCA_045538415.1 Faecousia sp. | reverse complement strand
AAGCTATGGTGACTTGCTGCTGTTGGGCGGGGAATCTCACCGGACAGGGAAGCGGTCACGTGGTTGGAATGGGCTTGAGGCTTTTGCAAAAGTCAACTATCCAAATGCTGAAATCGTTAGTCGCTGGGCAACCCAGGATTGTATGACCCTTGATGAGATCCCCTATATAGGTCAGTACAGCAGAAATACGCCTGATGTGTACGTTGCCACAGGGTTCCAAAAATGGGGAATGACCACATCCATGGTGGCAGCCAATTTATTGGCGGATCTGGTACAGGAAAGGGAAAATCCCTATGCGGAGGTATTTTCTCCCTCGCGCAGCATTCTGCGCCCCCAGCTTTTTGTCAACGGTATAGAATCTGCCTGTAATTTGCTAAGGCCAACTGTTCCCAGATGTCCCCATCTAGGTTGTGCATTGAAGTGGAATCCGGAAGAACATTCCTGGGACTGTCCCTGCCACGGTTCCCGCTTTTCCAGCAGTGGTGAACTGCTGGATGGCCCTGCCAATGGAGATATGAAAAAAAGACCTGGCTCTTAAGAGCCGGGTCTTTTATCACTTAACCGTATGTTTCTTTCAGGTATACCATTGCCTGCCGGTAACCGTCCAAGCCCTGTCCCTTTATGGTCTTTTCACAGTACAGGCCGGGGTAGGAGACATGACGGAACGCTTCTCTTGCGTCTACGTTGGAGATATGAACTTCAACCGCCGGAATTGCAACTGCTTTTAATGCATCCAGAATAGCAACAGATGTGTGGGTGTATGCAGCCGGGTTAATGACGATTCCATCTACCTTTCCGTAAGCGGCCTGAATTTTGTCAACGATAGCACCTTCGTGGTTGGACTGGAAATGCTCCATCTCCACCTCAATTTCGTCTGCTGTTTTCTGCAAAAGGCTGAGCAAGTCCGCAAAGGTGTTTTTGCCGTAAACATCCGGTTCACGAATGCCCAACATGTTAATGTTAGGTCCATTGATGACAAGTATTTTCATCTGCTTTCCTCCCACTGGGTGATTTGGTGCAAGGTATGGGAAATGTCTCTGTTGTTGTCAACGGATAAATCCGCAAACTGTTCATAGAGTGGTTCGCGAATAGTATACATTTCGGAAAGCGCTCTTGTCTGGGACAGGGGGCGACCATCAGTGGGCAGGGCCTCCAAATCACGCTGAATCCAGATAATCGTGCCGTTTTGATGCAATGCAGGGTAATTCTCCGGGCGGGTAACACAACCGCCTCCGGTAGCAATCACAAGCCCGGATTGTTTGCCCAGTTCAGCAAGTACATCCGTTTCCAAACGGCGAAAACCGTCCTCGCCGGAGGTAGAAAAAATTTCCGGAATTGTACATCCAGCCGCTTCCACAATTTTCTCATCTGAGTCCACAAAGGTCTTCTCTAGTTTTTCGGCCAGAAACTTACCAATTGTGGATTTGCCGCAGCCGGGCATACCGATGAGAATTAGATTCTCCATCTGTTTGCGCAGCAGAGCGTGGATACGTTCAATCTCTGTGTCGGGAATTTCTTTGCCCGTGAACCACTGGGCACTTTCTTTTGCCTGCGCTACCAGCATCCAAAGTCCGTTTTCAGCAACAAGACCTCGTTTTTCCGCCTCTAAAAGAATTTTGGTTCTGGCGGGATTGTACACAACATCGATGACACCTTCCAGTTTGGGGAAAGCAGCGATGTCCACAGCGGCAACACCTACATTTGGGTACATACCCACTGGCGTTGTATTGATGATAACAGAAGCATCCCTGTGCAGGTAGAGATTATCATAATTGTTTACACCTGAACGGGATATCACAACAACCTCTGCGTTTTGCTCATTGAGAACTGCCGTTACAGTGGCAGAAGCACCGCCGCTTCCCAGAACCAAGACCTTCTTACCAGCAACCTGTAAGCCGCTGCGGCTAAGAAGGGACGAAAAACCGAAATAATCCGTGTTATGGCCAATAAGACTGCCGTCGGCTCTGCGTACAATGGTATTGACTGCACCCAAACGCCTTGCGGTATCCGACAGTTCAGTGCAGTAAGGAATAACGTCTTTTTTATAGGGAATCGTTACATTCAGCCCATGATAGTCACCATTTAACAGGAAATCTCCCAGATTTTCCGGAACAATTTCGTGGAGATTATAGGAATATGCCCCTAATTTGCTGTGAATCTGAGGCGAGTAACTATGCCCCAATTTCCTTCCAAGAAGCCCGCACTTCATTTATACCACCTCTGAATAACTGCCCAGATACTTGAATTCCTCACAAAGATCATCCAGTTCGCACATCAGTTGGACAAATTCCTCGGAATAAATGGAGGTTTCCAGATCAAAATAGAACATGAATTCAAAGTCACGATCCGGGATAGGACGGGACTCAAGTTTTATCACGTTGATGCCAAGCACATACATTCTGGCCAGCACACGGTACAAGGCACCCGGCTTGTGGGAGAGCACCATCATAATACTGGTCTTATCGGAACCGGGGTAAATCTCCAGTTTTTTACTGATGCAAATAAAACGTGTCCGGTTGTTTCCTTCGTCTTGTATGGAATCGGCAAGACTCTTAAGTCCGTACAGTTCCTCACAGGCGTGGCTGGAGATAGCCGCAACGTCATGGCGCTGTGACTTTGCCACCATTTCAGCCGCCACAGCTGTGTTTTCAACGGGAATGACTTCAACACCATGCAGACTCTGGAGAAAACCGGAACACTGGTTAATAGCCTGTTCATGGGAATAAATCTGCTTGATATCCTCTAGCTTTGTACCTCTCAGGGCAAGCAGATTGTGGTCAACCTTTAAACGAAAAGTACGAACAATGGAGAAATTCCTATGAATCATCAAGTCATACACTTTCTTGACAGAACCGGCCGTTGAATTTTCAATAGGGAGGATACCATACTGGCAAAGGCCCTGATCTATGGCGTTAAAGATCGCCTCAAAGTTTTTGAAGTACATGATAAAAGGATTTTTAAAAATCTTTTCGCAGGCAATCTGTGAGTAAGCGCCCTCAACGCCCTGGCAAGCAACCATGGGGGACTGGGGAAAGAGCTTTGGCGTATTTTCGATAGAGTCTGTGATTTTCTGATACAAGTCAGTAATCTGGCTGTTACGCTTACTCTGGTAACTGCGGCTTAGCTCAAACATCAGGGAATACAGGACCCTTGCGTAATTTGCCATCTCAGGCCCTGCTTTTTCTGCAACATCTTTCAGGATTTCCCGTTCCCGGGCAGGTACATGGATAGGCATATTATTGGCTTTCTTGTAGTCAGCGACTTTGGAAGAAACAGACATCCGTTTTACAAAGAGCTTTATAAGCTCCTGATCTATTTCATCAATTTGATTTCTAAGTTCATTGAGCTCCATATTTACTTTCTCCTGTTTGTCTGGGTATTGGAAAGAATAAGGTCGTAGATTGCAATCGCCGCAGCTGCCTCTACAACTGGGACCGCTCTGGGGACAATGCACGGGTCATGCCGTCCATGTACAATCAGTTCCTTTTCTTCCAGTTGTGATAACGATACGCTTTGCTGCGTGATTGAGATAGATGGGGTTGGCTTAAAGGCGGTCTGGAAGATAAGCGGCATTCCGTTCGTGATTCCCCCAAGGATACCGCCACTGTGATTGGTAACCGTTTCTACTTTGCCGTTACGGATGCAGTAATCATCGTTATTAAAGCTGCCTTTTGTGTAGGCGGCGGTAAAACCGGTTCCAAAGTCAATGCCCTTAACCGCAGGGATCCCGTAGATGATTGCGGCAATCTTACTCTCAACACCGCCAAACATAGGTTCTCCAAGTCCGGCGGGAAGGCCTGTAATAATGCACTCAACCGTGCCGCCCACGCTGTCACCGGCGGCCTTCGCATGGGCAATTGCCTCACGCATTTTTACTCCCGCATCATAATTGACAACAGGAAAAGTACTGCAGATTAGATCAAGATCTGGATGGACAGGATCAATACTCACGGGCTCATCAGCGATTCCTGCAATTGTGCTGATGTATGCGCGAATTCTGATGCCCATATCCTCCAGCCACTGCAGGCATAGACCACCGGCAATGCAAAGGGGAGCGGTGAGGCGTCCGGAGAAATGACCACCGCCGGAAACATCCTGATAGCCACCATATTTCATCTGCGCGGTAAAGTCCGCATGACCGGGGCGGGGACAATCCTTTAGATTGTTATAATCGCCGGAGCGGGTATTGGTGTTATGGATGATGGCCGCAATAGGTGCGCCGCAGGTGTAGCCATCAAGGATACCGGATAAAAACTCAGGCCTGTCGGCTTCCTTTCTCGTAGTAGTAAAATCATGCTGACCGGGGGCACGCCGGTCTAGAAATTGCTGAAGACGTTCTGTGTCCACGGCTAGTCCAGCGGGAATTCCGTCCAAAACCATACCAATTGCCTGTCCGTGGGATTGTCCAAAGATAGACAGTTTTAAGGCTTCACCGTATGTACTGCTCATATTGACCTCCTAATCTTTTGTATTCGTCCCAAAAGGCAGGGTAAGATTTTTGTACACACTCAGCTCCAAGGATGGTCACAGGGCCTGTGGCAATCGTGGCTGCTATAGCGCCAGCCATGGCAATTCTGTGGTCATTAAAGGCGTCAATTTGCCCACCACGGAATTTTGCAGGGTATACCGTCAGTGTGTTCTGTGTGATTTCTGTAGAGCCGCCAAGAGCATGGAGCATGGCGGCTACTGCTGCAATGCGGTCTGATTCCTTTAAACGGAGCCTTTCCACATCTGTGAATGTGGCACCGTTGTTTGCCGCCGCATAGACCGCTAGGATGGGAATTAAGTCCGGAATATCCGCACCGCTGACAACACAGTTTTGTTTCAGCAGGGGCAAAAGCTCAGCTGCAGCACGGTCACCCTGGGCAGAAGATGGGTCAAGATTTTCCACGTGGACAGTGTGCCCCAGATATTTCGCTGCAAGGAAAAACGCACCGTTGCTCCAATCCCCCTCAACAGATACTTCTCCAGGGGAGTTGAAAGGCATACTGTATGCCACATGGTATTCCTCAGCTTTTACCCCGAATCGTTCAAGCGCGTCCTGTGTCAGTTTTACATATGGGGAAGATTCCAGTTTCCCGATGATAGTAATTGTACTGCTTCCTTTTACCATAGCCGTTGCGAATAAAAGCCCGGTAATATATTGGCTGGAAACATTGCCTGCAATGCGGTATTCGCCGCTGTGAAGCTGTCCTTTGCAGCGGACAGTATTTTCCGTTGGCCTGGAAAGACTGCATCCCATTCGGTCCATCTCCTCCCACAGGGGAGACAGGGGGCGCTGGGGCAGCCTGCCTTCAAGATGGAAGACAGAGTCCACACCAAGAGCACCTACGATAGGCAGTAAAAAACGCAGGGTAGAACCACTTTCACCGCAGGGAAGTTCAGCCTTTTTTGGCA
>JAZSRI010000153.1:0-9427 GCA_045538415.1 Faecousia sp. | reverse complement strand
TCGCTTCTTCTATCTTAAAACATACTCAACATCCAATAAATCAGGCCGTATACTACGCTGGCCTATACGTCATAGACAATCACAGGGCTGGCGATCGTAAACATCTTCGCGCCGACGCCCAGGCTGAAGCCTTCTGCTGCTGTCAATATAGGACACAGTAGTTTTGAAAATATATACATAAAAACTGCATTGTGGTATAATGAAGTAAAGTGAGGTGCTCACATGACAAGAACCGACTTTTTTGAACTATGTAAAAACAAAAACATTTCACTTAATCTTATCCACTTTGAAAATTCCGTTGCAGATGGATACTATGTACTTAAAAACCATTATCGTTGCGAAGTCTTTTACCGCGAACGGGGAAAAGATTACCACTGTATTGGTTTCCCATCAGAAAGTGACGCACTGATTTATCTTGCCGAAAAGTTGAATTGTAATTGAGGTGTGGTAAATAGATAATCTACCCAATCGTAAAGCGATCCGCATTGAGGATTATGATTATTCCACCCCCGGTACGTATTTCATTACTATCCGCACCGCCAACAGAGAAAGAATCTTCTGGAACGGCGTAGGGACAGATATTATCCGCCCGCAAGATGTTCCGTTGTCCCCCTCGGTAAAATTGCAGAGCAAAGCATTCTGCAAATGGCAGATCACTACGGAAATGTGGACGATTGATAAATATTGTATTATGCCTGATCACATCCATTTGATTCTGCGTATGGAGTCGGATGTTAACGGGCGGATGGTATCCGTCCCTACAGTGTCCACGATAGTCGGTTCTATGAAGCGGTGGGTTTCCAAGCAAATTGGCAACCCCATTTGGCAGAAATCTTTTTATGACCACGGGATACGCAATCAGCAGGATTATAACGAGATTTGGGAATACATTGAGAATAATCCATTGAAATATCTGCTTAAAAAGGCACCGTGAATCACGGTGCCTTTTTGCGGGCGGATGATATCCGCCCCTACGATCATGTACGATAGGATTCGTAGGAGCGGTTAGAAAGTGAATTGCCGCGAAGCGAAAAAAGAAGCCACCCTGGGGTGTTAACCGCCCGTTAAAACAAAGTTGTTATCCAATAAATTAACCCATATACTACCGAGGTAGATACACCATACACACTCACCGGGCCGGCTATTGTAGGCATCTTAGCATGAACGCCTAATGCAAACGTCCCCGCTTATGTACAGTAAGAACTTATACGGTGAAACTATCTGTTTAAAATAGAGGCGGCTGTGTACTAAATCACAGCAGGAAACAGTTGTGTCATGTAAATCCTTCCAGCACTTCCGTCATTGCTTGCTGGATTTCTTCTTCTGACCTACCTATTAAAGACAGCTCCACCAAAATGGAATCTGCAACGGTATATCCATATCCGGAAAAAATACCGTCCCCGGTGCGTGTATAAACCACCGTACATTCTCTGCCGGAAGATGTAATGTAGCTCTGTGTTTCCGTAATATTTGCCTCGATGCCGCCAATGCCGCCTCCACCTTTGGAAACAGCATCTTCTGTGGGTATTCTGTACATGACATACAAATGCATTTGCCCATAACGGTACGCGGCATTCGTATCCGCTGCCGTCACAGACCCATCCTCATCAAATGCTAAATATACCAGGCAAGGGGTATCGTACCGGTTTCTCTGACCGTGCACTTCCACCTCAATGTGTACTTCATCTTTGATTGCTCCCGTCAACCGTGGATTGTCTGGTATCGCAATGCCCAAAAATGCTTCTGCTTTCTCCAGACTATCCATAGGCAGATAGGTCTGTTCCCCTGCCAATTCCTTAGAAAGAGACCGGACTTCCTTGGAAAAATCTCTGTCCGTATAATATTCCTTTGAACGAATGTACCAGCCGGTCATGTCGGCAAAAATATCCACCAGCATTTCGTTATTGGCAGCTGCAATGGGAAGGGCCAACAGCAGGCACAAGCACGCAGCCAGTGCACCATATTTGATCCAGCGGATCTGTTTTGGCTTTTGACATTTAAGAGGTATCACCATCGCTTCCAAAATAAGATCGTCATCGATTTCACCAATAGCGTTCAACAATCTTTCGCTTCTCATATCAATATCCCCTCCTTCTGAAGATGTACTTTTAGTTGTTTCCGCATCCTGAGCAGTAAGGATGCTGTTTTACTTTCACTCATGCCGTATGTCTTTGCAATTTCTTTTACCGACATCATGTACCAATAGCGGCGAATGAATATATTGCGCCTCCCGGCAGGCAAAGATCGAAGAAATCGCCCGATGGCTTGTATCAAAATACGTTCATCCATTTTCTGCTCCACGCTGTCTGCTGCCGGTATACATTCCTCCAGTTCGGAAAGAACAAGGTTTGTTTGCCCAAAACCGCGTTTTTCTGCGAAAAAATATTTCACGCGGTTCAAGGAAACATTTCGTACAATCTTCCCCAAATACGCCGCTAACCGCACCGGTCTGTCCGGGGGTATGTTCTGCCAGGCAAGCAGCCAGGTATCGTTTACACATTCCTCTACATCCTCTTTGCTGTCCAAAATATTCCCCGCAATCTTGCTGCAATAAGGACCGTACTTTTCAGATACCGCCGCAATTGCGCTTTCGGACCGTTGCCAAAACAGGTCGATAATCTGTTTATCCTCCATGGCCGCCTCCTTTCTTTTTCCTTAAAAGGCCTTTCACCTATATAGACAACAAATTTCTCTTCCCATTGCAAAATATCCTGTATTTTTGTTATCTATTTTTAAGCCATACCAAAGCGTGTGCCTTAAACGGTACACGCTTTGTGGCCTGTACGTATCCGGGTAACAGCCCATGTACCATTGCGGATATACTGTAACGAAGTAAGGAACGACACACAGGCCGTTCCCTTCGTTCAAAACAATGTGGTTATCCAATAAATAAAGCCATACACTACAGATGCTGATACACCATACACAATAACAGGACCTGCGATTGTAAACATCTTCGCGCCGACGCCTAAGATGAAGCCCTCTGTTTTAAACTCCACTGCCGCTGAGGAAACCGCGTTGGCAAAGCCTGTGATGGGCACCAGCGTGCCCGCGCCTGCAAACTTGGCTATATTATCGTACAGGCTCAAGCCTGTCAGCAGGGCTGAAAGGGCAACCAGCGTCATAGCCGTGGCTGTGCCGGACTGTTCCTTATCAAGGCCCAAAGCTTTGTAGCCGTTCATAAGCACCTGCCCCAGGGTACAAATCAGTCCGCCAATCAAAAAAGCACACAGACAATCCCGCCACAAGGGTGACTTTCGCGCCATTTGTCCCACAAGTTTTCCGTATTCTTTTTCCGTCATACACATTCCTCCCCCGCTAGTTTTACCCAAAAAGAGGAGAAAAAACATACTTCTGATATGGCCACCCATAGAAATTTTTCTATGGGTGGCTGATTTTAAATAACATTATCTTGATAAATACCGTTTTCTCCAAACAAAGCCGGATTATTTCAAATCTCTAGGATATTTTCACGCCGGCAATACTGCAGGATTTGGTGCCTACCACCAACGTATTTCCAAACACCGCCGGGGATGCCTCAATGATTCCACCCAGTTCTACACTGCTCTGTATCTGCCCGGTTGCGCCGTCCAGCAGTGTCACATACCCCCCGGCATCACACACCATCAGATACCCTGTGCCGTTTTCATCATAAACCGCCACAGGGGAGCTCCAGGAATAGTGATCCATCTCCACTTTCCAAACCTCTTGCCCGGTAGCCGTGTCCAGCGCCACAAGCACACCCATATAGGTATCCGGAATTCTGGAAATGGTATAGATCACAAGGCCATCCAGGTTGCTGCCCGGTTTTCCCAGCACCGGTGTGGACTGCACACCGCCGGACAGATCCGGAAGGGTATACACTTCATAGGGTACTTTCCACACAATCTGTCCGGTGAGGGCATCCAGTTTATAAATATGAATCGTACCCCGGTCATTTTCCCCTTTTGTCCAGTGCAGCGACGGGGCGGTATACACATAGGCTTCCTCCTCTGACACCCGCTCCAGTACCGGGCTGGAATTGGAATCATCCAGTGTATCCTGCGCCCACACCAGCTCCATGGTATTTAAATCCACACAGTAGAACATGCCGCCGTTTTCCGATACATACAGGTAGTTCTCCGCCACGCTCACGCTGGCCTCGTATCCATACCAGTAGCTGTCCTCCCCACTGCGGGAGGTATGGTACCGGGCAATGATGGGTTCCTCCGGGCTCACGGTCACCGCACCCAAGTTCTTATCATAATTGGTGTTGAGTTTGATGGTGTACAGCAAGCCATTCTCGCCGGGCCAGATCAGCGTATCCGTGGCTCCGTCCACCAACGGAGAAGAATCAAAGCCGCACCATTTGTCATGGTCCTGACGCAAGGCAATGGACTCGTCATACCCGGCTTCATAAAGGATACTGCCGTCGATCAAGCTGATGATATACATTCTGGGGCGGGCGTCATCAGCGTTGCTGTCACCTGCGCCCACGTACAGCAAGGGGTATCCTCTTGGATCCAATGTTCCCGCGCCCTTGAAGCACATTCCCACATTCAAAGGTTCTCTTGTGTAGCTGCCATCCTCCAAATCCAGGAAATAGATATGTCCATCCAGCGTGGCATAGATAACCTCCACCAAAGCTGCCTTTTCCTGTTTTTCGGGGTAGAGATTCATCTGCTTTTTCAGTGTTTCATCCCACTGGACAATCAAAGGTTGCCCTGTCCAGCCGCTGCCGGACCATGCGCTGCCCGCAGGACCGCTCTGGCTGCCGCCAGCCAGCGACCCGGTTTGCACTGTCCAGGCAGTTTCCACTGTCTTTTGTGTCACTTGGGCAGTACCATAGGATGCGCTGTTGCGGTAATTATTCCCCCGGAAGGCGGAGATTCCCGGCAGGCTGAAGTACTCCCCAGGGTTGCCAAAGGAAATGGGCGCAGGCCGCTGATAATCCGAAATCAGGGTATCCCCACGGAACACCTCCCACTTGATTCCCCATTTGGCAGGATCTGAATCTGCTGTATGCTTGGGAGTGAACAGGGCTGGGGGTTCTGTCTGCACTGTCTGGGAGATGGATTGGGCCGTTTCTTCCGGTTCTGCTCTCTCCCCATCACCTATCACCATACCAAGGATTGCCCCCACTACCATTACCGCTGCCAGCACATAGATTCCAATGGTGAGTATGTCCAGATTCTTTTGAAACGCAGGAGTCCTCTTCCTCCTGCGCTGCCGGCGCACATAGAGAATATGGCTGTATGTCCGCAGTCCTGCCAGCGTCCCAAGGGCAAGACCTGCCACCAGCAGCAAAAAAGGCCACACGCTGCTGCGGTTGTCGCCGCCGCAACCTGCCAGAAGCAGGGAGATTCCCACAACGGGTAAGAATTCTATCATCTTTCTCATCATACCACCGCCGTTTCTTTTTCTGAACTGAGTATAGCACTTTCAAAACCCCAATGCAACAAAATTCCCCACATACGAGATTTGGCATCCCCCTAAAGGGATGCCAAATTGATTATTTACTTTCTGTTAAAAACCCAATGGCTGACCGGGCCGCGTCCTGCTCAGCCCGCTTTTTGCTGGAGCCCACACCCTGTCCAATCACCTTGCCGTTGAGGGACACTTCCACCTGGAACTGCTTGTCATGGTCCGGACCGGACTCCCCGGTAAGTGCGTAGCTAAGCACCTGATTCCGCTTCTGCTGCACCAGTTCCTGCAGAGCGGTCTTATAATCCTCGTTGTGCAGCTTGGTCACAGGAACATTGCACAGGATAAACCGGCGGATGATTCCCTCTGCCGCTGCCATGCCACCGTCCAGAAAACTGGCCGCAATCACAGATTCCATTGCGTCAGCCAGAATGGATGCCCGGTTTCTGCCGCCGTTCTGCTCCTCGCCGTGACCCAGACGCAGATGGCTGCCCAGATTCACCTGTTTTGCCACCAGCGCAAGGCTGCTCTCACACACCATATCTGCCCGCATGCGGGTCAGTTCCCCCTCCGGACGGTCCGGAAAGGTCTTATACAGGTGTTCGGCAACCACCATGCCCAAAATGGAATCCCCCAAAAACTCCAGCCGCTCATTGCACAGCAAACTGTTATGCCAGCGCTCATTGGCATAGGAGGAATGGGTAAGGGCATTCTGCAGCAGTGTGATATTCTTAAACTCGTAGCCGATGGCAGCTTCCAGATCCTTAATCATCGCCATTCTCCTTCTGGCTCAAAGCCTTGAGCGACTCCTCCAGTTCCTGGGAGAAGTCATTATCCGCGGCAGACATGGCCTGCCGGACCGCATTGTAAAAGGCTGTCTCATCAGAAGATCCATGAGCCTTAATTACCGGCTTACGGATACCCAAAAACTGGGTGCCGCCAATTTCCCGGTAGTCCAGCATCTTCATAACCTCGTCCACACCCTTCTTGCAGAACAGGTAGCCCACAGCGGACAGGGCATTGCGCTTGAAAATTCTGTGCTTCATAAGGCTGCCCATAAACATGGCAGTTCCCTCAATGGATTTCAGCAGCACATTGCCGGAGAAGCCGTCGCAGACCACCACGTCCACCGCGCCCAAAGGCACGTCACGGGCTTCCACATTTCCCACAAAGCGAATGAGTCCCCGGTCAGAGGCATCCTTCAGCAGAGCGTACGCTTCCCTCTGCAAGGGCGTGCCCTTGCTGTCCTCTGTGCCGATATTCAGAAGACCTACCTTGGGCTCTGCCACACCTAAGCTCTTTTGGGCATACAGGCTTCCCACCAGACCGAACTGCAGCAAAAACTCCGGTGTGCACTCCGCATTGGCGCCGCAGTCCAGAATTACTGTTTTTCCCCCAGCCTTATTAGGCATGGCAGGTCCCATCGCAGCCCGGCGAATTCCCTTGACCCGCTTGACCAGCAAGGTAGCACCGCTCAGCAGCGCGCCGGTGGAACCGGCGCTGATAAACGCGTCGCCCTGGCCCTCAGAGAGCATCTTAAGACCCACCACCATGGAGGAATTTTTCCGTTTGTGGATAACCTTGGCAGGGTCGTCATGCATATCCACCACGTCGTCGGCATTGGCGATTTCCACACCCTGGGGCAGGTCTGTGATTCCCTGCTGTCCCATGGCTTTCAGTATTTCCTCACCCCGGCCCACCAGGATGATATGGGCGCCAAACTCCCGTGCAGCGCGTATTGCGCCCATCACAGGGGCCAGGGGCGCATGATCGCCGCCCATTGCGTCCAAAATGATCTTCATGGCTGCACCTCTTTCTATACCCCCTGCGCCGCCAGCCGGTCAATAATCTCCAGAGACCGGTTGGCTATGGCAAGGTTTTTCTCAGATTTTTTCCGAACCCGCTGCTCCAGGGGAGCAATGATGCTGAAATTCACATTCATGGGCTGGAAATTTTCAATCCGTTCGTCGCTTACGTACAATCCCAGAGCGCCAATGGCGGTCTCCTTGGGGAAATCGGGAATATCCTTTCCCTGCACCTTGGCAGCCATAGCAACCGCTGCCAAAAAGCCGGAGGCGGTGCTCTCCACATAGCCTTCCACCCCTGTCATCTGTCCGGCAAAGGCCACCAGTGGATTTCTGCGGTCAGCGTAGTACCGGTCCAGCAGCTTGGGAGACTGGAGGAATGTATTCTGGTGCATCACACCATACCGTACAAATTCCGCGTTTTTCAGTGCGGGAATCATGGTGAACACCCGCTTCTGCTCCGGGAACTTCAGATGGGTCTGGAAACCCACAAGATTATACACGCTTTTAGCTGCGTTGTCCTGCCGCAGCTGTACCACCGCGTAAGGCTCTTTCCCGGTTTTAGGGTCAGTCAGACCCACCGGCTTCAGCGGCCCATAGCGCAGAGTATCCTGACCGCGACGGGCCATAACCTCCACAGGCATACAGCCCTCAAAAACGTTTTTATCCTCAAAACCGTGGACTTCCGCCTCCTCCGCGGAAACCAGTTCCCGGATAAAGGCATCGTACTGCTCTTTATTCATGGCGCAGTTAATGTAGTCCGCCGTTCCCCGGTCATACCGGCTCTGCCACCACGCCTCGCTCATATCCACAGATTCCGCGGTAACCAGCGGCGCCGCTGCGTCAAAGAAATGCAGGTAGTCGCTGCCGAAATACGTTCCGATGTTGTCAGACAGGTCATCAGAGGTCAGCGGGCCTGTGGCGATAATCACCGGGCCTTCAGGCACCTGGGTAACCTCCCCAGGAATCACCTTAATATTGGGATGCTCCAGAATCCGTTTGGTTACAAGGTCAGAAAAGCCCTGCCGGTCTACTGCCAGACATCCCCCTGCCTCCACCCGGGTCTTATCCGCGCAGTCAATAATCAGGCTGCCCATCCGGCGCAGTTCCTCTTTCAAAAGACCCACCGCGTTTTCCAACCGGTCACCCCGGAGGGAATTGGAGCACACCAATTCCGCGAAGGTGTCCACATGGTGGGCGGGAGACTTTTTGTGGGGCTTCATTTCATACAGCTCCACCTGAATACCCCTATGCGCAAGCTGCCACGCAGCCTCTGAACCGGCAAGACCGGCACCAATCACTTTTACAACTGCCATGGCTCACGCCTCCTTACTCTTAGCGGTCTTCTTCCGGGAAGTCTTTTTCTCCGGTTTCTTTTCCTCCGCAGAGGTCTCCTCAGAGGGTTTCTTATAATATCCCCGCTTGTCCTCCGGCAGGAAATCCTCGCACTGCTCATTGACGCAGAAAGGCTTCATCCTGCCCCGTCCGGATTTTTTGAACATAGTCTGGCCGCACTTGGGGCAATCCTCCGCCGTGGGCACATCCCAGGTCATAAAGCCACATTCCGCGCCTCGCTCACAGGCGTAGTATGCAAAGCCCCGCTTGGATTTGCGCTTGAGGATAGTGCTGCCGCACTTGGGACAGCGGCCGGGCATTTTTTCCACAATGGGCTTGGTATTTTTACATTCCGGAAAACCGGGGCAGGCCAAAAACTTTCCGAATCTGCCGATTTTTACCACCATGTTCCGCCCACAGACCTCGCAGACTTCCTCAGTTACCTCATCAGGCACCTTCAGCCGCACGCCCTCCAGAGCAGCTTCCGCATCCAGCATTTCCTGATGGAAACCCTTATAGAAGTCAGAGAGCACCTCTTTCCACTGACGCTTGCCCTCCTCCACTTCGTCCAGGCGGCTTTCCATATTGGCGGTAAATTCCACGTCAATGATATCGTTGAACCGGTCCATCATAAGTCCCGTGACCACCTCACCCAGAGCGGTAGGAACCAGACGCTTGTCCTGCTTGTTCACATATTCCCGGTCCTGAATGGTAGAAACGGTAGCGGCATAGGTGGAAGGACGGCCTACGCCCTTTTCCTCCATGGCCTTGACCAGGGTGGCGTCCGTATAGCGGGCAGGGGGCTGGGTGAAATGCTGCTCCTTTTTGGTGCCGGTGCACTCTGCCTTCTCCCCTTCCGCAAGGTCCGGCAGCGGGGAGCCCAG
>JAZSRI010000091.1:0-12244 GCA_045538415.1 Faecousia sp. | reverse complement strand
GTTTTCAATCATGCAGATAACGCCATCAATCACCTCGCGCAGGTTGTGCGGAGGGATGTTGGTAGCCATGCCGACGGCGATGCCACTGGAGCCGTTCACCAGCAGGTTGGGGAAGCGGCTGGGCAGTACCCGGGGTTCTTTCCGGGATTCGTCAAAGTTGGGGTCCCAGTTTACGGTGTCCTTATCAATGTCCCGAAGCATCTCGTTGGAGATTTTGGACAGCCGGGCCTCGGTGTAACGGTAGGCCGCGGGGGGATCGCAGTCCCCGGGACCGAAGTTTCCGTGGCCGTCCACCAGCATGTAACGCATGGAGAAATTCTGGGCAAGACGCACCATGGCATCATACACAGAAGCGTCTCCATGGGGATGGTATTTACCCAGCACGTCACCGACACAGGTGGCGGACTTTTTAAAGGGTTTATCGGAAGTCAAGCCGCTTTCATACATGGTGTAGAGAATGCGGCGGTGTACCGGCTTCAGACCGTCCCGCACGTCCGGCAGGGCACGGCCTACGATCACGCTCATGGCGTATTCAATATAGGATCTCTCCATTTCCTCCACCAGGTGGCTCTCGGTGATTACCTGATTGGGAAACGCGATATCCTCCGGTTTATAACTGCGGTTATGTGCCATGAAAGCACCTCCAAATTAAGGGAAAATAATCAGATATCAATATTGATGGCGTAGCGGGCGTTATGCTCAATCCACTCTTTCCGGGGCTCTACCGCCTCACCCATGAGCACGGTAAAAATTTCATCCGCTCTTACCGCGTCATCCAGAGTGATCCGGCGCAGGCTCCGTTTTTCAGGATCCATGGTGGTCTCCCACAGCTCATGGGGGTCCATTTCGCCCAGACCCTTGAACCGGCTGATGTCCACCTTGGCGTTGCCCTCGCCCCGCATTTCCGCGGAGACAAGATCCCGCTCTTCATCAGAGTAGGCCACACGCTCGGTCTTGCCCTTTTTCAGCTTATACAGGGGCGGAACTGCGGAATATACATAGCCCTGCTCAATCATGGGACGCATATACCGGAAGAAGAAGGTCAGCAGCAGCGTCCGGATATGGGCGCCGTCCACGTCCGCGTCGGCCATGATAATGACCTTGTGATAGCGCAGCTTGCTCAGGTCAAACTCCTCGCCAATACCCGCGCCCAGAGCCACGATCAGCGGATACAGCTTATCGTTGCCATAGATTTTATCTGCCCGGGCCTTTTCCACGTTGAGCATCTTACCCCACATGGCAAGAATGGCCTGGAACCGGGAATCTCTGCCCTGAATGGCAGAGCCTGCCGCGGAGTCACCCTCCACGATGTAGATTTCGCACAAACTGGGATCCCGTTCGTTGCAGTCCTGGAGCTTATCGGGCATCTGGCCAGATTCCAGACCGGTCTTGCGCCGGATGGATTCTCTTGCCTTCCGGGCGGCTTCTCTTGCCCGGTTTGCCATCATAGCCTTTTCCAGAATCAGCTTGGCGGTGGCAGGATGTTCCTCAAAATAAGTGGTCAGCTGGTCGGTAACAATGCCATCCACCATGGTGCGGATATAGGCATTGCCCAGCTTTGCCTTGGTCTGACCCTCGAACTGGGCGTCGGTCAGCTTTACGGAAATGATGGCGGTAATGCCCTCCCGGCAGTCCTCGCCGCTGACCTTATCGTCGCCCTTAATAATGCCGTTTTTCATGCCGTAGGCGTTGAGCACTCTGGTCAGAGCGGTCTTAAAGCCCGTCTCATGCATACCACCCTCGGGGGTGCGCACGTCGTTGGCAAAGGATTGGATGGACTCATTATAGCCATCGTTATACTGCACAGCGATTTCCGCGGAGGCATCGCCCTTGCTTCCGGACATATAAATCACGTCCTGATGCAGAGCGGTCTTGTGCCGGTTGGACCAGGTAGCAAATTCCCGGATACCGCCCTCATAGCACATAGTTTTGCTAACCGGCTCCTGGCCCCGGTTGTCGGAAATGGTGATGGACAGGCCGGCGTTCAGGAACGCCTCCTCCCGCATACGGTCGTGGAGGGTTTCAAAGCTGTATTCCAGCTCATCAAACATTTCCGGGTCGGGCTGGAAGGTAACCTCCGTTCCGGTCTTGTCGGTTTTGCCTACAATGGTCATCTCCTGAGTAATATTGCCCCGGGAGAAGCGCATCTGGTAGATATTGCCATTCTTATATACCCGGGCCTGCAGGCTTTCGGACAGGGCGTTTACCACAGAAGCGCCTACGCCATGGAGACCGCCGGAGACCTTATAACCGCCGCCGCCGAATTTACCGCCGGCGTGGAGCACAGTAAACACAACCTCCAGCGCGGGCTTGCCGGTCTGGGGCTGAATGTCCACCGGAATACCACGTCCGTCATCGGTGACGGTGATGGAATTTCCCGGATTGATAGTCACGGTGATGTGCTTGCAGTAGCCAGCCAGCGCTTCGTCGATGGAATTGTCCACGATTTCATACACCAGATGGTGCAGTCCCGAGGTGGATGTGGAGCCGATATACATACCCGGCCGCATCCGCACCGCTTCCAGACCCTCCAAAACCTGAATCTGGGAGCCACCGTATTCTTGGGTAACTTTCATTTCTTCAGACATAAATTTTACTCCTGCCTTGCAAATATGCTGTCAGTATCCGCTTTTCACAGCAGATTTCCGCCCTCAATGGTCACGGTTTTTCCCAATTTTGTGAACCGTCCCGGTTCACAGCAGGTAATAAACACCTGACCGGCGGATATTTGATTCAATACAAAATCCTGCCGCCCCACATCCAGCTCCGACAGTACGTCGTCCAGAAGGAGCACCGGCAGTTCTCCGGCCTCTTTCGCCATCAAATCCCGCTGGGCAAGCTTCAGGCTGATGGTGGCAGTACGCACCTGTCCCTGAGAGCCAAAGGATTTAATGGGCAGGCCGTTCAGTTTCACTTCAAAATCGTCTTTGTGAGGTCCGGTCAGGCACTGGCCGGATTCCAGCTCTGCCCGGTAATGGCTGCCCAAATGCTTATTCAGCCGCTCCTCCAGCTCACTAACCGGGGCAAAGGGGTCATCTACCGTAGACACCGTCTGGTAGGTGAGGGAAAATTGCTCCCTGTCCCCGGAAAAGCTGGTGTGATACCGGGCCGCTTCCCGGCCCAAGCCCTCAAAAAACCTTGCCCGGTAGGAGATAATCAGCGCCCCCACCTGACACAGCCGGGTGTTATACTCCGGCAGAATTTCCAAAAGAGCCGGATTTTCATAACGGTCCTTTAAAATCCTGTTTTTCTGCTCCAGAATCCGGTTATACTGGTTCAGCGCCACCTCATAATTGGGCCGCAGCTGACCAAGGGCGCTGTCTGCCAGACGGCGGCGTCCCGCAGAGCCGCCCTTGAGCACCATCAGATCCTCCGGGCAAAAAAGTACATTGGGCAGCACACCGGCAATATCGCCGCTGGACTTTTTCTTGATTCCGTTGCGGTAAAGCTGCCGGGGGCGGCTGCCGGAAAACAGCACCCACCGGATGCTCTGGCACCGCTCCTGAGAGCAGATTTTCCCCTCAATATCCCCGAAATCACAGCCAAGGCGCAGAAGCTCCCCGCTTTTCTGGGTGCGAAAACTCTTCCCCGATCCAAGATAGGCAATGGCTTCCAGAAGATTGGTCTTTCCCTGGGCGTTCTGCCCCACAATCAGGTTCACACCCGGGTCAAAATCCAGCTCCAGATGGTGGTAATTCCGGAAATCGTTCAATTCAATACGATCAAGATTCATTGGGTAATCACATAGGTGCAGCCGGAAAACTGGAAGGTATCACCGGGATACAGCTTCTTGCCCCGCATGGTGCAGATTTCCCCGTTTACCTTCACCAGTTCATCCAGAATCACGTTCTTTGCCATGCCGCCGGACTCTGCCGCGTTGGCAAATTTCAGCGCGTCCTGAAGCTTAATAAACTCCGTGTGAATCTTTACAGGCACACCTGCCGGCTCTTTTTTCTTAACAGTTACTTTCATTGGTCAATTCTCCGTTTTTGCTTTTCTCACAGCCCGGCTATGGTTTTATACCATCAGCCGTTTTTGATCCGCACAGGCAGAACCATGTAAGCAAAATCATGCTTGTCATCCACAGGCGTCAGCACAATGGGGCTTAAGCCATTGGTCAGCTCCAGCACCACTTCCTCACTGGGGGTTGCCCGCAGCGCGTCTGCCAGATACCGCACATTAAAGCCGATTTCCAGCTCCTTGCCGTCACCGGCGATGGCGCAGCGGTCCTCGGCAGCGCCGATGGTGGTGTTGGTGCGGAGCATCAGCACATTGTCAGAGAACACGCACCGCACCGGGCTCTTATATTTTTCAGAAACGATCAGACCCACACGCTCAATGGAGCTGGCAAGGTCAGACACATGAGCGGTCAGCTTCACAGGACAGTTGGTGGGAACCACCCGCCGCCAATCCAGGAACTCACCCTCCAGCAGGCGGCAGATCAGGGTTGCCTGTCCCATCTGGAACAGGATGTGCTTGCTGCCCTGGGTGAAAGCTACATCCTCATCCCCATCAACGAGGATTTTTTCCACTTCCTTCAGCGCCGGGGAGGGAACAACGAAGCTCAGCTTCCGTCCGGTAGGCTCTTCGGTGTGGTAGGTGCGGCGGGCAAGGCGGAAGCCGTCCACGGCGATGGCAGAGATGGTGTCATCCTCCACCTCAAACTTCACGCCGGTATGGATAGGCCGGCCCTGGTTTTCGGACACGGCAAAAATCGTGCCGGTGATCAGCTCCTTCATAGCGCTCTGAGGAATCCGGATGGAGCGGCCCTCTCCCACGTCGGGAAGCTCGGGGTAATCCTCCGCGGATTCAGCGGAGATGGTGAAGGAGGCGTACCCTGCCCGGATGGAGACCTTGAAATTCTCATCCACCACCACGGTGACAGGGCCTTCCGGCAGACGGCGGATGATATCCCCAAACAGCTTTGCCGGCAGCACGCACTGGCCGGGATCTGTAATCTCCGCGTCTACATGATAGGTAATGGCGGTTTCCATATTATAGCCGGTAAGGGTCAGGTCTGCTCCTGCCCGGCACAGGATGCCTTCAATGGCAGAAAAAGAGCTTTTTTGCGCCACGGTGCGGCCAGTAATGTTCAGGCCAGTGACCAGCATACTTTTTTCACAGGTAAAACGCATAGAAAAACATTCCTTCCTGAAAGATTATAATTATAAATATAAAAATAGATAATGAAAGGTAGTATTAACAGTAATAGAGGAAAATTATGTGGAAAACCGCCAAACGCCTTAGGGCGGCAAGGGTTTTTTATCCACAGGAAAACTGTGAATAAACGAGAGTTTTCAACAGGGTATCTTAAAAACTTTTTTCTAAACTTTTGTCCACAGATAATTCTTCCACATTCCACAGCCTCTGTGGAAAAGTCTGGGGTTAATACTTGGAATTACAGACAGGAGTTGATATTTGCTGTAATGTCCCGGATATTGTTCTGCAGGCTGGTATCACCGGATTTCAGATTCATCTCAACTTTCCGGATGCTGTAAAGAATAGTGGCATGGTCTCTGCCAAATTCCTTGCCGATATCCGGCAGGCTTAAATTGGTCAGCTTTCGAATCAGGTAAACAGCAATCTGCCGGGCTTCCGCGGTACCTTTGTTTTTCAAGGTGCCTCTGAGCACCGTCTCGTCGATGGAGTAGAACTTGCATACCTGAGAGATAATCAGGCTGGGAGTGGGCAGGGCGTTGCCTTCGCTCTTGAACATATCGTCGATAGCCCGGGAGATGTTGGCAAGATCCAGGGGCATGTTGTTCAAATCCCGGTATGCCATGATTTTTTTAACCGTACCTTCAATCTGCCGCACGTTGTTGGTCACATTGGTGGCGATATAGTTGCATACCTCATCGGACAGGTCCAGACCCAGGGAGTTGGCCTTGTTTTTGATGATGGCCATACGGGTCTCGTAGTCCGGCGGCTGAATGTCTGCCAGCAAGCCCCATTCAAAACGGGTTTTCAGACGGTCTTCCAGAGTCAGCATATCGCTGGGCTTCCGGTCGGAGGTCATGACGATCTGCTTATGTTCCTCGTAGAGCTTGTTGAAGGTATGGAAAAATTCCTCCTGAGTAGATTCCTTGCCGGCAATAAACTGGATATCATCGATCAGGAACAGGTCTGCCTCCCGGTACTTACTGCGGAACTCGATGTTTTTACCGGTCTTGATGGCGTCAATCAGCTCATTGGTGAACTGGTCGCCTTTGATATAGACAATATTGGTGTTGGGATTGGTCTTGCGGATACCGTTGGCGATGGCGTACAGCAGATGGGTCTTGCCCACGCCGGCTGGGCCGTAGATGAAAAGCGGGTTATAAACCTGACCGGGGTTGTTGGTGACCGCAATCGCAGCGCCGTGGGCAAAGCGGTTGGATGGTCCCACCACAAAGCTTTCAAAAGAGAACTGGGGGTTAAAGTCCATGGAAGTGTTGTTCTTACCCCGGGACTGGTAGCTCTTCAGCTCCTCATCACCGAACACAATCAGCTTGGCATCGGAGGAGAAAATATCCTTCAGGGCATCCTGAATATACTCGGTATACCGGCGGCGGATCACATCCTGGCGGAAGTCGGAGGGGGAATACAAAATCAGATGTTCTTCTGTCAGCTCCACCACCTGGGCGTCATCGAACCAGGCAGACACAGTGACCGCGTCCAGGCGTTCTTCAATATAACTGAGAATTTTGGCCCAGACATAGGCAGATGAATACATAAACGGAGCTCCTTTCTCTTTATAAATACCCTCTTTTTCACAGCGCTGTGGAGAAAAAGAGGGACAGTTTCTCAACCTAAATTTTATCATACAAGCACCTAAAAAACAAGAGATTTTTGTCCTTATACATTATAAAAAAGAAATAGAAAAAAACTTTAGGAGAGCTTCTTCTTTTTCCTATATTCATAACACATTTTTCAGAAAAAATCTTCCCAGAATTTTACCAACCTTATGAAACAGGAGGACAGACATGGCAAGATACGTTCATAGGGATACAGGGCCGCTGGAAAAATCTCCGGAAAACAGTTGCGAAACAGAAATTTGTGATGTATAATTACCCTGTAAAAATACGGGCAAAGCCCGAAAATTTGGAGGAATGTAATCATGTTCAATGCTATGATTGAAGTGCTGAAGGCCAACCCCCGGAAAATCGTCTTCACCGAGGGCCACGATGCCCGTATTCTGGAGGCAACTGCCCGCCTGGTAGAGGGCGGCTTCCTGACCCCCATTCTGGTGGGCAATGTGGAACAGGTCAAGGCCAACGCCGAAAAGGGCGGCTTTAACATTGAGGGTGTTGAGATTCTGGACCCCGCTACTTACGAAGGCATGGACGCCATGGTGGAAAAGATGGTGGAACTGCGCAAGGGCAAGATGTCCGCAGAGGAGTGCAAGGCCGCTCTGTCCAAGGGCAACTACTTTGGCACCATGCTGGTGAAGATGGGCTACGCCGACGCTCTGCTGGGCGGCGCTACCTACTCCACCGCTGATACCGTCCGTCCCGCGCTGCAGCTGGTCAAGACCAAGAAGGGCGCCCATCTGGTATCTTCCTGCTTCATTATGGTTCGCGGCGAGGAAAAGCTGGCTATGGGCGACTGCGCTATTAACCTGAGCTATGAAGACAGCGTGGACAAGGACGGCAATGTGACCCTGTCTGCTGCCCAGAAGCTGGCAGAGGTGGCCATCGAGACCGCTAATACCGCAAAGGTATTCGGCATTGACCCCAAGGTGGCAATGCTCAGCTTCTCCACCAACGGCTCCGGCAAGGGCGGCACCGTCAAGCTCAGCCACGACGCTACCATCGTTGCCAAGCAGATGGATCCCAGCCTGATGATCGACGGCGAGATGCAGTTTGACGCTGCGGTTGCTCCCGAGGTCGGCCAGCTGAAGTTCCCCGGCTCTCCCGTGGCAGGCTATGCCAACACTTTCATCTTCCCCACCATCGAGGCCGGCAACATCGGCTACAAGATCGCCCAGCGTCTGGGCGGATTTGAGGCTTACGGCCCCATCCTGCAGGGTCTGGCTGCGCCTATCAATGACCTGTCCCGCGGCTGTAACGCTGACGAAGTGTACAAGATGGCTATCATCACCTGCGCAATGGTCTAAGATAGGAAAAATAAAGACGAACAAAGGGGCTGTTGCTTTTTGCAACAGCCCCAAATTGATATAAGAGTCTATATCCTGTGGGTGTAGGGGCGGTCATTGACCGCCCGAAAAGCATCTATCATTTGTACTCGACAGGAACGATACCGGGCACAATCAGGATGCGTAACGGTTCCTGATTGTGCCCGGTGCGAATCAGCTGTCCGCCTTGCGGACCTGCCTCTTTTTCGTTTGACATTTCTCTTTATTTTTGCTAACCTATGCGAAAGAAAGGCAGGTGGAGCGTATGCAAATTGGAAAAATGGCCAGAAGTGCCCTTTTCGCGGCCCTTTTGACCATATGCGCGTGGCTTGCCGTTCCTGTGGGGGATGGCTTTATCACCCTGCAGACCCTTGGGGTATTTTTGTGTCTGGGGCTTTTGGGCGGCAAATGGGGCACGATTTCCATCTGCCTGTATTTGCTCCTTGGGGCGGTGGGTTTGCCGGTGTTTTCCGGCTTCCGGGGCGGCCCGGGGGCAATTCTGGATGCCACCGGCGGATATCTTCTGGGCTTTTTGCTCACCGGAGGTGTGTACTGGCTGCTGACGGCGCTGATGGGCAGCGGCAGATGGGTAAAGCTTACCGCATGGCTGACAGGTCTTGCCCTGTGCTATTTGTTTGGCTCGGTATGGTACTGGTATTTTTATCTTGGTCAGGGGGGTACGTTCCTTTTGGTGCTGCTCAGGTGCGTGGTGCCCTACCTGCTGCCGGACGGTGTCAAGCTGGCGCTGGCAATCTTTCTTACCCAAAGGCTGGAAAGATTTGTATAAATAAAAAGCCTTGCCCATAGAGTATCCCAAGGAGGGATATGCTATGGGTAAAAAAGATATTTGCATGCTGGCGGCGGCATTCTGCGCCGCGGCAGTTCTCACCATCAGCCAGTTTCTGGGCGCCGCGGTACAGACCGGCGCTTGGGGACTCAGTTTCCAGACAGAGGGACAGACCCCCAACGGGCCTGCCAGCGTCCAGCAGCTGAAGCAGTATGACAGTGTGTACGTGGGAGATACCCAGGAAAAGGTGCTGTACCTGACCTTTGACGCGGGCTATGAAAACGGCTGCACTGAGCAGATTCTGGACACACTGAAAAAACACGATGTGAAGGCTGCGTTCTTTCTGGTGGGGCATTACATAGACAAAAACGCCGACCTTGTGCGCAGGATGGTGGAGGAAGGACATATTGTGGGCAACCACACCATGCACCACATGGACATGTCCAAGCTGACGGACAAAGAGACCTTCCAGAAGGAGCTGCGGGATTTGGAAACACTGTTCCAAGAGACAACAGGTAAGGAGCTTCCTAAATACTACCGCCCACCTCAGGGCATTTACAGTGAGGAAAATCTGAAAATGGCCAAGGAAATGGGCTATAAAACGGTGTTCTGGAGCCTTGCCTATGCGGACTGGAACAACGATGACCAGCCCACCGCCCAGGAGGCCTTTGACAAGCTCCTGCCCCGCACCCATAATGGTGCTGTGGTGCTGCTCCACTCCACCTCCCAAACCAACGCCCAGATTTTGGATCAACTGCTTACCCGGTGGGAACAGGAGGGTTACCGGTTTGAATCCATCCAAAAGCTCTTTGAGGTGTCATAGTAAAAAATGTCAGCCCTCCTAAACTTAGGAGGGCTGAAACTGTACATGTAGGATTCTTAGCCGCCGAACACGCTCAGCAGGAAGCCTGCAGCGATAGCGGAGCCGATCACGCCTGCCACATTGGGACCCATGGCGTGCATCAGCAGGAAGTTGGAAGGATTGGCTTTCTGACCTTCCTTATTGGCAACACGGGCTGCCATGGGAACGGCAGAAACACCGGCAGAGCCAATAAGGGGGTTGACCTTACCTTTGGTTGCCTTGCACATGATCAGGCCACCCAGCAGACCGCCGCAGGTGGAGATGATGAATGCCACAACACCCAGCACAACGATGGACAGGGTCTGAACGGTCAGGAAGTTGGAACCGACCATGGTTGCTCCCACAGAGGTAGACAGCAGAATGGTGACAATGTTCATCAGAGCGTTCTGCACAGTGTCGGACAGACGCTCAGTGACACCGCACTCCTTAAACAGGTTACCCAGCATCAGGCAGCCAATCAGAGGAGCGGTATCGGGCAGCAGCAGAGCCACAAAGATGGTGACCACGATGGGGAAGATGATCTTCTCCGCCTTGCTGACGTTGCGGGTCTGGACCATCTTAATCTTTCTCTGCTCAGGGGTGGTCAGCAGCTTCATAAAGGGAGGCTGGATCATGGGAATCAGCGCCATGTAGGAGTAAGCAGCCACAGCGATAGCACCCAGCAGATGGGGGGCCAGCTTGGAGGTCAGGAAAATAGCGGTGGGGCCGTCAGCGCCGCCAATGATACCGATAGAAGCTGCCTCAGGGCCGGTAAAGCCCACAGCCGGGGAGATCAGATTCAGTGCAACAGCACCAAAGAATGCTACGAAAACACCCAGCTGTGCGGCGGCACCCAGCAGCAGGGACTTGGGATTGGACAGCAGAGGACCGAAGTCGGTCATAGCGCCAACACCCATGAAAATCAGGCAGGGGTAGATGGAAGTCTTAACACCGATATAGAAGAAGTCCAGCAGGCCGCCTTCCTTCAAAATGGTGCCATAGGAGTGGTATGCCTCATGGGAAGCATCCATAAAGTTTGTCCAAAGTTCCTGGTTGTACAGGCCTGCGCCGGGCAGGTTGGTCAGCAGACAGCCAAAAGCGATGCCGCACAGCAGCAGGGGCTCAAACTTTTTGACAATGGCCAGGTACAGCAGCACACAGGAAATGATAATCATTACCAGATTCTGCCATCCACCCTGAGCCAGGAAGCCGGAAGCGAGGGCGGCAAAGCCGCTGTCATTCCACAGCTTCAGCAGGATTTCACCAACATTAATACCCATGGAGTGTCCTCCTTAAGCGATGACAACCAGCACATCACCGGTGTTCACGGAAGCACCCTTGGAAACAACTACCTGGGCAACAGAGCCGGACTTGGGAGCCATAATCTCGTTTTCCATCTTCATGGCTTCCAGAACGCACAGGACTTCGCCTTCCTTCACAGCCTGGCCCTGGGCCACATTGACCTTCAGGATGGTGCCGGGCATGGGGGCGGTGACAGGCTCACCGGCGGCAACAGCAGCAGCGGGAGCAGGAGCAGCAGCGGGTGCCACGGGGGCGGCAGCAACGGCTGCGGGTGCGGCCACAGGAGCGGGAGCAGAGGGGACAACGGCTTCATACTCGTCCAGCAGCATAGCCTTACCGGCTTCTACCTCAATTTCATAAGTACGGCCGTTGAGAGTTACCTTATATTTCATCTTTATTTAACCTCCTTGATGGAAATGAAACGCAGCTCGTTCAGGGGCTTGCCCATCTTATCGGCAACGATAGCCATCAGCATGGCACAAGTCTTGGGTTCAACATCGTAAGTCTTCAGCTGGCCGGAAGTACCGGGAGCAACAGGTTTCTCAGCAATGGATGTGGCAACAGGGACAGGCTCAGCCAGTATGGCCTTCTGCGCAGCCTTCTTGGCATCCTGAGCAATGAAGATCTTTCCCATAATGGTAACCACGATCATCAAAAGAACAATGCCGAAGAATACCACTGCATAACCCAGCACAGCCATGATGGCGGCGGAACCCACACCCAGATTTACCAGGTCAGTAGTAGCGGTTAACATCATACTGTTACCTCCTTAAGCCTCAACGATGGAGTAGGTAACCACGTTCTCTTCCTTGGCCTTGCGGTCCTCCAGGAACTTCTCAGCCAGGTTGGGGAAGGCAATGTAGGACAGAACATCCTCGTCGGACTTGGCCAGGTCGCCCAGCTGCTTACGGGTCTTTTCCACCACGGGCTCCAGAGAGTCGGCATAGCGGCCTTCAATGGGCTTCTCATCGCCCAGAATCTGTGCCTTCACAGCCTCGTCGATGGGAGCGGGGGTGATGCCGTACTCGCCGCGGCAGTAAGCCTTAACTTCCTTGGAGACCTTCTTGTAGCGCTCACCCTGGAGCACGTTGGTTACGGCCTGTACACCAACCATCTGAGAGGTGGGGGTGACCAGGGGAGGATAGCCCAGATCCTTACGAACCTTGGGGGTCTCAATCAGAGCCTCGTCGAACTTATCCAG
>JAZSRI010000038.1:0-15939 GCA_045538415.1 Faecousia sp. | reverse complement strand
GCACCTGTTCCCGTTATAATGAAACTATCCTTTTTGTGAGGTGGTTGTTATGGTGGGTAGGACCGTTCCGGTAAAATCGAAAACTTCTGCAATAAAAGTGACGACCCAAAAATCGACGCTTATAGTGGTTTTTATTCTTCTTATAGTTTGCCTCACTGCTTGCAATGGAGCCTCCCAGCAAAACGAAAGCAACTCGGGCAATGGTGATCCATGCCCCACAACCATACAAATGGATGATTCTCCCACAGTATCTCCCTCACAGGCTTTTCCTGCTGACGAGGAAACTCATGCAGACACCGCATTGAACACAGAAACGGAATCTGAGCATTCTCAGCTGTATATAGATGGACTGGATGTTGAAGAAGTAGTCAGATACTTTTCCGAGGTTTGTCTGGACGCGGAAATTGTTAACAGCGGTGATGCAAGCGTTTTGCAGAAATGGAAAAATCCCATATATTATGTGCTGAATGGTAGCCCGACCAATGAAGATGTGGAAGTGCTGAACAATTTTACCGCATGGCTGAATACAGTGGAAGGATTTCCTGGTATTTATGAAGCAAAAGATTCCCAAAATGCAAATCTTCACATTCACTTCTGCACCCAGCAGGATATGTTTCTGCTGATGGGCGAGGAATTTACGAATGTGGATGGCGCGGTAACCTATTGGTATGAAGAAAATGAGATATATAACGCAATTGTTTGTTGTCGCACAGATTTGAATCAGACGCTTCGTAATTCAGTGATTCTCGAGGAAATCTATAACGGACTCGGCCCAATCCAGGACACAAATCTTCGGTCAGACAGTATCATTTACAGTGAGTATTCCGAACCACAATGCTTGTCAAATATTGATGAATTGATTCTGAAGCTTCTTTACCATCCCCAACTCCAATGCGGTATGAATGCTGACGAATGTGAAGATGTAATTCGTCAATTGTATTACTGATTTAGCATATTGTGTATTAAATCACGGAAATGATATAAAGCATTTCAGCCAGACTTGCATAAAAAGACCAATCCTTCTGGATTGGTCTTTTTATGCATTTGGGCATTTGAAGGACGGATTTGAAAGGCGGATCAAATAGAAAACCCCATCCACACGGATGGGGTTTTCTATTTGGTGGAGACTAATGGACTCGATTTGCATTTTCGCATTTGATGAAAATAATTGTAGCCACCAGTGTTTGCACTGGTGGCAGGAAGTGTCCACCGGACACTTCCATAGAGATGGGTTCGAGTCCTATCCATAATGCCAAACCGAAAGAAAAAAGCCATCCCAGTTGGGATGACTTTTCTTTTGGTGGAGACTAATGGACTCGAACCATCGACCTCCTGCGTGTGAAGCAGGCGCTCTAACCAGCTGAGCTAAGCCTCCATAGGAACGGTTAAGATTATACCATAGTTATTGGAAAAGTCAATACCCTTTTTATAAAGGAAGTCTTGGCAGATGGGAAAAAATCTGCTATCCTAATGGAAAGGGGGCACAGATATGCAGTACGGAAGAATGGTGGAGGGAAGGTTTCTGCAGCGGCCTAACCGGTTTATTGCCCATGTGGAAATCGGGGGAGAAACACAGATATGTCATGTGAAAAACACCGGAAGGTGCAGGGAGCTTTTACCCCGGGGCGCACAGGTGTGGTGCCTGGACAGCCCGTCTCCACACAGGAAAACAAGGTATGATCTGATTGCTGTTTTGAAGGGTCGCCGGCTGATTAACATGGATTCCCAAGCACCCAATGCTGCGGCAAAGCAGTGGCTGGTGAATGGCGGGCTTGGGGAGATTACACAGCTTCGTCCAGAAACGACCCACGGGGATTCCCGGTTTGATTTTTCTTTTCAAAAGGACGGAAGAATGTGTTTCCTGGAGGTGAAAGGAGTTACGCTGGAAAATGAGGGCGTTTGCGCTTTTCCGGACGCGCCTACCGCCCGGGGTACAAAGCACCTGAAAGAACTGGCAAAGCTTGCTGGGGAAGGCTATGGGGCGTATGTGCTGTTTGTGATTCAGATGGAGGGAGTAGAGTATCTGCATCCCAATGATGTCACAGATCCTGATTTTGGCGCGGCACTGCGTCAGGCGGCGCAGGCCGGGGTACAGGCGATGGCAGTGGATTGTTTTGTGGAACCGGACAGAATGGAGATTAAAGGACCTGTACCGCTGCGGTTGTGACGGCGCAGTGTAGGGTAAAAGGACGTTCATAAGGTGGGAAAAAAACGGGAAGATTTTTTCTTAAAAATGTGATAGGCTTGTATTGCCGAAAGTAGATAAACAAACTGAGGACGGGATGCCGCTGGGTATCCCGTCCTTTTGCGAGGAGGAGATGCTGGGGATATCATGGCAGGAAAGAAAATATGCCCGGAGAGGGTGATTAAGGAATTGGCCGCGATTGGGTTTGCCCAGGCGACCGATTTTCTATTTGTCGAGAACAATGAGTTGGTTATCAGGCCTACAAAGGAGTTATCCAGAGATGACCGGGCAGCAATCGCGTCGGTGGAACGTACCAGCAATGGCATTCGGGTGAAGTTCTATGACAAGATGAAAGCATTAGAGCTTCTGGGGAAGTACATGGGAATGTTTGATGACCGGGCGGCGACACAGAAAACGGAGGAAAACAATCTACTGGAGGCAATTTTAGCGGCAACACGGGAGGAGATGGATGCGGATGATATACCGGAACTTCAGCAAGCGGCAGATTCTGGCCATGACCTGGTGGAACCGGTCCGGGCTTAAGCATTTCGATGGGATCATCTGCGATGGAGCGGTCCGTTCCGGCAAGACGGTGTGTATGACAGACGGCTTCTTCCTATGGAGCATGGCAAGTTTTAACGGGGCGGTGTTCGGAATCTGCGGTAAGACCATTGCCTCAGTAAGGAGAAACCTCATAAACAATCTGCACCAGTGGCTGGGGGATATTTTTACAATCCGTGAGTTTCGAAGTGAGAACAAATTGGTGGTGTCCAACGGTATGGGGCATGTGAATGTGTACTATCTGTTTGGCGGACAGGACGAAAGCTCCTGCAAGCTGATCCAGGGAATTACCCTGGCGGGAGTATTTCTGGATGAAGTGGCGCTGATGCCCCGCTCCTTTGTAGAACAGGCCTGCGCACGATGCTCGGTGCTGGGGTCTACATTCTGGTTCAACTGCAACCCGGAGGGGCCGGAGCACTGGTTCTATAAGGAATGGATACAAAAATGCTCCCAGAAAAATCTTCTGCGGCTGCATTTTACCATGGAGGACAATCCGGGGCTGGATCCCGCGGTTCGCAGACGGTATGAAAGTATGTATACCGGTGTGTTTTACAGAAGGTACATATTGGGCCAGTGGTGTATGGCGGAGGGGCTTGTATATGAGTTCCTGCCGGAGCGGCATATTGCCGGTCAAATACCGAAAGAGGGGAAGTACTATATTTCGGTGGACTACGGAACCAGAAATCCCTTTTCAGCCGGCCTGTGGTGTGTCGAGGGCGACCGGGCAGTGCGAATCCGGGAGTTTTACCACAGCGGACGGGAGACAGGGAAAATGTACACAGATCAGGAGTACTACCGGGAATTGGAAATGCTGGCACGGGATCTTGCGGTGGAGTGCGTGGTGGTGGATCCGTCCGCGGCCTCCTTTATTGCGGAGATCCGCAGCCATGGCCGGTTTTCCGTCAGAAAGGCCAGAAATGATGTGCTTGCCGGTATCCATCTGGTTGCCGCAATGCTGAAGGGCGGTGTGGTGCAGATTGCGCCATGCTGCCACAGCACGATTCGGGAGTTTGGACTGTACAGATGGGAAGAGAACGGTCAGGCAGACCGTCCCTGTAAGGAGAATGACCACGCAATGGACGATATCCGGTATTTCTGCAGTACCATTCTGCGGAGAAATGGACGGATTCGGGAAAAAATAGGAGGAATAGCAGATGAAAAAATGGCTGATAGAAAAGTTTCTGCCCATTTGGGCGAAGGAAACGGTTCTGTCTGACAACCGTGCGCTCATGGAGGAAAATCGCAAGCTGAGAGAGAAAATCCGCTCTCTGGAGGCGTATATACAGGGTGTCCATGAGGGTATGCGCCGGGTAAAGCGGATCACCATCAACAATCGGGGAGGGAGTGAATGAGTATTTTTGATTATCAGCAGGCTTTTGGAGCCGCGGACAAGACAACAGCGGCTATGAAAAAAGCCATTGCAAAATGGCAGGAGCTATATTATCACAGTGACGTGACAAAGCAGGTTGATCCTTGTCAGAGGATTGGCTATACAGTGGTAAACAAACTGGTCAGGACAATTTTTGGTGAGTATTCTGCCACAGCGGAGGATGCTAAGGCTCAACTGGTCATCAGCCGTCTGGACACGGTGCGGAAAGATCTGATGCAGATGGCGCTGGTGGAGGGTGAATGTTACATCAAGCCCTGTATTGGGCAGGAGGGATTTTCTTTTCTGGGGATTCCAAGAAGCAATGTGCTTGTGTTTGCCCGGAATGCCTTCGGCGAGCCTGTGGATGTGGGAACCGCTGTGAAAAGCATCCGGGGAAAGTATTATTACACTTTGCTGGAACGCAGAACGGTGGATGAGAAGGGGTATTTGACCATTACGAACCGACTGTTCCGCAGCAATACCCGGCAGAATTTGGGTACACAGGTGTCTTTGACGGAGCATCCGGATTACACATATTTGCCGGATCAGCATACCTATGAGCTGCCTCTGGGCGGCATTGGCCTTGTGCGGATGAAAACACCTATCTTAAACTGTGTGGACGGTTCCGCTGACGGCGTGTCTATATACGGGGCGGCGGTGGGTCTGATCGAAAACATCAACGCCAATGAAGCCCAGATGAACGGAGAATTCCAGCGGGGACAGAGCCGTATTATCGCATCGGCGGATATGCTGAGAAAGGACAGCGCCGGCGTATATAATCTGGAGGAGGATCTGTTTGTGGGCTTGGATGAAGATCCTGAGAATGTAGGAATTACCATTTTCTCACCGGAGATTCGCCAGCAGGCCTACCTTGCCAGAAAACAGGAATATCTGCGCAATGTGGAAAGCATCATCGGTCTGCAAAGAGGCATGCTCAGTGATGCCAACACCGAGGACAGAACGGCAACGGAAATCAATTCCAGCGCCGGTGAGTTTAATCTTACGGTGATCGATTTGCAGGGCATGTGGAAGGACGCTTTGGAAAAGACGGTTCAGCTATGTTCGGTTCTGGCGAAGTTGTTCAGTATGCCTGTGATTCAGGATACACGGGTGAACGTGGACTGGGGCAACGGTGTGCTGTATGACGAGGATAAAAAGTGGGCTGAGTATGTGCAGATGGTGGACAAGGGACTCATTAAGCCGGAAATCGCCTTGGGTTGGCGGTTTAACCAGCCTGCAAGGACTACTCAGGAGCAGCAGCTGATCCGCAGGCAGTGGATGCCGGAAGAGAATACTGTATAAAACGTCCGACAGGGCGTTTTTATTTTGCCCGGGCCGGGCATAAAAGGGCCAACCGCAGGGAGAAAACCCATAAAAATCATAGCGGACAGAAAGGAAAACAATGAAACGGGAATTTTTGCAGAATCTTAACACGGAAGGCACCCCTCTGAGCAAAGAGGTAATCGATGCCATCATGGCAGAAAACGGCAGGGACATTCAGAAGGCAAAAGCGGGTTTTGCTGACTATGAGCAGGTAAAGCAGGAACTGGAGCAGGCAAGACAGGAACTGGAGAAACTGCAGGGTCTGGACTTTGAGGCTTTGCAGCAGTCGGCAGCAGACTGGCAGCAGAAGTATGATCAGGCGGTGGCCCAGCATGCTCAGCAAATGCAGCAGCTCCGGTTTGACCATGCCCTGAATCAGGCAATCTCCCAAATGGGTGGACGCAGCGAGAAAGCCATTGCTGCCATGCTGGACCTTGATGTGTTGAGAAACAGCGAAGATCAGCCCCAGGCGATCATGGAGGCTCTAAAAGCGTTGAAGGAGGAAAGCGCGTACCTTTTTCAGCAGGAACTGATGTCTCCTGTGTATGCCAGGGGAACAGGCTCCCGGACGGGAGAAACCGATGAGGCACCTGCAACTCTTGCGGGCGCACTGAAAGAAAAATATGAAAGGAAGTAAAAAACTATGGCAATTACTTTACAGGACGCAAAAATCGGCATGGCCGACAAGGTAGATCAGCAGATCGTGGATATGTTCCGCCGCAGTTCTCTGCTGCTGGACAATATGGTCTTTGACAACGTTATCAGCCCCGGCACCGGTGGCTCCACCCTTACTTACGGCTACATTCAGCTGAAGTCTCCCGCTACCGCCGCGGTGCGCTCTGTGGGCGCGGAATATGTGCCCGGTGAGGCAAAGAAGGAAAAGAAAACCACTTCTGCGGTGATTATGGGCGGCTCTTTCCAGGTGGACCGGGTGCTGCAGAACACCTCCGGCGCGGCGGATGAGCTGGCATTCCAGGCTGAGCAGAAGATCAAGGCTACCGCAAACTATTTCCACGATCTGGTTATCAACGGTGATGTGGAAAACGGCAATTTTGACGGCCTGAAGAAAATGCTGACAGGTACTGCAAATGAACTGACCAGCGCGGTTAGTCTGACCACCTCTTCTGAGCTGGATAGCAATTACAACGCATTTCTGGATGAAATGGATGGCTTTATTGCCGCGCTGGACGGTACTCCCAGCCTGCTGCTGATGAACCGGGCTATGCTGGTGAAGCTGCGTGCCATTGCCAGACGTGCAGGCTACTATGAGCGCAGCCAAGACGATTTTGGCCGCACAGTTGAGACCTATGCGGGTATTCCTCTGGTGGATATGGGCCAGTTCTACCACGGCAGCGCATCCCGGGATGTGGTAGCCACTGAAAACGGCAGGACCAGCATTTACGCCGTATGTCTGGGTCTGGACGGCTTCCACGGCATCAGCCCTCAGGGTGATGGCGTAGTGGTCAGCTACATGCCCGACCTGAATGCTCCCGGCGCTGTGAAGACCGGTGAGGTGGAACTGGTTGCCGGCGTGGCACTGAAGAATACCCTGAAGGCTGCTGTACTGAAGGACATCGCCATTGCCACCGCGTAAAGGCAGGTGTATGCCCAATGGTAGATTATGAGTTTTACACAGGCAGTTACCTGGGCAGCAGTATCCCGGAAAAGGCCTTTCCCAGTACGGCAGCCAGGGCGCAGGCCGCTCTGAATAAGCTCAAGGGCGTATATCAGGTGTCCTCCTCCGGCCCGGAAGCGGAAAAAATGGCGCTTTGCGCTATGGCGGAGGCCATTTATATAGCAAGCAAAAACCGTGGCGGTGTAACAGCCGCTACGGTTGGCAGTGTCAGCGTTCGCTATGATGACGCACAGACACAGCGTAAAGCCCTGTGGCGGGAGCTGTATGAACAGGCGTCCATCTATCTGGATATCTATCGGGGGCGGTATGTATGAACGGCCCGGTGGATTATTCCCTGTGTGACCAGACGGTGACGGTCTACCGCAGAGAGGGTGAGGCAATCCTGCGGCAGGTATTGGAAAACTGCTATCTGCAGGCAGAACTGTCCCAGATTATGGATGAGTACGGACAGCAGCGGCAGCACCGTTTTCTGCTGATTGTACCGGGAAGTGAGCAAGCGGTTTTTCCGGGGGACAGGGTCATCCGGGGGATTGGTCCTGAGGTGAACGCCTGGCAGGAAACCGCGGATATGCTCCAGATCGGGTATGCGGAAAACTTTTATTGGCAGGATGAATTCTGCCACACAGAAGCAGGCAGAAAGAGGTGACGGCTGTGGATTTTGAAAGAATCAGACAGTGGATCACAGACTGGCCCGGCTGGCAGAAGGCAGAGCAGCTCCATATAGAATACACCGATTCTATCCCGGGAAATTGCGGCCTGTTTTCCGGCGGTTTGGAGGAGGTCAGCAGGAAGGCAGACCTTTTGGGAAATGTGACTGTGCGGTGCAGGTACCGGTTTGAACTTTGCAGGGTGGTTGCCCGCACAGACGATGGAAGCGCGGCTGCCCGTTGGGTTCAGGAATTGCAAAACTGGGTGCAGGAGCAAAGTGTTAGGGGTCTTGCGCCTGTGTTTGGAGATGTTCCCGGGGATGAGTGGATCCGTGGGGAAAAAGGGCATCTCCTGAAGAACAGACAACCGGGAAACGCCATGTATAGTGTGGCACTGACCGGAGAATTTACAAAAAAATATGAGGTGAATGAGTAATGGCAAAAATTGAAAGAAAGTATCTGGCACATTTTATCAACGCTGCCGCCGCAGGCGCTGAGGCAGCAATCTACGAGCGTTTGGGCAAGGATCTGGAGGAGTACAGTCCTGAACTGTCTGCTCAGGTGGAAACCAAGAAAAACATTCTGGGTCAGACCAGTGTACTGATCTCCGGCTATGAAAAGACCGGCAGCGTGGAGACCTATTACGCGGAGGCTGGCTCCGAGCTGTTTGCCCGTCTGCAGGAAATCATCGATAGCAGCCTGGTTCTGGACGACGTACGCTCCGATGTGGTGGAAGTAAAGATGTGGGAGGCTGCTGAGGGTACCAATTATCCCGCAATCCGGGAGGAAGTTTACATTGAGATCAACAGCTACGGCGGTGACACCACCGGCTACCAGATCCCCTTTACCTTGCACTACACCGGCAATAAGGTCAAGGGCAACTTTGACGTGTCCACCAAAACCTTTACGGAAACTGCCTGATAGAAACAGGCATACGCCCCAAAGCACCCTCTGGGTGCTTTGGGGGACAGAAAGGAGTATTCTATGGAAAATATTCAGTTTGACAGAGGTATAAAAGCTTATCAGATTCAGGATGGGGGTATTCTGCGTTTTAACCCCAGCGATCCCAATGTATACGGAAGATTTCTGGAGGCGGCGGACAAAATTGCCGATCTTGAGGAGGAACTGGTCAGCCAGGCAAGCCACACTCAGAATGAACAGGATGCCGCTGTAAGACTTATGCTGCAGGCGGATGAGAAGATCAAGCAGATCCTCAACTGGGTGTTTGGTCACGGAAATGACTTCGATCAGATCCTGGGTGGGGTGAATCTGATGGCAATTGCGGACAACGGTGAGCAGGTGGTTACCAATTTACTGGCCGCACTGGAGCCCATCCTGGTGGAGGGCGCTCAGCGGTATACCCAGGAGAGAACGGCGGAAGCAGTGAAAAAAGCAAATGACCGCCGTGAGGGTCTGTGATGACGGCGTGGCAGCTGCCTGCTAGCTGCAGCTTCGGTGGGAAGGTCTATAAGTTTCATGCTGATTACCGGGATGTTCTGGAAATCCTTGGATATCTTGAGGACCCGGATGAGCCGGAATATCTGCGGTGGAGAATTGCCGAGGCACTGTTTTATACAGAACCGGTTCCTCAAGTCTATGAGCAGCAGGCCCTTGAATTTTTAGCGTCGTTCATTGCGGGAGGTCAGCAGGAGGGAACGCCGGGGCCAAAACTCATTGATTGGCAGACGGATGCCATGACCATTGTATCGGATATCAACCGGGTGGCGGGGCAGGAGATTCGTGGACTTCCTTTTTTGCACTGGTGGACATTCCTGTCCTGGTTTCACAGCATTGGGCAGGGGCAGCTGTCCACTATTGTGGGAATCCGGGACAAGCTGCGCCGGGGTAAAAAACTGGAGGAGTGGGAGAAGGAATTTTACCGGGAGAACAAACACCGGGTAGATATGAAAAAACGGTACTCCAGAGAAGAACTTCAGCAGCAGGAACGCCTGCGGCAGCTGCTTGGAGAATAAATGGGCAGGTGAAATGATGGATAACAATGAAATAATTTTAGATGTAAAGCTGAATACCGCATCTGTTAAGGCAGATGCGGCGGCGCTGGGACTGACCTTCCTCGGCGTAAAAAAGTCGGTACAGACCATGGCAGAGGCGATTTCCGGCGCGTTCACGGTGAAGGGCTATGCGGGGTATCTAACTGCAGTGAAAAAATTCGGAAAGGAACTGGGAGATGAACTGCTGTGTTTGCAGTTTAATTTCGGAAAGCTGAAGACTGCCATTGTCAATGCCGCCGAGCCTGTGGCGAGGGTATTTGTACCGCTGCTGAATCAGGGTTTGCTGGCAATGGCTCGGTTTCTCAATGGTTTGGGAAGGGTGCTTACAGCGCTGCTTTGGGGCGCGGATGGGTACGGCTCCATGGCGGAAAATTCAAATAAGGCGGCGGATGCCCAGGTTGTACTGGCAAAAGCCACCACTGCTTCCGGAAAGGCGGCAAAGAGAAGCCTTGCGGCCTTTGACGAGCTGAATCGGTTGACTTCTTCAACCAGTGGAAGTGGTTCCGGGAATGGACAGATAGCTTCTCTACTGCCGGAAAAAGTGAATGATACCCTCTCTCCTCAGCTGCAGGTAATTGTGGATAGGGTGCGGCAGATTATACAGCCGCTGCAGGCAATTGATTTTACCGGTGCGGTTGCGGCGTTTGGTCAGCTGAAAGCGGCACTGACCCCCTTTGTACAGAGTCTTTTTGCGGGGCTTAAATGGGCGTATGACAATCTGTTTGTGCCGTTGGCCCGGTGGACTTCGGAAAATCTGCTGCCAGCTTTTTTGAATCTGCTGAGCAACGGGGTGAGGGTTCTGTCCAGTGTGCTCACAGCCCTTAAGCCCATGGGACAGTGGCTGTGGGATTCTTTTCTAAAACCGATGGCTCAGTGGACAGGGGGCATAATCGTAGATGTTCTGAAATGGCTGGGTCAGGAACTTCAGAAGATAGGCAATTGGGTCAAGGAAAACAGCCCGGGGGTAAAGTCCTTTTTCCAGACCTTGGGTCAGTGGACCGGCGGTGTCGTTGCTAATGTGCTGCAATGGATTGGTCAGAGGCTCCAGGGAATTGGCAGTTGGGTAAAAGAAAATAGTTCGGCAGTAAGAAGCTTTCTTCTGACTTTGGCACAGTGGACCGGCGGTATGATTGTGAATGTGCTGCAATGGCTGGGCCAGGGCTTACAGGGCATAGCCAATTGCGTAAAAGAAAACGGTCCGGCAATTAAAGCCTTTTTCCAGACCCTGAGTCAGTGGACGGGCGGCGTAATTACCGGTGTTTTGCAGCTGCTCGGGCAGTGCCTGAAGAATATAGGCAATTGGGTCAACGAAAACAGTCCCGCAATCAAATCCTTTTTCCAGACCTTGGGTCAGTGGACCGGTGGCGTAATTACGGGGGTTTTGCAATTGCTTAGTGAGTGTCTAAAGGGCATAGGCAATTGGGTGAAGGAAAACAGTCCGGCAATCAAATCCTTTTTCCAGACGTTAGGCCAGTGGGCAGGCAGCACCATTCTGAATGCGCTGCAATGGCTTACCCAAAGATTGCAGAGCGTGAGCAACTGGATGAAGGAGAATACGTCCCTGGTCAAGGGAATCGTGACCGTGGTGGCAAGCGCGGCAGCGGCGATCGCTTTGGTAAATTCCGGTGTGGGACAGTGGAACACTCTGGGATTGAAGGGAATTTCCACTGCAACTTCTCTGGGTGGAGCGATGACTTTGCTGAAAAACCCCATTTCCGTGGCTGCAACAGCCGTGACCGGTATGATCACGGTGGTCAGCCAGTTAATAAAAAACTGGGATTGGCTGAAAACCTCTGCCAGCAACGCCTGGGCCGGCATACGTTCCGTTTGGGCAGGGGCGTCAGCATGGCTTGAGAAAAATTTGCTGACACCTATGAAGTCTGGTTTTAAGAATACTGTAAACGGCATCATTGGATTTATTAACGGTATGATACGGGGCGTTGTTTCCGGCATCAATGCCGTTATTCGGGCAATCAACAAAATTAACGTGACCATTCCCAACTGGATACCCGTTCTTGGAGGAAAGAAGCTGGGCTTTCAGCTGCAGACGTTTACCCCGCCAACCATCCCCTATCTTGCCCAGGGCGCGGTTTTGCCTGCCAACAGACCTTTCCTGGCGGTGGTTGGCGACCAGAAGCAGGGCACCAATGTGGAAGCGCCCCTTGCCACAATTCAGGAAGCGGTGGCAAGTGTATTGGCGCAGCAACCGGGAACGGAAACAGTGGTCAACGTGCAGTTCACCGGAGAGCTTGCGCAGCTTGCCCGGCTTTTGAAACCGGTGATTGATACGGAGACCCGCCGCAGAGGCGGCTCTGTGATAAAGGAGGCGTTTGGATGATGAGCGGAGTACAGCCATTTATTCTTGATGGGACAGCGTATAACGTAAACGTGACAAAACTTACCCGAAAGTTTTCCGTGCTGGATGGAGAGAAGTCCGGGCGCACACAGGATGGGCAGATGTACCGGGATGTGATCGGTACGTTTTACAACTATACCATGACAGTGCAGCAGCTTTACACAGATAAAGCCGCGCTGGAAGCCTTCTGGGAAGCGGTTTCCCGCCCGGATGTGAGCCATGTATGTGTATTTCCCTATGGACAGGAGACGCTGACCCAGAGAATGTATGTTACCAGCGGGGAGCAGGATATTGTGCTGCTCTCGGAGAAAGGTGCCCATTGGGGAGAGATCACGGTAAACTTTATTGCGATGAGTCCGAAGGTGGTGCCATGAGTTTAACACTGCGATACATTGATGTACCTGAGGGCGCCCAGCAGGCGGCCCAGGTAAGCGGACAATATGGACAAAGCTTCTCAAAGCCGGAGGGACTTACCTCCGGCGCAGCGGATACCCCATGGGCTACGCTGGAGGTTGGTGGTTGGGTGTTGGATGGTACCAGAGCGGTTCTGGCGGATGCACCGGCGGATGTTGGCTGGTGGAGTGAAAGTGTATCAGATGAAAACGGTATCTTCCAGCAGCCACCCCAGATTGATATTACCTTTCCCCAGCCTTATACGGCCACAGGTCTGACCTTTACCTTCTGGCCGTCCAGCGGGCAGTGGTGCGGCAAAATACAGGTTTGCTGGTACAATGGGCAGACGCTGCTTGCCCAAGTACAGGCGGAGCCATCCAATGCCCAATGGACATTGACACGGACGGTGGAGAGCTTTGACAGAATCAGTATTACCTTGCTCTCGACCAATCTTCCAGAGCAGTTTGCCAAACTTCAGAAGATTCAGATTGGCCACGTGATTGTCTTTGGGAGCGGTGAACTGCTGAAAGCTACGGTGCTGAAGGAAACTGACCCGTCCATGTGTGAACTGCCGGTGGACACCATGAAAATACAGGTTCGGGACCGAAATCACTACGATTTGGCACCCCAGAAAAATCAGCGTATGGAATTGAGCCGGGACGGGGTGCTGATTGCTTCTCAATATCTTACAGAGGTGAGCCGTCAGTCGAAGAATCTTTATGAGTTTTCCTGCCAAAGTGCCGTGGGTCTGTTAGAGGACAGGCATTTAGGAGGGATGTACCAAAACTACCCGCTGGAGGAAATGCTAGGGGATATTCTGGGTACATTTCCCTTTTCTGTGGATGCGGCCTTTGCCGGGGAAAAGATATCCGGCTATCTTCCGATTAGCACACGGAGAAAGGCCCTGCAGCAGGTTGCTTTCGTTATAGGCGGAATGGTCACATCGATGGGAGACGGAACGCTCCGGCTGGCACCGTTAGGGGAGACGGTAACAGGCAGATTTGATGAAAGCGAAATCTTCCCGGGCGCCCGGATCAGTGTGGACTCCCGTGTGGCCAAGGTGGAGGTTTATGCCCACAGCTATGTGCCGTCAGAGGAAAGGCAGACCCTTTTACAGGAGGAAGAGGTACAGGGCAGCGGTGTGCTTTTCACATTTCAGGAACCCCACTACGATTATCAGATCACAGGTGGTACAATCGTGTCCTCCGGTGTAAACTGGGTGGTTATCAGCAGTCAGGGAAATGTTACTCTGACGGGCAAGACCTATGTGCATACAGAAACGGTATATGAGAAGCGAAATCCCATGGCGACAGCAGCGGAGATGGGAAATGTGGCAACTGTCCGGGAGGTCACACTGATACACACAGGGAACGCTGGACAGGTGCTGCAAAGACTCTATGAGGCGCAGCAGCTGCGGAACACACTGACGCAGGATGTGGTGGTATTGGGTCATATGGTTGGTCAGAAGGTGTCCAGCACAAACCCCTGGGGAACGGTTACACAGGGCTATATTGCCAGCATGGAAAGCACCTTGACCCAATCCGGGCATACCGCCAGTGTTACCATCCAGGGAGTGGAGAAGGAGGTGGATGGCTGATGAAACTGGTAACTGACAGGACACATTCCGATGTGCTCCTTGGCAGGCAGAAGGGCTTTTATACAGCCAGTGATTTGAACCGGGTGGAACAGGCGGTGGCGGAGCTTGCGGCTGTGGCTAAAAAACTGGACATCCATATCACGCCCCAGGTGAAGACGGATTGGTCTTCTCCCGGAGCGTTTTCTACCGGCAGCTGGCCTGTGAACAGCCAAATGCAGAGATATCTTAATAATGTGCGGCTGGTTTGCTCCAGTGTGGGCATAACACCCCAACTGCCTGACAGCATGGAAAACTTGGATTGGAAGAACGCTAACCGCATTGAGAGCGGGTTGGAACAGGCAGAGCGGGAAATTCAAAGAGTAATACATACATTTTCGTACAGCGGCGAACTGTTCGCCGGAGAGGAGTGTGGTTTATGACCGACAGAAAACCGGGTGCGCCCGGAAAATGCAAGGCGGTAGTTACCGCAAGTGAATTTACAAAACTGCAAAGGGCAGAGCCTTTTTCGATTACCCTCACGCGGGACGACGCGCCTATAGCGGAAGGGACGCCTTACAGCAAGGCGGCTGTCTTGCCTGACAATCTGGCGGCGCAGCTTTGTCCCAATGTGGCAGATCCCACACCGGCGGATGCCTTCCGCAGCCTTTATACGGGAAAGGCACCCACAGGTTTTGGGCTTGGGTCTGTTGCAAATGACCTTAGCACGAAATGGGGAAACGACGCAAACAACGCTACTGCCTGTGGCTGGTATGGATTCAGTTCACAAGCGGTCAATACACCGTTTCCGTATGGCGTGATTCTAACTTCAAATAGACTTGGCGTGGGATACGTACAACTTGCCTTTAGTCACCTCAACGATGGAACAAATAGAGAAGTGATGGCCTACCGCAGCAAAGATGATGCTACTACTACGGACAATTGGTCACCTTGGCAATTTATAAATCCGCCATTGAAGGACGGTGTGGAGTATGCCACAGTTGAAAGATATAAGGGACAGCGTGTATACACGAAGCGGATCGATGTTGGCGCATTACCCAACGCCGCAAACAAAGTTATAAACGTTGGTGTTGACGCAACAAAGATAATAAGGTGTTCAAACTCCATATTAACGGCGAGTGGCTATAAGGTGCAATCCCCTTATATGTTTGCTGACGGAACAGTGAAAATTAAGCACGAATTTTCAAACACTAGCGTGAACATTATTACAACGGCAGATTATAGCGGTGCGACAGCCAATTTCCAAATTTGGTACACGAAGTAATTAAGGGGGCAACGGTATGAAAATCTTAAAATATAATCTCTGTACCCGTGTAAATTATGGCACAGAAGAAGCCCCAAAGTGGGAAAATATCCTGTCTGCTGTGGAAATGGGCTGGAATGAAACCAATGAAGAAATTGCCAAGCGTGAAGCCTATAACGGGGAATATACCATGGAGGACGATGGTCAGCCAGATCCGGGTGAAATGCCCTCGCAGCTTGATGTGATTGAGGCGCAGGCGACTTATACAGCGATGATGACAAATACATTGCTGGAGGTGTAAGAAATGTACGAGAAGATCAAAAAATGGTACAGGCAGGGTCTGTGGAGTGAAAAAATGGTAAGTAATGCGGTTGGGAAACTGCTTACCGAAGAAGAAGCGATTTCTATTCTTAATAAACAGGAGGCTTAAATGGCGATGATAAAGACAGCCGAACAGCTGGCTAAGGCCTGTCTGGACGCGGCAGTGAATCACAAGACGCTGTATGTATTGGGCTGCTTTGGCGCGCCCATGAACAGCAGCAACAAAACCAGATACAGCAGCAATCTGTCCTACAACCGGCAAACGGAACGGATGGTCAAAATCAAAGGTGCCAGCTCGG
>JAZSRI010000129.1:0-4127 GCA_045538415.1 Faecousia sp. | reverse complement strand
ACCGGAGACGAAGAGGCGGCAGATAAGGCTGCCCGTACCCTGGAAGGTCTGCTGGCACTGGCATCCAAAGGTGAAGCCATTGACGAGCAGCGGGTACGCTATCTGATGACTCTGGTGCGGGAAGATAATGATGCACAAGTTGCTCAGATGACAAAAGATGTTGTGTGTATCACCGCAAAAGGAAAGCCCATTAAGGCAAAGACTGTCGGTCAGCAGCAATATATGAAGGCGATCTCCAAGAATACCATTACACTGGGTGTTGGCCCGGCGGGTACCGGTAAAACTTATCTTGCGGTTGCGGCGGCAGTCGCGGCATTCCGTGAGCGATCTGTAAACCGCATTATTCTGACACGGCCTGCGGTAGAAGCCGGAGAACGATTGGGATTTCTTCCAGGTGATCTGCAGAACAAAGTAGATCCGTATCTGCGGCCACTATACGATGCCCTTTATGATATGCTTGGGGCAGAGACGTTCCAGAAGTATCAGGAGCGGGGCTCCATTGAAGTGGCGCCTCTGGCGTATATGCGCGGCAGAACACTGGACGACAGCTTCATCATCCTGGACGAAGCACAGAACACAACCAAGGAGCAGATGAAGATGTTTCTTACACGTCTGGGTTTCGGCTCAAAGATCGTCATCACCGGCGACGTGACCCAGATCGACCTGCCAGGGGACAAAACCTCCGGCCTGAAAGATGCCATTGCAGTGCTGGAGGGTGTAAAGGACATTGCTATCTGCCGGTTGACCTCTGCGGATGTTGTCCGCCACGCACTAGTGCAGGAGATTATCAGCGCCTATGAAAAAGCAGAAAAGAGAAGAGAAATCAAGAGCCCCTCAAAAGCACCCGGTACAAAATATCAGAGGAACACAAAATGAAGATAAATATTACTTTTGACTGTCTGACAATCCAACAGTTTCCTGTAAAGAGAATCATTCAAACATGTATCGAGACGACCCTTTCCGCACAGGGGATCACTGTCCCTTGTGAGATTAACGTGCTGGTCACAAATGACCGGGGTATCCGGGCAATCAATGCGGCCAGCAGAAATATTGACAAGGCAACGGATGTGTTGAGCTTTCCTATGTTTTCCCTGGAGGCCGGCAATCCGCCGGAGGTTTGGGAGCAGTATATAGATCCGGAAACAGGTCTCTGCCCATTGGGAGACATGGCAATTTCACTGGAACGGGCAATCGCCCAGGCCAAGGAGTTCGGTCACAGCACCAGGCGTGAGGTAGGATATTTGACGATCCACTCCATGCTCCATCTTCTGGGCTACGACCATTTGGATGAAGGAGAAGAAAAGGCTGCCATGCGTAAGCGTGAGGAGTATATTGCAGGCTTGATTCCCAGAATGAGCAGAAATTAACCATACTTAAGGAGATAAACATGGCTACAAAAACCGCTATGATTACAATTGCAGGACGGCCCAACGTAGGTAAGTCCACACTGACAAACTTTCTTGTGGGCGAAAAGATCGCCATCGTTTCCAACAAGCCGCAGACAACCAGAAACAGAATCTGCGGTATTGTTACAAAAGGGGATACCCAATTTGTTTTCGTAGACACACCCGGCTTCCACCGGGCAAGGACCAAATTGGGTGACTACATGGTGAATGTTACAAGAAGCTCTATTGCGGACGTGGATTTGACCATTATGATGGTAGAACCCATTGCTTCCATCGGCCCTCAGGAGGAGGGCCTGATCCAGCACATCAAAGAATCCAAATGCCCGGTTGTTTTGGCCATCAATAAGATTGACTCTGTTGAGAAAGACACCCTTCTGCAGGTAATGGATGTTTACTCCAAGGCAGCCGATTTTGCCGCCATTATTCCCATTTCCGCGAAAACCGGTGATGGTGTAAACGCCTTACTTGAGCAGTGCCGGAAATACGCCGTTGAAAGTCCTTTTCTTTTCCCGGAGGACATGACTACAGATCAGCCTGAACGGCAGGTAATGGCGGAAATTATTCGGGAAAAGCTGCTGTGGACGCTGGACAGGGAAGTCCCCCACGGTACGGCTGTTGAGATTACTAAGTTTTCCGAGCGGGATAACGGTATCATCGACCTTGACGCTACGATCTACTGTGAAAAGGCCAGCCATAAGGGTATTATCATTGGCAAACACGGTGACATGCTGAAGAAGATCTCAACCATGGCCCGCACGGATTGTGAAAAATTTATGGGCACCCGGGTATACCTGACTACATGGGTCAAGGTAAAGGAAAACTGGCGGGACAGCGATTTCCTTGTGCGCAACTTTGGCTACAGAGAATAATTTCCTGTTGTAACCGGCGTTTTACTGCAAATCATAATCCCGGAGGGATGAAGATGAATGCACAAGAGTATTGGAATACCTTCTTGCTGACCGGAGCGCCGGCGTTCTACCTTATGTACAAACAGGCACAACAGATGGAGAATGGGAATGTACTTGACGATACAGGGCCTGGTGATCCGGGTCACAAATTATAAGGACACAGATGCCCTGTTGACGGTGTTGACCCGTGATCATGGAAAGTTGACAGTGAAGGCCAGAGGACTGCGCAGAAAGAACAGTCCTCTGGTTGCAGCCTGCCAGCTGCTTGCTTACGGAGAGTTTACACTTTTTGAATACCGGAATATGTACACCATCAACGAGGCGCAAACCATTGAACTGTTTTCAGGACTACGGAAGGATTTGCAAAAGCTCTCTCTGGGTACATACTTTGCCCAGGTCGCGGAAGTGTTGTCTCAGGAAGATATGCCAAATCCGGAACTGCTGGGTTTGACACTTAACTGTCTGCATGGACTCTGTTATTTAAATCTTCCCGATAATCTTGTTAAGGCCGTATTTGAATTGCGTGGCGCCTGTATCGCCGGCTATACACCGGATCTTTCCGCTTGTCATGTGTGCGCGGATCCCTACCCCGACAGGCTCAATATTAAAGACGGCGTTCTGGAGTGCAGCCGGTGCGGATTGGGTAGTTCCACAGGTCTGCGCATGCCGCTCACACCGGGTATGCTTGACGCAATGCGCTACATATGCTTCTGTGACGGGCAAAGGCTGTTTTCCTTTTCCTTGGGTGAAAACACGTTGGAACAGCTGTCCTATGTAACGGAAAGTTATCTGTCGGCTCAATTGGAGCGGGGCTTTTCCGCCCTTGATTTTTACAAAAGCTTGGTTGTTCCCATGGAACAGAAGAATATAGGAGAATAAAATGTCTGAATTACACGAGAAATCACTGCATAAATTGGAACTGGATCAGGTTTTAGCGCTTCTTTCTGAATGTGCAGGAAGTGAAGACGGCAAGGCGGCATGTCTGGCGCTGCAGCCTGTTTCTGATTTAGATGAAGTGCGGCGTATGCTTGAGGAAACCACCGCAGCATCGGATTTATGCACCAGAAAGGGAAACCCCAGTTTTTCCGGTGTGAAGGATGTTTCTGCCGCATTAGATCGGGCAAACCGGGGTGGTGTGCTTCAGCCAAAAGAACTGCTGAATATTGCTAGTGTTCTGCGCTGCGCAAGAACTGTTAAGTCCTTTATTAGTGACGATGATAAGGAAACTGTGCTGGATCCACTGTTTCATATGCTCACAGCCAATAAATATCTTGAGGACAAGATTTCCGGGGCAATTCTCTCGGAAGAGGAAATTGCGGATACTGCCAGTTCTGCTCTGGGAGATATCAGACGGCACATGCGTATTCAAAGCGCAAAGATTAAAGATACTCTGCAAAAAATGATATCCTCTCCGGCGTATTCCAAGCTGCTGCGAGACCCAATTATCACCATCCGGCAGGGAAGATATGTTATTCCTGTAAAGAGCGAGCACAAGAATGACGTTCCGGGTCTTGTGCATGACGTTTCCGCAACCGGTTCTACGTATTTTGTAGAGCCAATGAGCGCTGTCAATGCCAATAATGCTTTGCGGGAACTGGAACTGAAGGAGAAAAAGGAGATTGAGCGGATTCTTGCTGAGTTGTCGGCTGAAGCTGCAGGCTTCCGTGAGGGCATTACAGACGATTTTCACCTTCTGGTGAAATTGGATGTAATCTTTGCTAAAGCCCGGCTTGGCTACCGCATGCGGGCCTGGGCGCCCATTATGAACGATCAGGGCAGGGTAGATCTTAGAAACGCAAGACACCCGCTTATT
>JAZSRI010000014.1:0-5617 GCA_045538415.1 Faecousia sp. | reverse complement strand
AGCCAACTTCGCCCTCGTGGATAACCACGTTGTCACGAAGCACACGGATCTGGGCATCTCTTGTGACCTTGCCGTCCTTGACCATACAGCCGGCGATGGTACCCACGGAGGACACCTTGTAGGTCATACGCACCTCGGCGTGACCGATAACCACTTCCTCGAACTTGGGCGCCAACATACCCTTCATAGCGGCTTCAATCTCGTTGATGGCATCGTAAATCACCCGGTAGAAGCGCATATCCACGTCTGTGCGCTGTGCGCTTGCCTGGGCGCCGGCATCGGGGCGGACGTTGAAGCCAACGATGATAGCGCCTGCGGTGGAAGCCAGCAGAATGTCGCTCTCGTTGATAGCGCCTACGCCGGTGTGAATGACCTTCACCCGGACTTCCTCGTTGGAGATCTTCTCCAGAGATGCCTTCACAGCTTCCGCCGAACCCTGCACGTCTGCCTTGACCACCAGGGACAGCTCCTTCATCTGGCCTTCCTGCATCTTGGCGAACAGGTTATCCAGAGTGACCTTCTGCATGGCGTTGGCGGCGGCGTCCTTGGCGGCCTGCTTGCGCTGCTCTACCAGTTCTCTTGCCATACGCTCGTCGGTAACGGCGTTGAACTCATCACCGGGGGCGGGGACTTCCGCAAGGCCGGTAATCTCCACGGGAACGGAGGGACCGGCGGTTTTGACGGTGCGGCCCTTATCGTTGGTCATCACACGGACACGGCCCACGGCAGTACCAGCGATGATGATATCGCCCTGATTCAGTGTGCCGTTCTGGATCAGCAGAGTGGCGATAGGTCCTCTGTTCTTGTCCAGTCTGGCCTCAATGACAGTACCCTTGGCCCGGCGGTTGGGGTTGGCCTTCAGCTCCAGCACTTCGGCGGTGAGCAGCACCATCTCCAGCAGATTGTCCAGGCCCTGGCCGGTCTTGGCGGAGATGGGACAGATGATGGTTTCGCCGCCCCACTCCTCGGGGATCAGGTCGTACTTGGTCAGCTGCTCTTTTATTTTGTCCGGGTTTGCCTCAGGTTTATCCATTTTATTAATGGCAACCACAATAGGGACGTTGGCAGCCTTGGCGTGGTTGATGGACTCCACGGTCTGGGGCATAATACCGTCGTCGGCGGCGACCACCAGAATGGCGATATCCGTGGACTTGGCGCCACGGGCGCGCATAGAGGTAAATGCCGCGTGGCCGGGGGTGTCCAAGAAGGTGATGGGCTGGCCATCCAGCTCTACGGTGTAAGCACCAATATGCTGGGTGATGCCGCCTGCCTCGCCGGAGGTCACATTGGTTTTGCGGATGGCGTCCAGGGTAGAGGTCTTGCCGTGGTCAACGTGACCCATAACTACCACAACGGGAGCACGGCTGACCAGCTCTTCGGCGGTATCCTCATGGTCGTCAATGATCCGCTCTTCAATGGTGACGGTGATTTCCCGCTCTACCTTGCAGCCCAGTTCCGTGGCCACAAACTCAGCGGTATCAAAATCGATGGCCTGGTTGATGGCAGCCAGCACACCGTTTTTCATCAGGCACTTAATGACCTCGCCAGCGGTCTTTTTCATGCGGCTGGCCAGCTCGCCCACGGTGATCTCATCGGGGATTTTCACAGTAACAGGGGCTTTGCGGGCAACCTCCATCTGCAGACGGCGCAGCTTCTCCTGTTCCTCATTCTTGGACTTGTTGCCCTTGAAATTGTTCTTCTGCTGCTTCTGCTGCTGCTTGCCCTTGCCACCGCCGATGCGCTGCTTGCCGCCCTGATAGTTCTGGACACGCTCGCTCACCAGATCATCCACCCGGTCATCAAAGCGGGCGGAGTTGACCTGCACCGCGGAGGTATCCACCACCCGGCGCTCTCTTTTGCGCTCTGCTTCAGCAGGCTTTGCAGGCTTGACTTCGGGAGCCTTGGCAGGCTGGGACTGCTGCGCTCTCTGGGGCTTTGCTTCTGCCTTGGGGGCTGCCGCTTTCGCGGGGTCAGCCTTAGGCGAGGCTTCCGTCTTTGCAGGCTCCGGCTTCTTTTCTTCTTTAACCGTAACCGCGAACACCTGCTCCAGAGAGGTAATCTGGTTGGTCTGGGTCATGTAGTCGAACACCACGTTCAACTCATCATCCGTCAGAACCTGGGTGTTGGACTTGGGTTTTTCATAAAACTTGGAAATGATTTCCGCAATCTGCTTGGGTGCGACACCAAAATCCGCGGCAACCTCTTTCAATCGATACTTCACTAAACTCATATACGCACCTCCAAAAACTAGGCTATGGAAAGGGAAACCGGCTGCTTTTGCCGGAGATTGCGCTCCAAAGCCAAAGATCCATAGTACTTACTTCTTCCTGCCTGTGCGAAGGTTTTTCTGGTGGGACTTCGCTTCCTTTTGCCGCTGGCGGATTCGCTGGGCACGCTTGTCCAGACTGGCAATGATTTGCTCATGCTCCTGGGGCTGATTCAGAGCCTTCACAAAGGCCAGTGCCATTGCCGCGTCCGTAAAGGCCGCCAGGGCAAGGCTGGTTCTGCCCACGGCCTGACCCATCCGGTCCTTGTCAAAGGGAACACGGATACACAGCTGCTCTGTTCCTGCCACAAAGCTTTTGGCTCTGCGCCAGGTGTGGTCGGTGGCGTCGCTGGCCACCACAATGAGCCTTGCCTTCTGGGCCCGGGCGGCGGCGCCGGCGGGTTCTTCACCCAGCTCAATCAGGCCTGCTTTCCGGCTCAGAGCCAGATAGTTCAGGGCTTTATCCATGGCTGGCATCCTCCATCTCCCCCATCAGACGGTCATAGACCTGCTGGGGGATCTCCACCTCCAGACTCCGCTCCAGAGCCTTTGACTTCTGTGCCTTGGCAAGGCACTGCATATCGGGACAGATGTAGGCACCCCGGCCATTGAGCTTGCCCCCAAAGTCCAGAGTCACAGACCCGTCGGTGGTACGGACCACACGGATCATATCCCGCTTCGCTTTCCGTTCACGGCAGCCCATACACTGCCGCATAGGAATCTTCTTTTGCATACAGGACTACCTCCTTGTTCCTGCGGTGCCCTATGGGCGGCAGGATTTATTCCTCAGCAGCCGCGGCGCTGACAGACTTGATGTCGATCTTATAGCCGGTAAGACGGGCAGCCAGACGGGCGTTCTGACCCTCCTTGCCGATGGCAAGGCTGAGCTGATCGTCGGGAACCACCACCCGGCAGGCCTTCTGGCCGGGCACCAGCTCTACGCTGACCACATCGGCGGGGCTCAAAGCGGCCTTCACATACTGGCAGGGATCCTCGCTCCAAACCACGATGTCGATCTTCTCGCCGCACAGCTCTTCTACCACGGCGCCAACACGGCCGCCTCTGGGACCTACGCAGGCACCCACAGGATCCACGTTCTCCATGGCGGCACGGACAGCAATCTTGCTGCGGGAACCAGCCTCACGGGCGATGTTGCGGATCTCCACCTGACCTTCAGCGATTTCGGGGGTCTCCAGCTCAAACAGCCGGCGTACCACATTGGGATGGGTACGGGAAACATGTACCAGAGGACCCCGGTTCGCACGGTGAACCTCCAACACGTACACCCGGATCAGCTGACCGGGGGTATACGTCTCACCGGGGATCTGCTCGCTGGAGCGCAGCACAGCGTCATGCTGCTCGCTGCCCTGACCCACCCGGACAAATACATCGCCGGAGGGATCCAGCCGCAGTACAGTGCCGGTAAGCAGCTCCTGAGATTTGGAAGAATAGCTTTCGTAGATAACGCCCCGTTCCGCTTCCCGGATGCCCTGAATGACCACCTGCTTGGCAGTCTGGGCGGCAATGCGGCCGAATTTCTGGATGTCAATGGGGATAGTAACGCTGTCGCCAACCTGAACGTTGGGGTCCAGGTTCCGTGCGGCATCGATGTGGATCTCCACAGCGGTGTCCTCCAGCTCTTCCACAACAGTCTTTACCAGATGCATGGAAAGTCCCTTTTCACTCAGGTCCACCACCACGTTCTCTGCCGGTACATCCCGGTGATCTTCCCGGTCTTTGCGGTATGCGTTGGTCAGTGCCTGCTTCAGGCGCTCCACCATGTATTCCACGGGGATACCTTTGATTTTTTCCAATTCCCGCAGGCTGGCGAAAATCTCCGCGCCAATATCCACCTGGGGAGCGGCCTGCTTCTTGGATTTGGTAGTTCTTGCCATGATGTTCCTCCTGTATTGATGTGCTCTGCCGAAGCAGAATGTTCTTTCTGTTTAAAATTCCACCCGCAGCCGCACCAAGGCAACTTCGGATTTTTGCAGTGTGATGGTCTCTTTGCCAGCTTCCACGGTGACGCAGCCGTCCTCGTAGCCCCGCAGGATGCCGGGGATTTCCTTCAGTCCGTTTCTGGGGCGGTAGAGCTTTACCAGAATGGGGCTGTTCATAAACTGCTGGAAATCGGAGGGCCGCTTCAGCGCCCGTTCCAGACCGGCGGAGCATACCTCAAAATGATAGCTCTCCGGGATGGGGTCCTTCTTGTCCAGAATGGGATCCACAGCCCGGTGAATCCGTTCACAGTCATCAATGTCCACGCCGCCGTCCTTATCGATATACAGCCGCAGGAAACGCTCGCTGCCCTCCCGGACATACTCCACGTCCCACAGCCGGCAGCCGGCCTGCTCTACGATAGGCTGGGCAAATTCTGTTACTTGATCTGTAATTTTCAAAAAAATCCCTCTTTCAGTACGAAAGAGAGGGGCGAACCCCTCTCTTTGCAAATCGTCAATACTAGCTTGGTAGTATTGTAGCATTCTTATTCCCATTTTGCAAGGGGTTTTCCGGGAAAAAGTCAGGATTTTTTTGACTTTTTTCCCTAAATAGGCTGTCCTTGCACATATTTTTGATCCCAATCGTCATCAAAAATGCCGGAAGCGGGGGTTGCGCTCAGCAGATCGTCGGCAAGGACAGTCAGGCTGTCCACCACTTCCAAGGATTCCAGATAGAATTGGGGCAGCATGCCCTCGCCCATTTTTGCCCCCAGAATGGCGCCGGCGATGGCTCCTGTAGCGGCGGAGTGGCCGGAGTGGTTTACCGCGGCGATAATGGCCGGGTCAAATTCCTCCTCTGCCACAAGGCTGGCATACATGGCGCCTGCCAGACCCTCCGACACGGTGCAGCACCCCAGCTGCTCCATGGCAAGGCGGGGGGCAATGAAGTCATTTTCCGCCATTTTCATGGCTTTTCTCAGGAAACTGCCCAGTTTTTCCCCGTCCTCTCCCGGGAACTGCCCCTGCATAGCGCTGATAGCTCCGGAGAACTGCTCTTTCAGGGGTACTTCCGGCGCCTGCAAAAGACCGGCGATGGTATACGCCAGCACCACTGCAGACAGGCAGGCCTCCGGGCTGCCATGGGTCAGGGCCATGGACTGGAAGGCAAGCTGACCGATGGCCTCGGTGGACATGCGCTTGGGGTCGTAGAAAAGGCCTATGGCAACAGCTTCCGTAATGGCGCCGGGATGGTTATAGCGGTTAGCAGGCTCTTTGGGCGCACCCATACTCTGCAGCCGCAGGGTGTCCAGCATTCGGGCGTCCCGGCAGTGGCGGCGGCGGAAGGCCGGCAGCTTGGCAATCCAGCAAAAGCTGTGCTCCGGGTCCCGGTAGAACATTTGGCTGCGGGTCC
>JAZSRI010000157.1:0-12784 GCA_045538415.1 Faecousia sp. | reverse complement strand
CATCTGGTGCTCCGGCCCGATCAGCTGGAGGAGGAGTTCAAGGGCTGTCTGGAGCTGGCAAAGTACTGCCTGGATACTGTTGGCATGTTGGAGAACTGCTCTTTCCGCTTCTCCCAGTGGGATCCGGCAAAGGCAGGCATTAAGTACGAAGGCACTGCCCAGCAGTGGGAGGCCGCGCAGGCGACTATGCAGCAGATTCTGGATAATCTGGGTGTGGCCTATGAGGTAGGAATTGACGAAGCCGCCTTCTACGGTCCCAAGCTGGATATCCAGTACAAGAACGTGTTCGGCAAGGAAGATACCATCGTTACCATTCAGATTGACATGCTTCTGGCCCAGAAGTTCGGCATGGAATATGTGGACGCGGACGGTCAGAAAAAGATTCCTTATATCATTCACCGTACCAGCCTGGGCTGCTATGAACGCACCCTGGCATACTTGATTGAGCGGTACGCAGGCGCTCTGCCCCTGTGGATGATGCCCACACAGGTCAAGATTCTGCCCATCACCGACCGGGCTCACGCCTACGCCAATGAACTGGTAGCGCAGCTCAATGAGGTAAACATCCACGCCGAGTCCGATTGCCGTAGTGAGAAGCTGGGTTACAAGATCCGGGAAGCACAGCTACAAAAGATTCCCTATATGCTGGTCATCGGAGACCGGGATATGGAGAACGGTACCGTGTCTGTCCGCACCCGCAAGGGTGAGGATCTGGGCGCTATGACACCTCAGGACTTTATGGCAAAGTGCCTGATGGAGATCGCCACCAAGAGCAAAGATGTCTAACCAAGAAAAAACAGCCGTTTCGCAAAATTGCGAAACGGCTGTTTTATAGTATAAAAAAGGTGCAGCCAACAGGCTGCACCTTTTTTACATATTTTACTTCAGAATCTTCAGAGCGCCGGTGGGACACAAATCCTCACACTTGCCGCAACTTGCGCATACAGAAATGGTCTCGGGGTTGTTGAACTCGGGCTTGATAACAGTGGCAAAGCCACGGCCAACCAGACCCAGAATACCCTTTCCGGCCACCTCACGGCATACACGGACACACTGGTTGCACAGGATGCACTTGCCCTGATCACGCTCGATGGAAACAAGACGCTGCTCCTTGAAGCACTCGTGCTTGCTGCCGGCCAGACGCTCGGGCTGGATGGGCTCATCGTTGGCGTAACGAATCAGCTTGCAGTCCTCGTAATCGTGGCAGCCGCACTCCAGGCAGCGCTTGGCCTCTTCACGGGCCTGCTCAGCGGTAAAGCCATTGATAACGGCATCAAAGTTGCCCTTACGGTAAGCGGGATCCTTACAGGACATCTGGGCTCTTTCCTTCTTCTCGTACACCGTGAAGTCGATATCCTTATGGTTACGCTTGGAGTAGAAGGGTTCTGCCTTAATCAGTGCCTTGCCGGACAGGTAGGCATCGATGGCGGCAGCCGCATCATTGGCCTCGCCAATGGCACGAACCGCAATGGAGGGACCCCGGTTGGTTGCGTCGCCAGCGGCGAACACGCCATCCAGATTGGTGGTGCACACAGCCTCATCGGCTACGATGGTACCCTTGCGGGTCAGTTCCAGAGCCTCAAAGCCTTCCAGCGCGCAGCGCTGGCCAATGGCGGAGATAACGGTATCCACATCCAGAATCTCAAACTTGCCCTCAACAGGCACAGGGCTGCGGCGGCCGGAAGCATCGGGCTCACCCAGTTCCATAACCTGCAGCTTGATCTTGGTAACCTTTCCGTTTTCGCCGATGATCTCAGCGGGATTGGTCAGCCACTTGAACTCTACGCCTTCTTCCAGTGCCTCTTCGATTTCCAGATCCTCAGCGGGAGCCTCAGCACGGGTACGGCGGTAGATTACATAGACATTCTCCGCGCCCAGACGGACAGCGGTACGGCAGGCGTCCATTGCCACGTTACCGCCGCCGACAACCGCCACGTTCTTGCCCAGATTGGGACGGCCGCCCAGGTTCACTTCCCGCAGCAGATCAATACCGCCCAGAACGCCTTCCAGCTTGTCGCCTTCGCAGCCAACACCGGTGGACTTCCATGCGCCTACGGCAACCAGAACCGCATCGTAAGACTGGCGCAGAGCCTCCAGAGTCACGTCCTTGCCAACCTTAACATTGTTGCACATTACAACGCCCAGAGCTTCGATCTGCTTCACTTCCGCAGCCAGAACAGCCTTGGGCAGACGGTACTCAGGGATGCCGTAACGGAGCATGCCGCCCATTTCGGGCATCATGTCCATCACAGTAACAGCGTAGCCCTTAACAGCCAGCTGATAAGCAGCGTTCAGGCCGGAGGGGCCGCCGCCCACGATGCCAACCTTCTTGCCGTTGGCAGGTGCCACGACAGGCTTGAAGGGATCGGCGGACACCATGTCATTGTCAGCGGCAAAAGCCTTCAGGTAAGCAATGGACAGGGGCTGCTCTACAAACTGACGGCGGCAATCCTCCTCACAGGGGTGGGGGCACACACGGCCGATGGAAGCGGGCAGGGAAATCTTGTCCTTGATGATCTTCACAGCTTCCTTGTCATTGCCAAGAGCAATCTGCTTGACGTAGCCCTGAATATCGGTACGGGCGGGGCAGTTCAGGTGGCAGGGGCCCTTGCAGTCGCCTTCGTGGTCGCTCATCAGCAGTTCCAGAGCAATCTTGCGGGCCTGCTTCACACGGGGGGTATTGGTGTAGACCACCATGCCGTCAGTAGCTACGGTGGCGCAAGCTCTCAGCAGCTTGGGAACCTTCTCAGCCTCAACCACACACAGGCCGCAGGCACCGTAAACCTTCAGGTTCTTGTTATAGCACAGGTTAGGAATTTCAATACCATTCTCAGCGGCGATGGTCAGAATAGTCGCGCCAGCCTTACCGGTACACTCCTTACCGTTGATGGTAATTTTGATAGTATCCATGTCCTCGCCTCCTTATTCCATGATAACTGCATCAAACTTGCAGTTCTTGTAGCACTGGTCACAGCGGATACACAGGTTGGCATCAATGCTGTGGGGCTGCTTCTTCTCGCCGGTGATGGCGTTAACGGGGCACTTACGCGCGCAGACAGTACACCCCTTACACTTTTCGGGATCGATCTTATAAGTACGCAGAGCCACGCACTCCTTGGCGGGGCACTTCTTTTCACGGATGTGAGCGTCATACTCATCCCGGAAGTAATGGATGGTGGTCAGAACGGGGTTGGGAGCAGTCTGGCCCAGACCGCACAGAGCGCCGTCCTTAATGCCCTTGCACAGCTCATCCAGCAGTTCCACGTCGCCTTCCTTGCCCTCGCCGTTTACGATACGGGTCAGGATCTCCTGCAGACGCTTGGTGCCGATACGGCAGTGGACACACTTGCCGCAGGATTCCTGGGCGGTGAAGTCCAGGAAGAACTTAGCCATACCTACCATGCAGGTAGACTCGTCCATAACCACCATACCGCCAGAGCCCATGATAGCGCCGGTAGCGCCCAGAGCCTTGTAATCAATGACAGTATCCAGAAGCGCCGCGGGGATACAGCCGCCGGAGGGGCCGCCCATCTGGACTGCCTTGAATTCCTTGCCGTCACGGACGCCGCCGCCAATGCCATAAATGACATCCCGCAGAGTCTTGCCCATGGGGATCTCCACCAGGCCGCCCTTGCGGATCTTACCGGTCAGAGCGAACACCTTGGTGCCCTTACTGGTCTCGGTGCCCATTGCGGAGAAGGCGCTGCCGCCGTTATTCATGATCCATGCAACGTTGGCAAAGGTCTCTACGTTATTGATGTTAGAGGGCTGATCCATGTAACCCTTCTGTGCGGGGAAAGGAGGCTTCAGGCGGGGCATGCCGCGCTTGCCTTCCAGGGACTCGATCAGAGCGGTTTCCTCACCGCAGACGAACGCGCCAGCGCCGGCCTTAATGGTCATGTTGCAGCTGAAGCCTGTACCCAGAATGTTCTCACCCAGCAGATTTGCTGCCTTGGCCTGCTCAATGGCATGGGTCAGGTGGGTGATGGCCAGAGGATACTCCGCGCGGACGTACACGATCATCTCGCTGGCGCCAATGGCGTAAGCGCCGATGAGCATACCTTCGATCAGGTTGTGGGGATCGGATTCGATGACTGCGCGGTCCATAAACGCGCCGGGGTCACCCTCGTCAGCATTACAAATCAGATACTTGGGAGTGGCAGTGCTCTGACGGGCGGCGTTCCACTTGAACCAGGTGGGGAAGCCGGCGCCGCCACGGCCTGCCAGACCGGAGACCTTGATTTCCTCGATAACCTGCTCGGGAGTCATGGTCTTGAGGACCTTCTCCAGAGCCTGATAGCCATCAGCTGCCCGGTAGTCATCCAAAGAGGTGGGGTCAATCAGACCGCAGTGACGCAGGGCGATTCTGGTCTGGCGCTCCAGGAACTGGGCGTCATCGTCGGTGATGGTGATGCTGTCCACCTTGGACAGGTCGCCGGTAGCGGCTGCGTCCACGATGGCCTGGGCATCAGACTCCTGCACCTTCACAAGACGGCGGGCCAAGGTTTCACCATCGTACAGATCAACAATGGGCTCCAGGAAGCACATACCGATACAGCCGGTGCTGCCCAGCTGTACGTCCGCGCGATCCTGCAGGATGCTCTCCAGAGCGGAGTATACTTTACCGGCGCCGGCGGCAATACCGCAGGAGCCTCTGCCTACTACAATACGCATCATACGCCCTCCTTCTTACGAATGTCTTCCAGGATCTTCACTGCCTTGTCAGGTGTCAGGTTGCCGTAGGCTTCGCCATTGATCATGATAACGGGAGCCAGAGAGCAGCAGCCCAGGCAAGCCACATGCTCCAGGGTGAACAGGCCGTCCTCGGTGGTCTGACCGTGCTGGATTCCCAGATAGTTGGCGATGGCGGCGCTGACGCGCTCACTGGCGTTAACGTGGCAGGCAGTACCCTGGCAAGACATGATCAGGTACTTGCCGATGGGTGTCAGACGGAACTGGGCATAGAAAGTGGCAACACCCACCACCTCAGCGGGAGTTACGCCAACCTTCTCAGCGATGTAATACATAACATCTTTGGGCAGATATCCATAGATATCCTGAGCACTCTGCAGGATGCTGATCAGGCTGCCTTCCTGACCGGCATACTTGTCAAGCGTTGCCTGCAGCAGAGAAAAATCACTCTGCGGCCCGGTTTTTTCAAAGCTCATAGTTATTTCCCCCATAAGAAATTTTTACAAAGGTTTTTATTTCCTCAGCTTTTTATTATACCATTAAAAATTTTTAATTCAATGGCTAATCCTGTTTTTTTTCATATTTCGAGAGATATCCTGCATTTTTTAGACCCTTGTAATCGGCTGTCGGGTATGGTATCATTTTGTAGACAGGAGGTGCATTATGAAAAAAAGAAGCTATTTCCTCTGGTTAACACCAGCAGTGCTTTTTTGTATGTTTGGGCTGTTCTTTCTCAGCCTGGTTGGATACCGGTTTTCCGCCCTGATTTGCTTTTCTCTGGCGGCGCTGATAGGTCTGTATTTTCTGTTTTGGCGGTTTCCCTGCAAGACCTGCCGGATTCTGCGGATTGTAGTGACCGTTCTTTTGATCATAGGTATCATCCTTGCATCCATTACCGGATTTTTCATCGGTTCTGCCGCTATGGGATCTGAGGAGGACGCGCCCCAGTATATGATCGTTTTAGGCGCGGCTGTTCACGGAACCGTCCCCTCCCTCTCCCTTCGGGAACGGATGGACGCCGCTTATGACTACCTTGTGAAAAACCCGGACACCATATGTATTGTCTCCGGCGGGCAGGGCAGCGGTGAGGATATTTCCGAGGCCGCCTGTATGTATCAGTACCTGACACAAAAGGGTATTGCGCCGGATCGGATTCTGCAGGAGGACCAGGCCACCTCCACGGCGGAAAATATTGCTTATTCCATGGAACTGATCCGCCGGCATACCGGAGAAGCCCCTGATACCATTGGCATCGTATCCAGCGAATACCACCTCTACCGGGCAAGTCTTATGGCTCGTTCCCAGAATTTAATTGCGGTAGGTATTCCCGCCCGGACCACATGGGTATCCCTGCGGATCAATTACTTCCTGCGGGAGATCGTAGGTGTATGGTACTACATACTTTTTGGAGGTTAACATTATGATAGAAAAACACTATGCTGACTACGCATGGGAAAAGGCCGCCCAGCTGCTGGCGATCGATTCCCCCTCCAGTTTTACCCAGATGGCCGCCCTGTGGGTAAAGGACACCTTCCAGAATCTGGGCTTTCACGCTTCCATCACCCAAAAGGGCGGTGTTCTGGTGGATCTGGGCGGCAAGGATGAACAGGACGGACTGCTGCTGGCCGCCCATGCCGATACACTGGGAGCAATGGTTTCCCGGATCAAAGGAGATGGCCGGCTGCAGCTTTGCAATCTGGGCGGTATGAACGCCAACAATGCGGAAACCGAAAATGTGCGGGTATACACCCGCTGCGGCAAGGTTCTGGATGGCACTTTGCAGCTGTGCAACGCCTCCATCCACGTAAACGGAGAGTATTCCTCTGCAAAGCGGTCTTTTGACACCACGGAAGTGGTTCTGGATGAGGTGGTAAATTCTCAGGAGGACGTCAAAAAGCTGGGAGTCCAGGTTGGCGACATTGTCTGCTTTGACCCCCGCACCCGCCGCACCGCCTCCGGATTTCTGAAAAGCCGTTTTCTGGATGACAAACTCTCCGTGGGCATTTTGATCGGCTTTGCCAAATATCTTGCTGACAACAGCATTGCCCTGCCCCGGAAAACCTGGGTGCACGTAACGGTGTACGAGGAAGTGGGTCACGGCTGCTCCGGTTCCCTCCCCAACGGGGTCACAGAAGCAATTTCTGTGGACATGGGCTGTGTAGGCGATGGCCTTGCCTGCACTGAGCGGCAGGTATCTATCTGTGCCAAGGATTCCGGCGGTCCTTATAACTATCAGGTGGTTGGCAAACTCATAGATGCCGCCAAAACCTCCGGCGCGGATTACGCCGTGGATGTGTATCCCCACTACGGCTCTGATGTAGAAGCCGCGCTCCATGCCGGTTACGACATCCGCCACGGACTGATTGGCCCGGGTGTGTACGCCAGCCATGGTTATGAACGCAGCCATATTGACGGCGTGTATAATACACTAAAGCTTTTGGCAGGTTTTTTGGGCTGCTGAGTTTTTGTCAGCAGAACGATATCGCAAAAATTATGCAGCCCGGCTGAGCCGGGCTGCAATTGTTTTATTTCAGTTTTTCCAGAAGCTGACACATTCCATTCACCAGAATATCATCCGTACCGGGAGCATACACAGAGGTCATGGCCTCGTATCCGCCTTCGGAATAGGCCTGGGTGGTGGGGAAATAACCCTCACACGCATTTAACTGGCAACAGACCATGGTATTGGCAAAAGGCGTTGCGGCGCTGATTCGGTCATGAATCTGGGTGAAGGGTTCTCCGGGAATGCCTGCCATCACAAAATCACCCATACGCAACGCATAAATATTGTAGTGATAGCTCGATGGGCCATTCTCCAGTTTGATAATTCTGCGAGCCTCTGCGATCAGAGAGGTGAGGTACATACCTGTTGCGCCGATCTCATCCTTTTTGCCTGCCTCATACAGATCATTAATACGCTTTGCTTCCTCTAACCGGTGATTTTCCTGATGGGAGGGAATCTCCACTTCCATGGATGCCCATTTAATCTCATCGGAGGAAATCTTCTTTGCCCGGTCACAGACGGTCAGCAGCTTGCCGCCAATCACTCTGCCCATATACCTTGCGTGGGCAGCCCGTTCTTTTACATCCACAGCCTCCAGCTCGGAGACAACCAAACCTCTGTTAGGCTTCATTGGATCAAAGTGGTTCACATCACCCTGAGGCGCCAGCAGGAACATGGCATCGGTGCCGGGGATAGCACGCTCAATAACCTGGCAAGCATAGGCGGAATAATCCGCGCTGATATGCTCACCGGTTACGGTATCCGAATGGGTACCGAAATTGAAAATAAACAGGTCATTGCCGCCCTGGCGCACAATCTTCAGCAGCTTCAGCGACTCATTGGGCACGCCCAGAGGATGGTCGATATTGGGATCCATAGGCTCGGGATTGGTTCTGACGCTGCCATCCTTCATGCGGTAACGTCTGATAAAGGAAATACCCTCTGCCGTAGTCTCAGCTGTGTAAAACTCCGCAGGCTTCAGATCCTTTAATGCATAAGCAGCGGTATCCCGCACAGTCACCCGCAAGAATTCCATATACTGCTGTGATGTTTCTTTGCCGGAGGCAAAATCCTTGCCCAGCAGCGGGCCGGTATGGGTATGGTTGCAGCTAATGAAGATGCCGTCCTCAGAAATTCCGCAAAAATCCGCGATGTCTTTGCGGTAAGTATCACACAGTTCGCGGGAAAGCAGACACACATCAATCTCGATGATCACAGCCGTTTTTTCACCGCTGACAAAGGCCGCCGCTCTGACATACAGATCGTCAATCACGCCCTGTGTCAGGCGTTCTTCGTAATAACCGACGATGGGTGTTCCCAACGGGGGTGTAATTACCTTCTTGCAAAAACCACATTTCATATTAGAATCCTCCTTTGTTTTCGGATAGACTATCTGCCGGTCTATCTTCGATAGTATTAGTATAAAACAAGAAAACACAAAAGTCTTTGCGGAAATTGTATCGCAATTTTACGTATTTCGACCCACTGGCGACCATCCTATCTTGAAAACCGGGGATAAATATGGTATTATACATCAGGTGGTGATGTTCCGGTGAGTAAATTTCACGAAACACGATTCGAAAACACTTTTAATGTGGATACCCTGATCCATCTTGGAAACGGTTACCGGATGCGTGAGCATCTGCCCGATTCCCCGTGTGTCAAAGACGGAAAAATAGGTACCGTTTATGATTTTTGGCAGCTGATCTATATGGAGGACGGCAGCTATCACTGCCAGCTGGAGGATGCCCCTCCCTGCCTGCTGGAGCAAGGGCAGCTTTTGATCTGCTCTCCTAAAAAGGTTCGTTTTTCCTATGAGAGTTCCACCGCGGTAGTGGGGATCATCAGCATCCGGTGCAGTTCACCAAAAATGAATCTGCTGAAAGGACGCTGTCTTTCTCTGCTGCCGGAGGAAAAGGCGCTTCTGTCCTCCCTGTTTGAAAAAGGTTCCCAGCTTCTTTGCCTGCAGACCCCAGACGGTACGCAACAGGGACAGCTGCCGGTAGAAACAGCCACCGACTACCAGCTTCAAACCCTGAAGAACTACATAGAGCTTTTACTAATCAGCCTGTACGACCGTTGCTTATCCACCCAAGAGAATGGCCATATGCTGCAAAACCAACTGAACTATTATGAGGATAAATTTCATTTTATTGAAGATTTCATGAAGGCCAATCTCTACCGAACCCTTACCATTGACGAAATTCTCAACTATGCGGGATTCTCCCTCAACACGGTCAAGCGCATCTTTCAGCGGCAGGCAAACTGCGGCATTATCCATTATTTCTTGAAATTGAAAATTCAGGAGGCCCAACGGCTTCTGTGCGAAACTTCCCTGACCGTCACCCAAATATCCGATATGCTGGGTTTTTCCAGTGTGCATTATTTTTCCAACACCTTTAAAAAATTTACAGGTGTTTCTCCCAGCAAGTACGCCAAGTCCAGCATAACCTGAGCGTTTCTACAAATATACGGCAGCCCGGCTGAGCCGGGCTGCATTTGTTTATTTCATTATCAGTTCTCCGCTTTGGGCATCCACAGTCACGGTCTGTCCGGGAAGCACCTGTCCTGCCAAAAGTTTTTTTGCCAGCATGGTTTCCACGGTGTGCTGCACATACCGTCTTAAAGGCCGGGCGCCATACTGGGGATCGTAGGCATCCTCCACAATACAGTGTTTGGCTGCTTCTGTCAGTTCCAGATGGATCTGCTGCTGGGCAAGCCGTTCGTTCAGCTTTTTGATCTGCAGGTCGATGATTCCCGTCACATTGTCCTTTGTCAACGGCTTATAAAACACGATCTCATCCAGCCGGTTTAAAAACTCCGGACGGAAGCTGCGGCGCAGAAGCTGCCGCACCTGCTCCTTGGCGGCCTGCTCTATGGTGCCATCCTCCCGGATACCACTGAGCAGATACTCAGAGCCAAGGTTGGAGGTAAGAATGATGATTGTGTTCTTAAAGTCCACCGTCCTTCCCTGGGAATCGGTAATTCTGCCGTCATCAAGCACCTGCAAAAGCACGTTGAACACATCAGGATGAGCCTTTTCCACCTCGTCAAACAGCACCACGGAATAGGGTTTCCGGCGTACCGCCTCCGTCAGCTGGCCGCCCTCCTCGTAGCCCACGTAGCCCGGAGGCGCTCCAATCAACCGAGATACCGCGAACTTTTCCATATATTCAGACATATCAATGCGGACAAGGTTGTTTTCGTCATCAAACAGAGACTGGGCCAGTGTCTTGGCCAGTTCCGTCTTGCCCACACCGGTGGGGCCAAGGAACAAAAACGAGCCAATGGGGCGGTTGGGGTCCTGAATACCCGCCCTGCTTCTCTGGATAGCCTGAGTCACTGCCTGTACCGCCTCGTCCTGACCGATCACCCTTTTGTGCAGGGTGGTGTCCAGATTCAGCAGTTTCTCCCGCTCTCCCTGCACCAGCCGGGACACAGGGATTCCGGTCCACCTCTCTACGATCCGGGCAATTTCTTCCTCTGTGACCCGGTCACGGAGGATGGTGCTGCCCTTCTCCTGCTGGGCAATTTCCTCCTGTGCCTGGAGACGTTTCTGTAAATCGGGAATCTTTCCGTATTTCAGCTCCGCCGCCTTTTCCAAATCATAGTTCTGCTCCGCGGTCTCCACCTGCCGGTTCAGTTCCTCCAATTGCTGACGCAGCTGCTGGACGGACTCAATGGCGTTTTTCTCATTTTCCCACTGAGCCTTCATGGCATTAAAGCTGTCTTTCGTCTCTGCCAGTTCCTTCTGCAGTTGGGAAAGCCGCTCCTTGGACAGGGGATCTTCCTCTTTTCTCAACGCCGCTTCCTCTATCTCCATCTGAATAATCCGGCGGGACACCGCATCCAGCTCCGTTGGCATGGAGTCCATCTCTGTGCGGATCTGGGCGCAGGCCTCGTCAACCAAATCAATGGCCTTGTCCGGCAGGAATCGGTCGGTAATATATCTGTGGGAAAGGGTCGCCGCGGCAATGATGGCAGGGTCCGCAATTTTCACGCCGTGGAACACCTCATATCGCTCTTTCAGTCCCCGGAGGATGGCAATGGTATCCTCCACCGTTGGCTCATCCACCATCACAGGCTGAAAACGCCGCTCCAGCGCCGGGTCTTTTTCAATATACTGGCGGTATTCATCCAATGTGGTAGCGCCAATACAATGCAGTTCTCCTCTTGCCAGCATAGGCTTAAGCAAATTGCCCGCATCCATGCTGCCCTCTGTCTTACCCGCGCCCACAATGGTATGCAGTTCGTCGATGAACAGAATAATTCTGCCCTCGGATTCCTTGACCTCTTCCAGAACCGCCTTCAGCCTCTCCTCAAACTCGCCCCGGTATTTGGCGCCTGCCACAAGAGCGCCCATATCCAGGGAAAAAATGGTTTTCTCCTGCAAACCCTTGGGCACGTCCTTCTTGACAATTCTCTGGGCAAGTCCCTCCGCAATGGCTGTTTTGCCAACACCTGGCTCACCGATGAGAACCGGGTTGTTTTTGGTTTTCCTGGACAGGATCCGGATCACATTCCGGATTTCCTCATCACGGCCAATCACGGGATCCATTTTCTGATCTCTAGCTTTTTTCACAAGGTCCGTGCCGTACTTCGTCAGAGCATCATAGGTGCCCTCCGGGCTGTCCGTGGTGACACGTCTGCTGCCCCGTACACTTTGCAATGCCTGCAGGCAGGCCTCCTTAGTAACGCGGTACAGGTCAAAAAGCTTTTTTACACTGCCCTTTGCGGCATCCATCAGCCCCAGCAACAGGTGTTCAACGGAAATAAAATCATCCTTCATCATCTGGGCCTGAGACTGGGCCGCCCGGAAGGCAGCATCCAAATCCGCGGACATGTAGAACTTGTCCATTTCCCGGCCGCCGGTCACAGTTGGAAGGTGTCCCAGTTCTTCATCCACCGCAGCCCCGAGGCTTTGCGTAGTAACACCCATTTTCCGCAGCAGCTGCACAGCAAGCCCATCCTCCTGCTGCAACAGCGCAGACAGAAGATGCAGCTGCTCCAGTTGAGGGTTGCCGTTTGCTACGGCCAGTTTTTGTGCGCTCTGGACAGCTTCCAGAGATTTCTGGGTATAGTTTCCAAAATTCATAGCAAACACTCCTTTTCGTCTTTTAGCACTCTATCGGTTAGAGTGCTAATTCGTTTGCTTTAACTATATCTTATTTTTTCAAAAAGTCAATACCATAGCCACAGGTGTTACGAAAAGTTCATTTATTGTTAATTGTGCACAATTTTAAAATTAATATTTCTACTTGCTTCATGCTTTTTTAATAAACAAGTGCTTGCATATTGAAAAGCCGGGTGGTATAATGATAGCGTAAACAGAGAATCTTCAATCTCCTTTTCATTTTCTTATCTCTCTTTTCGTGGAGGCTCCGGTACCGTCTGGTCAACGGTACCGGAGTTTCACCTTATTGCGTATGCATAGTGATATACAAAAAGAGCGTATCGCGGTTGCGATACGCTCTTTTTCTTTTAATGAAACCGGATCAAACCAGCTCGATGACTGCCATCTCAGCAGCGTCGCCGCGGCGGGGACCGGTACGGGTCACTCTGGTGTAGCCGCCGTTACGGTCAGCATAC
>JAZSRI010000134.1:0-15553 GCA_045538415.1 Faecousia sp. | reverse complement strand
ATGCAGGTTCAGGGGGCCATTGTTTATGAGTAATCAACCGAAAAAAGCGCCATGTAGTATTGCTCTATTGGCCCATGTGGATGCGGGAAAAACCACCCTGTCGGAGGCAATGCTTTACGTAAGCGGCGCCCGCCGGACATTGGGACGGGTGGATCACGCCGACGCCTTTCTGGACACCCACAACTTAGAGCGGAGCCGGGGTATTACCATTTTCTCCAAGCAGGCCCTGTTGGAAACGGAGCGCCGCAATATCACCCTGGTGGACACCCCGGGGCATGTGGATTTTTCCGCGGAAGCGGAGCGTGTGCTGCCTATATTGGATTGCGCGGTGCTGGTCATCAGCGGTTCCAGCGGTATTCAGGCTCACACGGTCACCCTTTGGAACCTTTTAAAGCGTTATCATGTGCCCACATTTCTGTTTGTGAGCAAAATGGATCTGCCTGTACGGAAAAAAGAAGAAATCCTTGCCCAACTGCAAAAGCAGCTGGACGAGCGCTGCATTGATTTTACCGCCCCGGCAGAGCAGATTGCCGAGCAGGCCGCCCTGTGCGACGAGGCGCTGCTGGAAAACTATCTGGAAACCGGCACTGTCACCACCCAGAACCTAAGGCAGCTGATTGCCCACCGGGCAATCTTCCCCTGCTGTTTTGGTTCCGGGCTGAAGCTGACCGGCGTGGAGGAACTGCTGCAGATTCTGGATGTGTACGCCCCCACCCCGGAGTATCCGGCGGAATTTGCCGCCCTGGTGTACAAAATCTCCCGGGACCCACAGGGCAACCGTCTGACCTGGCTGAAGGTCACCGGCGGCACACTGCAGGTTCGAAGCAGCCTTGCCTACCAGGATATGAATGGAGCGTCTGTAGAAGAAAAAGCCGTACAGCTGCGGCTGTATTCGGCAGATAAGTTCACCGCTACCGACCGGGTGTACCCCGGGCAGCTTTGCGCCGTTACCGGTCTGTCCGCCACCTACGCCGGACAAGGTCTGGGCAACGAGCCGGGGGGACAAGTGCCCTTTTTAGAGCCTGTGATGAGTTACCGGGTGGTACTGCCCAAGGGAACAGATCCGCTTACCACTCTGCCCAAGCTGCGGCAGTTGGAGGAGGAAGACCCGCAGCTGCACCTGTTCTGGGACGATTCTCTAAAGCAAATCCACTTGCAGATTATGGGAAAAATCCAGCTGGAGGTGCTGCGCAGCCTGATTGCCCAGCGGTTTTCTCTGGATGTGACTTTGGACAGCGGCAGGATCTACTACAAAGAAACCATTCTGGATACTGTGGAGGGTATCGGTCATTTTGAACCTCTGCGCCACTACGCCGAAGCCCATATTCTTCTGGAGCCCTTGCCTCTGGGCAGCGGTCTGGTGTTTGACACGGTGTGCTCCACCGACGTGCTGGATATCCAGTACCAACGGCTCATCCTCTCCCATTTAGAGGAAAAGGTTCACAAAGGTGTGCTCATAGGAGCGCCTATAACCGATATGAAGCTGACCCTGCTGGTGGGCAAGGCCCACCTGAAGCATACCGAGGGGGGCGATTTCCGTCAGGCTACCTACCGGGCGGTGCGCCAGGGCCTGATGCAGGCCCAAAGCCAGATTCTGGAGCCTTGGTACAGCTTTACCCTGATTCTACCCACGGAGCAGATTGGCCGAGCCATCACGGATATCCGGGCCATGGGCGGCCAGTTCGACGCCCCGGAAGCGGAGGGCAGCCAGTCTGTGTTGAAGGGCACAGTCCCTGCTTCTGAGATTGGGGACTACGCCAACCAGGTAGCTGCCTACACCCAGGGAAAGGGCCAGCTGCAGCTTGCCTTACAGGGCTACGCTCCCTGCCACAACCAGCAGGCGGTGATAGACGCTGCGGACTATCATCCGGAAGCGGATCTGGAAAATACCCCTGACTCCGTATTTTGCAGCCACGGCGCAGGCTTTACGGTGAAATGGGATCAGGTGCGCCAGTATATGCATCTGGATAGTGGTCTGAAAAAGAACGGCCCTCAGGAACCTGCCATCATCACCCGGAACGTGCAGCGGGACGACCGGGAGCTGGACGCCATTTTGGAGCGGGAATTTGGCTCCATAAAGACCCAGCTGTACCGCCCTCCCCAGAACAAAGCCGCCACAGCTGAAATCTCCATACGCCCGCCCAAAGACCGGGCCATCATTGTAGACGGCTACAACATCATCTTCGCCTGGGAGGAATTGGAAGCTCTTGCAAAGGAGGATCTGGATGCAGCCCGGCGCAGGCTGTGCGACATTCTATCGGATTTTGCCGGTTTTAGAAAGTGTTATCTGGTACTGGTGTTTGACGGCTACAAGGTCAAGGGCAGTCCCGGACTGAAAGAACGGTTCCACAACATTCAGGTGGTATACACCAAAGAAAACCAGACCGCCGATGCTTATATCGAAGCTCTGGCAGACCAGATAGGCAAAAACTACGCCGTCCATGTGGCTACCTCCGACGCGCTGGTGCAGCTAAGCTCTATGCGCAGCGGCGTTCTGCGGATGTCCGCCCGGGAGCTGCGGGAGGAAGTGGCTGCCGCCAAAAAGCAAATGCGGGAGCATTATTAAAGAAAAAACTTCCTTTTTCCCCTTTTATCGTGTACAATCATAAAAAAAGCAGGAGGTAATCAGCATGGGCTCACATCACCACCATTCGGAATACAAAGATAAGGAGCGTCAGGAAAAGCTGGAACGGCATGACCACCGGGTGGAACATGTTTTCCGCCGGATTCTCCACTTTTTGGAGCGCTTGGTAGCTGCGGGTACAATCATCGTTCTGGTATTGGCGCTGGCACTGGAGTTCTACCGGATGTTTACCACAGCTGGGTACCTTTCCGATATCAGTGAATATCTTCACAATATTCTGACCATCGTCGTGGGTCTTGAGTTTGTAAGAATGCTCATCGACACCACCCCTGCCAACATTCTGGAGGTGCTCACCGTGGCTATCACCCGCCATGTCATTTTGAGCCACGATGACTACTGGAGCAATGTGGCCTGTATTGCCTGTATCGCCGGCCTGTTTGCCATCCGCCGCTTCCTGGTACGCCGCAGCGAGCTGAAGGAAGAAATGGTGGAAATGGAATAACCTGTAAAGGAGACCCCTATGAATATTCTTATTTGTAATGTGGGAAGCACTTCCCTGAAATACCAGCTGTTCGCCATGGACAAGAACGAACAGGTGCTGGCCTCCGGCGGCGCGGAGCGGGTTGGCGGCGCAAAGAGCCTGTTCTATCACAAAAATAACCTGACCAGCACTTCCCTGCGGGAAGATGCCCAGTTCCCTACCCACCGGGAAGCCATCAGCCGGATGCTCAGTGCCCTGCTGGACGGCTGCATCCACTCCCTGCAGGAGGTCAGCTGTGTAGGCTTTAAGGTGGTCCACGCCAAGGGCGTCACCGGCGTTCAGTACCTGACAGAGGATGTGCTGCAGGCTATGGCGGATTTCAATTCCGTAGCCCCGGCTCATAACCCGCCCTATATTGCCGCCATCCGCCAGTTCCAGGCTTTGATGCCGGACACTCCCCTGATTGGCTCTTTTGAGACCGCTTTCCACGCCCAAATGCCCCCGGAAGCGTATCTGTATCCCATTCCTCTGGATATCAGCCGTAAGCACGCCATCCGCCGTTACGGTTTCCACGGCGCGTCTTTGGAATACCTGTCCACATGGACCGCCAAAGAGATGGGCCGGGAGGATTTGAAGCTGGTATGCTGCCATCTGGGCGGCAGCGGCAGCCTGTGCGCCGTAAAAAACGGCGTGAGCATCGACACTACCATGGGTATGGGGCTGCAATGCGGCGTATTGCAGAACAACCGTATCGGCGATATGGACCCGTATATTATCTTCCATCTGGTGGAGGAGTGTGGGATGGAGCTGAGCCAGGTAAAGACCATGCTCCAGACCCAAGGCGGTCTTTACGGCATGTCCGGCTTTGTTTCCAACGACCTGCGGGATATCCAGCTGGCGGCTGAGGCCGGAAATAGCGACTGTGAAAACGCTGTAAAAGCCTATGCCTACGGTATTAAAAAATACATCGGCGCATACCCCGCCGCCATGGGCGGCGTGGACGCTGTGGTTTTTGGGGGCGGTATCGGCCGCAACAGCAGCCTGGTGCGGGCCATGTCTTTGGAGGGGCTTGCCTGCCTGGGTATCGAGCTGGATCCGGAGAAGAACGCCAGCGCCACCGGCGGTATGGATATCTCCCGGGACGGCAGCCCTGTGCGGATCTATGTGGTGGACACCAACGAGGAAATCGTGGTTGCCAGAAAAGCCATGGGTCTTTTACAGAGAGAAGTGTAGCCATGGGAACCATTATGAACTGCGCCGCCATTGTGGCAGGTGGCCTTTTGGGCCTGTTGTTTGGACGGCTTATGAAACAGAATATTCAGGACGCCCTCATGAAGGCCTGTGGCGTATGCATCCTGTTTATCGGTATTGCCAGCGCACTGGAAGAAATGCTTTACGTGAAAGACGGCGCTATCACCAGTGGCGGGTCTATGCTGATGATCGTCTGCTTAGCTCTGGGTACGCTGATTGGAGAGGCAGTTGGAATCGAACGGGGCTTTGAGCGGTTCGGTCAATGGCTGAAAATCAAAACCGGAAACGCGAAGGACAAGGCGTTTGTGAACGGATTTGTTACCGCGTCACTGACTGTGTGTATCGGGGCTATGGCCATTGTAGGTTCCCTTGAGGACGGGTTGACCGGAGATTACGCCATCCTGGCGGTAAAGGCAGCGCTGGATTTCATCATCATTCTGGTTATGACCTGCGGTATGGGAAAGGGCTGCATGTTTTCTGCCATACCCGTGGCCGTTCTTCAGGGCGGTATCACCCTCCTTGCCGGGCTTGTAAAACCGCTAATGACGGAGCTTGCACTGTCCAATCTCTCCCTAATCGGTTCTATCCTCATTTTCTGTGTAGGTGTGAATCTGGTCTGGGGTAAAAAATTGCCGGTAGCGAACATGCTCCCGGCAGTGGTACTGGCAGTGATTGCCGCGTTTATTCCCATATTTGCGTAAATTGAACCGTGCCCCACTGTTCCGTGGGACACGGTTTTTGCATCCTGCCAAAATAATCCGAGCCAATAAACAACCGTGCCGGGAAGCTCCCCGGCACGGTTTTTTAATTCTTATGGTTTTCTGCCACAGCGCCGGAGCGGTACGCAGCCAGCAGCTCCATCAAATCCTCCACCCGGAGTTTCAGTTTCCTGCCCTCATCGGTAGCGGATACCCGCATACGCTCCCGGAGAACCTCAAAAATCACAGAAGCATTCTCAATGTCATTGTTTTTCTCAATGGCGTTTCTCTTTCCCGCAAAAGGCTGATGGGACACCATGCGGAAATGCCGGGAGTTAAAAATCAGGGTGTAACCGGCAATGCCGGAGGTCGGCTGGTAAGCCTTGCTGAAGCCGCCATCAATCACCAGCAGCTTACCGCTGCCCTTGACAGGGCTCTCTCCCTTTTTCACCTTCACGGGGACATGTCCGTTGATAATGTGGCAGTGTTCTCCCTCCAAGCCGAATTCCTTCAGCAGCATGTCACACACAGCCGGGTCATGATAGAAAGAATAATAGGGGTTCTTAGGCTCTGCCCAGGCGCTTTCGTCCAGAATAAACCGGCGCTCAAAGGTGGTCATCCGGTCACGGCCAAAGATGGGACTGTTTCGTCCGGCCCAGAGCCACCACAAAAAGTCCATGCCGAACTGGCCCTCTTCTGTGGCCTTGTTGTCGTAATAGGCTTTTCTCGCCAGCCTGTCCGCATAGTCCATAAAGGCTCTGCCGGAACGCTCCTGGCCGCCGATGGTAAAGCGCATAAGCGTTCCGTCCGGGTTCATGGGGATACAGCCGTGGAATAGCAGGTTGCCGTTCACAGTCTTGTACAGGCTTCCCTTAGAGTAGAGGAACCGGACGTGCCTCTGCAGTTTCTCTGAATGGAGGAAGGAGTCGGTGAGCTGGTCAATCACGTGGCTCTCCTCCTCTGTCAGGGTATAGGGATCGCTGGGATCCACCGTGGGAAAATCGCAATCCTCCAAAGCGTAGACCTTGCCGCCAATGGTGATGGATTTGTTTTGGTAGTCTATTTTATCCAGCAGCAGCCGGTCAGCCATGTTAAACTCCGGGCGGCGCAGCAGCTTCTGCCCCTCCAGCTTAAAGAGGATAATGGTGATCGCCTTATACATCCGGGCAGACAAAAGCTTATCCTTTTCCGTGTAGGTATCCGCATCGTCCCCGGTAAGCTTCACCCGGAAACAGTGGGTGTCACTGTTCTTATACACCTCGTTGGCAAACACGGAAAGAGGCCGCAGGGAAATGCCGTAGCCTGTCTCAATCACATCCAGATTGTTATAGTGGATAGAGTTGCTAAGAACGGTAGCTACCAGTGTTCGAGAGCCGGAGGCGGCGCCCATCCACAAAATATCATGGTTGCCCCACTGGATATCCACGTCGTGGCAGTTCATCAGGGAATCCATGACAATGTCCGCTCTGGGTCCCCGGTCAAAGATATCGCCCACAATGTGTAGCAAATCACAGGTAAGGGCTTTGACCACGGTACAGGCCGCCCGAATCACATAGGGGGCCTGTCCGATACGGATGATGGTATCCAAGATACTCTGGTACTGATCCTGCTGGGCGCCAAAGCCATCCTGCAGGAACATCAGCTCGTCCAGCGTTTCGGCATAATCCCGGGGCATATAGCTTCTTACCTTCTTGCGGGTATGCTTGTTGGAAATATACCGGCACAGCTGCACCAGCCGGTGCAGGGTCACCCGGTACCAGTCGTTCAAATCTGTTTCCTGTTCCGCCACCAGAGCCAGCTTGGCCTTGGGATAATAGATCAGCGTAGCCAGCTCGCTGCAGTCCTTCATGGTCATCTGCCCGTCGAACAGCTCGTTGATTTTCTCTTTAACCTCGCCGGAGCAGGAGTTGAGGATGTGCAGAAAAGCTTCATACTCTCCGTGGATATCCGAAAGGAAATGCTCCGTACCCTTGGGCAGGTTCAGGATCGTCTCCAGGCGGATAATCTCGGTGCTGGCGGACTGGACGGTGGGATATTGCTTGGCCAGAAGCTGCAGATACCGCAGCCGCTCCGGCGTGAAGGTGTTCTTTTCATTCACGGTGAGATACCCCCCAATAAAATGAACAGTGGTTTATAATGTATATTATCAATATACCATAGATACCTGAAAAATTCCATGAAAAATCGTCAGGAATGCAAACAAAAAATCTGGGTGTGCCGAAGCATCTCCGGCACACCCGTGTTTTTTAGGATTGAAACTGGTTTGCGGATATGGCTACACTGTGCTCAATGGGCGGCCAGTGGAATTTCCGGAACAGAGCGGTAGCCGCAATGGGGATACTTGTGAGCATGTACAGGGGAAAGGCAAAAACTGCCATGCATTTTTGCCCGGCAGTGGCACGGATTCGCCGGTGTTCGGTAAACAAGGTGATGGCCGCAATGCACATACCGGACAGATACGCGCCTGCAAGACCCAAAAGCAGGGAAACGCCCACGGCTGCCCAACTACCCGCGGTAAATGCCAGCGCAAAGGTCAGCAGTGCCGTGACAGCGCCCATGCCATAGCCCCACATGGACAGGGTGATGGTCTCCAGACAGTTATAGCCTGTTCTCCCACCCCGGAGTATCCCCCGAAACAGATCCAGCCCATACCGCACAGATACCTGCACATTTCCCTGTGTCCACCGGGTGCGCTGCCGCCAGGACATCCGCAGACTCTCCGGCTGCTCATCATAAAACATTGCCTCCCGGTTATAGCCAATCCCCACATTCCGAATGGTGCACCATGTACCAAATTCAATATCCTCTGTCAGAGTAAAAAAGTTCCAGCCGCCACACCTGCGCAGCAGCTGCCGGGTAAAGCCAAAGCCTGTTCCGCTAACCTTACAGGGATTGCCCAGCAGCATCCGGGAATGGTTCAAATGCACCGATTCATGGATAAACCAAATGGCGTGGCTGGCGGAGACCCAGTTGGTTCCAAAGTTCTTTGTGTTCCGGTACCCGCAGAAGGCATCATAACCGGCAGAACATACCTTATTGATTTGGGTAATATAGTCAGCCCGGAGCAGGTTATCCGCGTCAAACACAAGAAAGGCGTCCAGCCGGTCGATATCACCTGCAGTATCCATCCACTGAAGTAAATCATGCAGAGCATATCCCTTCCCTACCCGCTGCCGGTTTTCCCGCACCAATACCTTAGCGCCCATCTGCCTTGCCACCTGCGCGGTACGGTCCGTGCAGTTATCCGCTACCACAAATACCTCTACCAACTCTGCCGGATAATCCTGATTTCGTATACTCTCCAGCAAATGGGGCAGAACCAATTCTTCATTTCTGGCAGCAATCAAAACCCCATAGCGGTGAATCTTTTGCTCCCCCCAGGGCTTTTCCCTCTTTAAAAGAGGAAGAAACAGGTACACCACCTGATAGGCATAGCACACGATCAGCAGCAGGCCCAGAACCCACCGGAAAACCCAGAGAATATCCACTAACGTCACAAAAAGCACCTCTTTTTTCTGGAAAATCCATAAGTTGATTTTATCACCACCGGTAAAAAAGTCCAATTAAGTCTTTTTTAAAGTGTCTTAAGATTCCCTTAAAAGAATTATACCCCCATACAAAAAGAGATTTCCCGCCAAAAAAGTCGAGTCCACCCCAGAGTACAACAGCAAATTTCCTAAAGACCTGTCCGGCTGCCACATGTTATTGGGGGATTGTGTCTAAAATGAATATTTATCCAGAAAATCCGTTGACTTTAGTTCGCTAATGTGATAAACTTATGGACAATTACAGTGGAGGCTTTACCCCGCCTGACCAGCGCGGTTTTTCCTTTGCTAAAAAGATGGAGGTAAGATTATGGACGGCAATACAATACAGATTCTGATCGCGATGGTCGTTTACATGGCGGTTGTCATTGTCATCGGTGTGCTTTACGCTAAGCGCGCCAACAAAAATTCTGAGGCCTATTTCCTGGGTGACCGTTCTCTGGGCCCCTGGGTCACAGCTATGAGCGCCGAGGCATCGGATATGAGCGGCTGGCTGCTGATGGGTCTGCCCGGTGTAGCATACTGGTGCGGTCTGGCAGACGCGTTCTGGACAGCCTTTGGCCTTGCGGTGGGCACCTACTTTAACTGGCTGATCGTGGCAAAACGTCTGCGCCGTTACAGTGTCCGGGCAAGTAATTCCATCACCCTGCCGGAGTTCTTCTCCAACCGTTTCCGTGAGCACAAGAAGACCATTATGTTTATTTCCGCGGCCTTCATTCTGATCTTCTTCACCGTTTACGCATCCAGCTGCTTCGTCACCTGCGGCAAGCTGTTCTCCACCCTGTTCGGTACACCTTATGTTACCATGATGATTTTGGGTGCCGTATTTGTGCTGCTGTACACCCTGCTGGGCGGTTTCCTGGCAGAGAGCGCCTCTGACTTTATGCAGGCTATCGTTATGATCGTTGCGCTGACCGTGATTGTGATTATCAGCACCGTTCAGGCCGGCGGCATCGGGCAGGTAGTAGCGAACGCAAACGCCATCCCGGGCTTTTTGGAGTTCTTCGGTCTGGCAACGCCTGTGCTGGACGGTAACGGCCAGCAGCTGGTGGAAGCCGGCAAGCCTGTTTTCGGCGAGATTGCCGACTATGGTCTGCTGTCCGTGTTCTCCATGATGGCATGGGGCCTTGGCTATTTCGGTATGCCTCAGGTTCTGCTGCGCTTCATGGCTATCCGCAAGGAAAGCGAGCTGAAGCGCTCCCGCCGGATCGCAATGGTGTGGGTGGTCATCTCTCTGGGTGTGGCAACCTTCATCGGCATTGTTGGCCGTCAGCTGTTCCCCGATGCGCATCTGACCAAGTCCGCCGCGGAAAATATTTTCATCAGCCTGGCTACCAGTTCCCTGCCCCCCATTCTGGCAGGTCTTGTGATGGCCGGTATTCTGGCTGCTACCATCAGCTCCTCCGATTCCTATCTGCTGATCGCGTCCTCTGCTCTGGCAAAGAACATCTATCAGGGCATCTGCAAAAAGAACGCCACCGACAAGCAGGTCATGGTACTCTCCCGGATCACCCTGTGTGTTCTGGCGCTGCTGGGTATCCTCTTCGCGCTGGATGAGAACAGCGTGATCTTCCAGATTGTTTCCTTTGCTTGGGCCGGATTCGGCGCTACCTTCGGCCCGCTGATGCTGTTCTCCCTGTTCTGGAAGCGTACCAACAAGCCCGGCGCCATTGCCGGTATGGTGGGCGGTGCAGGCATGGTGTTCCTGTGGAAGCTGGTCATCAGCAAGCTGGGCGGTGTATTCGCCATTTACGAGCTTCTTCCCGCCTTTATCTTCTCCAGCATTTTGATTGTGGTATTCTCTCTGGCCACCAAGCCCCCCTCCAAAGAGGTGGAGGAGGATTTCCAGGCCGTGGCTTCCGGTTCTGTGGAAGTCTGATTTTCCTGAAAATTGCAAGTATCCACAACGGCTCTCCGTTGTGGATACTATTTTGCGGCAAAAAGATGGCCTGTGGATAATTCCACAGGCCATCTTTTTATAGGGCATTACGGCAAACAATCCTCTTTAAATACTCCAAAGAGGCGTTCCTTCGGGGTTGCATCTGTTCCCACACACGGTCATAATCCGGTGTGATCACGGTTTCCAGAGCCTCGGATAGGTTCAGGCTGCCCAACATTTCCACCAGTCGGCCGTTCCGGCTGCTCAATTCACCGTCCAAAAGCTGAATCCGGAAACTCCGCCGGAAAATCATGGAAAACACCATACCGTGAAAGGAATTGGTAAACACACAGCTGGCGTTTCGGATAGCGGTGAGCCAATCGGCAACGCCGGTGGTGTTCCAGGCGGCCATTCCTATCTGGGGCATAAAGCCCGCTGTGACGGTCTTTAAAGGAAGTCCCAATTTTTCTGCTTCCTCCTTCGCTTTTTCCACCAGCGCCTCATCGTATTTCAGCAGAAACAGCAGCACATAGTCCTCTGTATCCGTTTCAGCCGCCAAAGATTCCCAGACCACTCTGTCCGGCAGGAGAGTAGGGTCTAAACAAACTTCTGCTGTTTTGCCGGTCAGTTCTTCTACAATGGAACAGCCGCTGGCTTCCCGCACGGAAATACCGGAGAACTGGGAAAGCTGCTTTGCCACCCAATCCCTGACCTTTTCCGGCAGTGCATCGGCGCCAAAGCTGGCGGCATAGCTGTACCGCTTTTCCGCTGCCGCAAAGGGCAGGAAATATCGGGCATCCGCGCCGGGAATACGGAAATTCCAAATCTGGTCACTGCCGGCGATAAAGCAATCGTAGTCCCCATCAATGGGGTCTGTGGGCGCATAGGGACGGGAGATGGCCATATGCTGCGCCCGGAAATCGGCAAAGAGCGCTTCCCGCTTTTTGCCTTCCGCCTGAATCCGTTTGGCAAACAGAGCCGCCGCAGGAGCCGCAGCTGTGGGGGCAGGCTGGGGCTTTGGTGGCATGTGAATCTGTACAAATTCGCTGTCCGCACCTAATTCTTTCAACGTCTGCTGCAAAGCATAAGCCTGCAGTACAGCGCCATAGCTGTCTGCTTCATGAAAGGTAAGTATTCCGATTTTCATTTTCCTATTTCCTTTCTCGCCCGCTGTACCGCACTGCACAGCAGCACCCTGTGTCTTTTTTTATCCTCGGCATACGCCAATTCCGTGTAATATTTCCGGTCACATTCACAGTAGTCCAGCAAGGCAAGCTTCAAATGGGTAAAATTTTCCAGTCTACGTAAACTCTCCTGATAGGAGCGCTTCTTGCTGGAATGGCCACTGCTTCTGCGGCAGTAGGTATGGAGTTTCTCATCCAGATAACCGCAATCCGTCCTGCTGGCCGGCGGAAGAAGAAGCTGCAGATTTTGCCCTTCCGGAGATACCGGAATCCGCTTGTCCGGGTAGCAGGAGAAAAACAACTCACTGCGAATCATATAACACCCGGCGTAACAATACGTCCTGTCCAAAAACAGTTCCCGGAAAATATTTTTGCAGAATTTATCCTCCGGCAAGGCGCTTTCGGAAAGGAGGATATTTTCATCCGCGTCCAGTACGATACCGTTATTGCGAACCATGCCCACTTCCGGGTGGTCCATCAGCCAACGAACTTTCTTTTCCACACTGTCCGGTGTCATCAAATCATCGGAGTCGCACCATGTAAAGAAACTGCCAGTTACCAGTGGAAGAGCCGCGTTAAAAGCTGCTGCCTGCCCCTCATGAGGGCGGAAAACCAGCTTCACACAAATACCTGCCGCCTCCAGACGGAGCTGCCAGTCCCGCAGGCACTGGGCTGAATCATCTGTAGAACCGTCATCCACCAGGATAAGCTCCAAGGGACGCCAGGTCTGCTGGCACACGCACGCCAGAAAGTCCTGCAGATAGGGCATGGTATTATAAACCGGGGATACAAGAGTGACCAAAGGCTTCATCACTTTTTCATCATCCTTTTGCGAAGCAATGCGGCGTAATTTGCCATTTCCTGTTTCTGCTGAACCCGTCCTGTGTTGGTCAGATGCAGCCGGCGCCTTAGGGTCACCACAGGAAGTTGCACTGACTTAATTCCCGCATCCCGCAGCTTCAGTAGCCAAGCAACCGTCTCACCGCTTTTCATGGTATCATCAAACAGCCCGATAGTGTCAAAAACCCGGCGGCGGATCAAGCTGCAGCCGGGCAGCACACCGCCATAGGCCGCTGCACGGGGCTTCAGTTCTGCCTTCTGGGCATCGGACAGCTCCGGGGATAGAAAGTCCTCTGCCATGGCAAACACAGCATCGGCGTCATTTTGCTCCATGGCCGCATACATGGCTTCCACCGAACCGGGAGTGAACATATCATCCGCATCCAGCAGCAGAATGAACTCTCCTGCAGCCACCCGCAGACCCTCGTTACGAGCGGAGGCCGCGCCGCCCTGGGCCTTACGGATCACCCGGACCCCCAACGACTCGGCAATGGCAGCGGTATTGTCGGCAGAACCATCGTCAATGACAATAATCTCAATCTCACCGGGCCAGTTCTGGCTGCGGACAGACGCCACCGCCTGGGCGATGTATTTCTCCGCTTGATGGGCAGGGATGATTACAGATATGGAGGGCATCATAGTTACAGTACTTCCTTACTTTTTATTTAAGAAAGAGACATAGTCAAATTGATCCATGAGTCTTTTTTTGCTGTACTTAGTTGGGTAGTCAACACTGGTGACTCCTTTGAAAAAGATCTGTTTTGTCATTGGAACGAGTTCCTTATCAGAAGAGATCCAAACATTGGTCAGCATCCGTTTGTTGGGATAAGGTATGCTCTTAAATAACTTATATCCGCGATGTGATTTTCCCATCCGGATCATTCGTTTGGGATAGGACTGTTGGAATATAATGTAAATATTGTCCCACTGGACGCGGCTGCACCGCCTAACCCATTTGTCCTTTGCTTCTTCAAAAGTTTTCTCATGGAGAAACCGCAGAAGAACCTGCTCCTCCCCTTTCCGAAGAACGCCCACAGGATAGGAGGCTTCTTCCAGTGTGGTTTCCTCCACTGGGCAGGTTAGATAGTGGGGCAGGTCACTGACAAACCGAAAGAAATCTTCGGCTTGAATTAAAACATAGGCAGTAGGTGATTGATACTGCAGCCCCAAATCATGGTAAATCATTCCAGGGACACAAGCGTTTCCTATGATGGTAGGTGTTTTGTTTTTCAGTTGCTTCTGTTTTCTATACTTGTATCGGGTTCGTCTGCATTCCGTTATATGTTGAAGCCATTTGGTGAGAAAACACTCCTGGGTCATTCCCGATCACTCCTTTTGGAATTAACCATAATATTTTTTGCCGCCACGGCGGCAGCTTCCCGGATTCGACCCCTCCGCAGAATCTCCGGCGGAATTTTGATCCCCTTTTGCTTTAAAAGGGCAATCACTTCGCCATAGTGCTGGCTGCGGCTGTGTGAAAGAATGTCCTCTAAGTAGAAATCCCGGTTTTGATTGAAATATTCCACATCAAAAACCTGCCGGAACTTTTCCAGCGTTCCCAAAGCATCCAGCACACCTAAGGTGCGGATGCATTTGCCGCACTTTCCGCAATTGGTTCCCTCGGCATAAATGCACGGATGCAAATATTTTTGCGCCGGGGGATAATCAGACAATTCTTCCAGCTTCCGGATTCTGGAAACATGACTTCCGGCGGAGTAAAAAACCGTACAGTCTGTCTCAAAGCAACTCAACGGCAGCAGTTCATAGTAAGCGCTGTTCTCCTTCACAAAGGAAAAACGGCCAAACTCATAGGCGCCGGAGTTGAGAAAGACACCAAAGAGCTTTTGCAGTGCCAGCACCGCGGCTGGCAGCCGGAAGGCCGCTACTGCCAAATAATCCTCCTGCTGCAGGAGCTGGATATTGGAATCTACCGCAACAACACCCAAGCTCTGCTCCCGGGCAATTCCGTTGCGGGCGCTCTGCGCCATATAGTGCAAAAGTTCTGTATTGTGGTCACTTTCCAAAGTGCCTACATTTGCCACCAGCAGGTGAGTCAGCTTCATTCCCGATTCTTCCGGACGGGTGTGGGTCATTAGCGTGTACATACTGTCCACGCCCCCGGTCCATCCGGTACCCACAGCCCCTTCACAGGGCAGGGGGATATCTGTAACCGGCCCATGAATGGCAACAGGGTGATAGATATCCATATTGGCCGCCATAGACGGAATCAGATACTGCTCCAGCTGATATTTTAGCCTTCTGGTGATGGGTGCCTCACAGATGATATCCGCGCCCATTCTCATGGCGGTAGTCAAAAAACCAACCACAAACGCATCCGCCCGGTCGTCGGTAAGATCTCCCCCAAACTGCGGCTCCACGGAAAACCAGGCAGTGTCCTCCCTGTCCCCAAGGCTAACCGAAGCGTACAGAAACACCTGCCCGGATTCCCGGCGCAAATAGGGTTTTCCAATTTTCAGTTCCATTTTTCCTCATTTCCAGGCGAAAGGAACATCTGTACCCTTACCTTTGAAATAGTTGTCTGTGGCGCGGGCAGCCGCGTCCAGTATACGGGCCCGCTTCTCCATCTGGGGTGTAACCGGAATATGACTCCTTACAAAAGCCTCAAGCCCCTCCTCATAGGGATGCCCGGAGTTCATCAGGGCACGGGCAAGGAAAACATCTTTATTCTCCAGAAATTTTTTAATATTGTAAATATTCTGATACCGCTCCAGCTTGCCCAGACAGTAAAAGACCGTTTGCGCCATGACACACTTCCGGCACACACCACAACTGCCCTCGGCCGTAAAGCAGGCATGAAGCCAATGGTAAGAAGGCTCCCAGTCAGATAGCATTTCCAACTTTTGCACACGGGAGACTTCACCGCCTGTACAGTGGCAGGTCAGGGTATCTGTGGAGCAGGCCACAGAGGAAAACAAATCAAAGTAGCTGATATCCTCCGGCGGTTCTTTTTCAGCCAGGGTAAACTGCCAGAACGGAACTTCTGCAGACAGATAGTACTCCGAAAAAAGCCCGCTTAACACATGGGCAGCACCAAATATCCGATAAGGCAGTTCCCCTGCAAAGCTGTGCA
>JAZSRI010000094.1:0-19464 GCA_045538415.1 Faecousia sp. | reverse complement strand
GGAGGTATTCAAATCTCCTTCCAGAGCCTTGACAAACCGGCCCTTCAGCTGGTCGAAAGCGGGCTGATCCACCTCTCCCTCATGCTTCAGAGCGGCAATACGGGCAATCAGCTTGTCATAGGCAACCACAGCATTGTCGAGATTCTCCCAAGAGAACACAAGGTTGCGGCGGTAATGGCTCTGCAGGCAGAACAACCGGTACGCCATGGGGTTGTATCCTTTTTTCTCCAACAGGCTGACGGTGAGGAACTCACCTTTGGATTTAGACATTTTGCCTGTGTCTGTATTCAAATGGTGAACATGGAACCAATAGTTGCACCACTTATGGCCGATATAGCTCTCAGACTGGGCAATCTCATTGGTATGGTGGGGAAACGCGTTGTCAATGCCGCCGCAATGAATATCCAGATCCTCACCCAGATATTTCATAGAAATGCCGGAGCATTCAATATGCCAGCCGGGATATCCTACGCCCCAGGGAGAATCCCACTTCAATGCTTGATCTTCAAACTTACTTTTTGTAAACCAAAGAACAAAGTCGTTTTTATTTCGCTTGTTGGTATCCTCTTCCACGCCTTCCCGGACGCCAATGGCCAAATCCTCTTCATCATGGTCGTTAAACACATAGTATTTTTCCAACTTTGAGGTGTCAAAATACACGTTTCCGCCGGCCAAATAAGCAAACCCCTTGTCAAGCAGACCCTGAACCATCTGAATAAACTCAGGGATACATCCGGTTGCAGGCTGGATAATATCCGGTTTTTTGATGTTGAGCTTCTCGCAGTCCGCAAAAAATGCATCGGTGTAATACTGGGCGATTTCCATGACGGATTTGTTCTCCCGTTTTGCGCCCTTGAGCATCTTATCCTCGCCGGTGTCCGCATCCGATGCCAGATGGCCTACATCCGTGATATTCATAACACGCTTGACATTGTAGCCAAGATAACGCAGGGATTTCTCCAAAACATCCTCCATAATATAAGTGCGCAGATTACCAATATGGGCATAGTGGTACACCGTGGGACCACAAGTGTACATCTTCACTACGTCCGGGGAATTGGGCTGGAAAAGCTCCTTTTTATGGGAAAGGGAATTATAAAGATACATCGTGATTTCCTCCTGATATATAAAATAAAAAACACCCCTTGCGCCTTAGGCACAAGAGGCGGGTCAGACAAACTCGCGGTTCCACTCTCATTTATCACTCATTGCAGCAGTTCGCTCCCGGACGCACTTTCACAGCCGCTGCACCACCCGGGCTCCCAGCCGATGACCCAGACTCTCTGAGGATTGCGGTTATTACTCTTTCCGTTCACAGCGATATTCATTTATTATAGTTTACCATTAAACACATCGTTTTGTCAAGATTTGCACATGTCGAAACGGGAATATTGCTGTTGTAGAATTGCCTCTTTCGTGTTATAGTATACAAAGGATTATTTGATAAGGCAAGGAGGCAATCCAATATGAAAAGAACGTTTTCCTTTTTCCTTGCGCTGATACTGCTGATTTGCGTCGCCGGCTGTTCCCGCAACGAACCGACTCCCTCTCAAACCACAACCACTCCCACACAAACCGGCACAAACGCACCTGCCCCAACAGAAAGCATACAGGAAACCCAACCTGCCGCGGTCATCACCCAAAAAACCATGACCGCTGTTTCCGTTCCCATGCACACCCAAACCACAAGCGCTGAAGACGGAACGGAGCTTTTTACCTATACCTATCCAAGCATGAGTCTTATGCTTCAGGACGCGGAAGTGGCCGACAAGGTAATCCTCGACTTTCTAAATCGAATAGATGCCACAAGCGCCACAGCGCTGACACTACAAAGCTCCGCCGAAAATGCTTATACCGGGTCTGCCGGCTGGAATCCCTACCTGTGCCGTGTATTATACGAACCTATGCGGCTTGATATGAGTGTATTGAGCCTCTTTGGAGCGGTTTCCACTTACTCCGGCGGTATGCACCCAGAACACACCAATGTCAGTGCAAACTACGATTTACTCACCGGAGATGTTTTGACACTGGGAAGCATTATGCACAAGGATGCCACCATGCAGATGTTCTGCGATTTAGTCCTGGAGCAGCTGGATACTGTAAAAGACGACCGTCACCTGTACAGTGACTACAAAATTGCTGTTAATAAGCGTTTCAGCGGTGATGAAAGCAAAGACGAGGACTTTTATTTCACCCCTGAAGGCTTGTGCTTCTATTTCTCCCCTTACCAAATTGCGCCCTATTCCTCCGGCACGGTGGTGGCAGAAATTCCCTATGAGAAACTGGTTGGCGTTATCCACGATAACTACTTTCCTCCGGAACAGCTTTTAACCGGCGGCACAGTGGATATTGTACCCTACAAAAATGCCAATATGGAAACAATCCATCAAATCGGTGAGGCTGTTCTGACTCCCGGCGGCGAAATGTATTTGCTTACGGCCAGCAACGCGGTAAACAATGTGCGCTTGCGCATTGCCAGTGATGACTCCCAGAACCATGAATACGTGTTCTTTGCCGCAGCCACCCTTGCTCCCAATGGCGGTATTATGCTGGAGGTATCGGATCAAGAGCTGGATGGCATTTCTGTTTCCTATGATAACGCAGACGGGAAACAAATATTCCCACTATTTAATTAACGTTTCCTCCCTTCCGGTCTTTCCGGGAGGGAGATTTTCTTCCGGTCAATTTCGTTAGCTGTGGACACAGCAGTATCAGTGTAATCAAATTGGGAAATGCCATTAACCCATTGACAGCTTCTGAAAGCAGCCAGACAGTCTGTGCGCCGGTAACGCTGCTGAAAATAATCACCAGTATCTGCACCCGCAGCATCCACTTATGCGCGCCTTTGCCCATAAGATATTCCGCGCACACACTGCCGTAAAGCCCCCAACCCAACACTGTCGCAGACGCAAATAAACACAGAAACACCGCAATAACCGCACTGATCCAATCTCCAAACACATTGGAGAACGCCTGCACAGTTAGGTTAAGCCCGGGATCTTCCCCGTAGGGAACGGACTCACCGCTTGTAAGAATCACAAGGGCAGTCAGTGTACAAATTACTATGGTATCTAGAAACACTTCCACAATCCCCATCAGTCCCTGCTGCACCGGTTCACGGACCTCCGCTGTACCATGGGCCATTGCGGCAGTTCCCATACCTGCCTCATTGGTAAACAATCCACGGGACGCACCCACACGCAGGGCAATAAAGGCGGACCCAAGTACCCCGGCTGTTACGGCCTTTGGCTGAAAAGCTCCGGTAATAATGGAACCAAACGCACCTTTCAGCGCGTCAAGTCGCAGGGCAATTGCCGCACAGCACAAGATAATATAGCTAAGACATGCAAAGGGTATCAGCCCCTGTGCCACCCTGCCAATCCGTCTTGCGCCCCCGGAAACAGATGCCCAGATAATTAGAGCAAATACCACTCCTATCACAAGATTTCCCGCAGTTGTTGGCAGAAATCCTGCATCCTCGATTACACTGTTGATTCCGGTGACAGCGGTATTGATCTGTGTTGCGTTACCCACTCCGAAAGCGGCAACAACACCAAAGAAGCTGTAAATCATTGCCATCCAGCGCCACCTGCTGCCTAAACCTTTTTCCATCATATACATAGGCCCACCACGGAATCCTGCCCCATCTCTTACCCTGTACTTTACAGCCAAGGCTGCTTCAGAAAATTTCAGCGCCATTCCAAAAAAGGCGAATATCCACATCCAGAATATCGCTCCCGGTCCTCCCAAAGCAATTGCCCCGGCTACACCTGCAATATTCCCTGTCCCTACCGTGGCGGACAGAGCGGTGCACAGCGCCTGAAAACCGGAAATGCCGGTATTTGCATCCTTTCTTTTTATCTCCCCTATAAACGTCCTTAGTGCCCTTGGAAACAACCTTATCTGTACAAACCCAGTTGCAAAAGTCAGATACACGCCGCATCCAAGGATCAACACCACCAGCTGTGGTCCCCATATCATACTGCTTACTTTGTTTAGAATCTCGTCCATAACCCCTCCAAAAAAGAAAAAGCAGTTTCCTTGAAAGGAAACTGCTTTTGTAAAAATAGATTCATTCCCAATTTGCCCAAACTTCGGGACAATAACCAACTGTTGCATACTTACCGTTGCGAACGATGGGGGTGCGCATCAGTTTCGGTTCGTCAAAAACCTTGTCCTCTTTCCCCCGAACATCGTCCATGTATTTCATAATCGTAACTTCTTCATACTTGCTGTCCCAATCAATAAGCTTGTCAATGCCGCCAACCCCACGCAGAACAGCGTCAAACTCTTTGCCGGAAAGTCCAAACCGCAGCAAATCAACGTACTGATACTTGATCCGACGTTCCTTGAAGTAACGCTCTGCTTTTTTAGTGTCAAAGCATTTACTTTTTCCGAAAATTTGAATGTTCAATAGGTAACCTCCATCAGACACAGACCACAGGCAGGTATCAGTTCACCGGCCTGACATCTTTCAGCCCCAAACAGTTCCGGGATACTCTCCGGGGTTCGTTCTCCCCTGCCGACCTCCAAAAGCGTACCCACCATGATTCTCACCATGTGGTGCAAAAATCCATTGCCGGTCACCAGGAAACGAATCTCATTGTCCAGCTTTTGGATTTCAAAACTTTGGATGTAGCGAACCGTGGATTTCTTCTTATTTTTATTTGCGCAGAAGGCTGAGAAATCATGCTGTCCAAGAAAAAGCTGGGCAGCTGCTTCCATCCCGGAACAATCCAGCGGCCTTGTATCCACATAAACAAACTTTCTGTCAAATACACAGGGATTCTCAGTGTTCCACACCCGGTAACAGTAGGTTTTTGTCTTTGCGTTCAGGCGGGCATGAAAGCGTGGGGAAACCTCTTTACAGGAATATATGCCGATATCCTCCGGCAAATACCTGCGGAGCAGTTGGAGAATCTTGGAACAGGGCATCTGGCCGTTGCAGTGAAAATTGGCTACCTGGTACACGGCGTGTGTTCCTGCGTCGGTCCGACCGCTGCCGGAAACCTCAATGGGCTCACCAAGGATTCTGGACAGTGCCTGTTCCAGTTTTGCCTGTATGGTATTATCTGTGCCAGGCAGCCGCTGCCAGCCACGGTAGCGTGTGCCCTCATAGCACAGGTCAAGCCGCAGATTCCTCATAATCTCTCAGTTCCTCTCTTGCTTCCCTTTCCGTATCCGCGGAAAACAGGAATTTTCCATTTCGGTCATATACCTGAACGTGTCCAAAAACATACTTAATGGTAAACATAGCCATAACCTCCCTGTGTTTATGGCTATATTGTAACGTCTTTTTAGTACAATAAATCGGACATTATTCCACTACTTCATATCCTGCGTCTGTAATCGCTTTCTTAAGAGCCGCGATGTCAGCCTCACCTGTGACTGTTACCTGTTTTTTCTCCAGGTTCACAACAGCGTCCACGGTTCCCGCAACTGCCTTACAGACGGACTCCACACGTGCCTTACAGTGGGGACACATCATACCTTCCACCTTAATGATTGTTTCCATTACATATTCCTCCTGTTTTATAGAATTTGTTCCCTCCGGCTTCATCTGAGGTACAGACCTGCCTCTAAACAGCCGCAGTCGCAGTGCGTTACTCACCACGAACACAGAGCTCAGGCTCATAGCCGCAGCGCCAATCATGGGACTTAGCTGAATTCCAAAAGCCGGGTACAGTACGCCTGCGGCAATGGGTATGCCCAATGTGTTATAGAAGAAGGCCCAGAACAGATTTTGCCGGATGTTTCGAATCGTTGCTTTGCTCAGACGGATGGCATCCGCAACACCCACCAGAGAATCCCGGATCAAAACAATGTCTGCCGATTCGATAGCAATATCCGTTCCCGATCCAATCGCCATGCCAACATCCGCGGTTACCAGCGCAGGCGCGTCATTGATACCGTCACCAACCATCAGCACTCTACGGCCCTGGCTGCGAAGCTTTTCAATAACGCCAGCCTTATCCGCAGGGAGTACATCCGATATCACATGGGTGATCCCAGCCTTACCGGCAATGGCCATGGCGGTTTTCTCGTTATCCCCTGTGAGCATCACAACATCCAGTTTTTCTTCCAGCAAGGCGGCTACGGCGAACTGGGAATCTGCTTTTAAAACATCCGCGGCTGCAATTGCGCCAAGATAACGCTTGTCTCCATCGGCAAAATACAGAGGTGTCTTACCCTCGTCCGCCAGTGACTGCAGGTCAGGGACGGGCACACCAAGTTCCTCCATGAGACGGCGGTTGCCGCCATAGTACCGCTTTTTGTTTATTGTAGCAGAAACTCCTTGACCAGGCAAGGTCTGAAAATCATCTGTTTTCTGCAGTTCTATATCCTTCGCTTCCCGGCAGATGGCTTTGGCAAAGGGGTGTTCGGACCTTGCTTCAATGGATGCCGCCAGCTTTAAAAATGTTTGGGTGTCCATATCAGCCGGAAGTACATCCGTCACCTCCGGTTTTCCCTGGGTGAGTGTACCGGTCTTATCCAGAACAACCGTATCTACCCTGTGAAGATTCTCCAGTGCTTCCGCGTTTTTAAACAGCACACCCAACCGTGCGCCTGCGCCTGTACCAACCATAATCGCAACAGGTGTTGCAAGTCCCAAAGCGCAGGGGCAGGAGATCACCAGAACCGCAATGGCTGTTGTCACGGAAAATTCTATACCATATCCCGCTAACATCCACACAGCAAAGGTGACCGCAGCAATCAGCATAACGATAGGAACAAAGATACCCGCAATCTTATCTGCAAGTCTTGCGATAGGCGCTTTTGACCCACCGGCCTGCTCTACAAGACGAATGATCTGAGAAAGGGTTGTATCCTCTCCGACTTTGTCTGCCCTTACCTCCAGATATCCCTCTGTATTGATAGTAGCCGCCGCAACTGTATCAGATACCGTCTTTTCAACCGGTACACTCTCTCCGGTCAGTGCGCTTTGATCCACTGACCCTCTTCCGGAAATAACTGTACCGTCAACTGGAATGCTTCCGCCGGAGCGGACAATCACAGTATCACCAAGTTTAACCTCTTCAATGGGGATAATGACTTCCACGCCATCCCGTCGTACTGTTGCTGTTTTTGGGCTCAAGTCCATCAGCTGGCGGATGGCATCACCTGTTTTCCCCTTTGCTCTGGTTTCAAGGAATTTACCAAGAGTTATGAGCGTCACGATCATAGCAGCTGATTCAAAGTACAGGTTATGACTGTAATGCTCTACTTTCTCAATATCGCCGTGACCGGTTCCGTAAGCAATTAAGAACAACGCAACTATACCGGAAATCATAGCCGCGCCGGATCCAACCGCTATCAGGGAATCCATATTCGGCGCGCGATGCCACAATGCCTTGAGTCCTCTTGTATAGTAGACCCTATTTAAATAAATTGGCGGTAGGGTGAGAAGAACCTGCACCAGCGCAGCAACCATAGCGTTTTCGGTGCCATGGTACCACGATGGCATGGGAATACCAACCATATGCCCCATGGTAAAATACATAAGAATCAAAAGACTCGCAGCGCTGCCAATAATCCGCACCTTCATTTCTTTCATGCCCATATCCACAGAGCGAGCTTCCTCATGCTGTTTTTTAGAACCTTGGATACTGGCTCCGTAGCCTGCATCCCGGACAGCCTGTATAATGGCAATTTCCAACTGTGGATTTTTCACATCAACAGTCATTTTCCCTGCCAACAGGTTCACATCCGCACGTTTTACACCGGGTACTGCCCTTGTTACCTTCTCAACACGGGCAGAGCATGCCGCGCAGGTCATACCCGTTATATCAAAATTCAGAATCAAATATACTCCTCCTTTTAACTGATTTTTCTTGACAGTTACAGCCTATCATGTTATTATTCTACCAAAAGATTTCCAGAATACAAGTATGCACATTTTTGTACTATACTACCCTTTTAGAAACTATGGAGGTGTTTTATGAACATAACTGACCGTTGTCCTGTGGAGGCAACACTGGACCTAATTGGTGGCAAGTACAAAGCCTTAATTCTCTGGCACCTGTCCGATGGTAAGCTCCGTTTCTCTCAGCTTCAAAAAGCCATCTCCAGTGCAACAGCCAAAATGCTGACGCAGCAGCTGCGGGAGCTGGAATCTCAAAAACTGATTCACAGAGAAGTATATCCTGTAATCCCCCCAAAGGTAGAGTACTCACTGACAGAGCTGGGCAGCAGTTTGATTCCTGTTCTGGTTGCCATGCGGGACTGGGGTGCCGGATACATGCGGTCAAGGGATCTGGAAACCACCTGTTTTATGATGAAGAAAAACCCCCTGCCCCAATCAAATTAATTTTGGATAAGGAGTTATTGTATGAATATTAAAATTCTCTCCGACAGTACTTGTGACCTGCCCGGTTATCTTTTGGAAAAGTATAATATTACCATGGTTCCTCTGGTGGTTGTGAAAGACGGCCAGTCCTACATTGACGGTGAAAGCATCACACCAAAGGATATTTTTGACCATGTGGCAAACGGCGGCGCGCTGTGTTCTACCGCGGCCCGCAGCATCAGCGACTACACTGAGTACTTTGGAAAGTTTGCCGGGGATTATGATGGTGTTCTCCATGTGAATATCAGCAGCGAATTCTCCTGCAGCTATCAGAATGCGGTTCTGGCAGCGGAAGAATTTCAAAATGTCCGGGTTGTGGATTCCCGTAATCTCTCCACGGGTCAGGGTCTTGTGGTTTTGAAAGCTTGTGAGCTTGCGCAAACATGCCAGAGTCTGGATGAATTAAAGCAGCAGCTGGATGAATTCACCGGCAAGGTTGAGGCAAGTTTCCTGCTGGACAGGCTGGATTATATGGTTAAGGGCGGACGTTGCTCCTCTGTGGTTGCCCTTGGTGCCAATCTCTTGAACCTGAAGCCTTGTATTGAAGTGAAGAACGGCAAAATGTCTGTTGTGAAGAAATATCGTGGAAATTACGCAAAAAGCCTTGCCGCATATGTCAAAGACCGTATTTCCGGCCGGGATGACATCGAACACAAGACCCTGTTCGTCACCAGAACACCTGTGAGCGACGAATGTCTGGAAGCTGTGAAAACTGCCGTTGAACAATGCGACGGTTTCGAAAATACATACTGGAACGAAGCCGGCTGCACAGTTTCCTGCCATTGCGGCCCCGGTACATTGGGTGTGCTTTTTATTCGCAAATAATCAAAATCCGGCGCTCTATGTGCCGGATTTTTTCTTGTATTTTCAGCGCGCTATGGTATACTGTTGTGTAAGAAACCACTATAGAGGCGAACAAATATGGATTATCATCTTCTTCTGGATGTAGCTACTGAGCTTGGCTACCAACTGGCCATGAGCGGTGCGGAGACATTCCGCATTGAAGAAAGTATCAACAGAATACTGGCTGCTTACGACCTGACCTGCGAGGCATACGCGATACCTAACTGCCTGACTGTCAGTGTCAAAACACCTGACGGTAATGCGCTAACCCGTATGAAACGGATCGGTATTCATGGCAACGATCTGGATTCCGTTGAAAAGTACAGCAACTTAAGCCGCCGTATCTGCGCTTTAAAACCGGATCCCCAAACGGCAAATCAGTGGCTCTCCGAAACTACAAGCTCCCGTATCAAATACAGCACGGCAGTTCTTTTGGCCGGTAACTTTCTGGGCGCCTTCGGTTTTGCAATCATCTTTGGAGGTACGCTTGCAGACAGCATTTTTTCCGGCATTTGCGGCTTCCTTGTAGGTCTTGTGAATCTGGTTATGGGTAAATTTAAGGTCAACCAGTTCTTTTCTACCATTGTTGCCGCTTTTATTATGGCTTTTGCGGCACATACAATTGGCGCAGCTGGCCTTACCGCAAGTACAGATATGGTCATCATCGGCGCGTTGATGTTACTGGTACCGGGCCTTATTTTCACAAACGCCATGCGGGATATCATCTATGGCGATACCAACTCCGGCATTAACCGGATTGTTCAGGTACTTATGATTGCCGCTGCCATCGCTCTGGGCACCGGTACAGCATGGAATCTTGCTCATTTACTCTTTGACCTCCCGTTACCTTCAGAAGCCCTTGCCCACCCTATCTGGCTGCAGTGCGCTGCCTGTTTTGTGGGTTGTACCGGATTTTCCATTTTGTTTAATATCCATGGTCCCGGTGGCCTTCTGTGCGCCCTGGGAGGAACAATTACCTGGGCAACCTATTTGATCTGTTCAAAGCTTGGCACAGGTGAGTACACAGCGTATTTTGTTTCCTCTCTTGTCGCCGCTGCCTATTCAGAGATCATGGCCAGAGTAAGGAAATATCCCGCCATTTCTTATCTTGTGGTTTCCATTTTTCCTTTGATTCCCGGCGCAGGTATCTATTACACAAGCAACTTCATTACACTGGGTGATACTGCAGGATTTGCGGCAAAGGGTATGCAGACCATCGGTATTGCCGGTGCGATTGCTGTTGGAATCCTGTCTGTTTCCACATTGGTGCGGTTGAGTAGTGAATGGCAGGCGAAAAAGTATTGATACAAAAATCAGGGCTTCGGTTGGATAACCGAAGCCCTGATTTTATTTTGTGATTACTTGTCAGCGTTCTTGCTGGCTTTTTTTGCAGCCTTAGCCTTTGCCCGTGCTTCCTGCTGCTTCTTTATTTCTTCTTTCTTGGCAGCAGCGGCAGTTTCGTTAGTGGACAGAGCCCACTTTGCGAACTCAATGCGAACCTGATCAGCACCGGTTTCCAGAACAAATCTGTCCTCTTTAACGTTAACAACAGTACCTTGAATGCCACCGATGGTAGTAATCTCATCGCCAACCTTCACGGAGGAACGCAGCTGCTCAGCTTCCTTCTTCCGCTTATTCTCAGGACGGATCAGCAGGAAATAGAATACAGCGACCATAGCTACCATCATCAAAATAGAGCCGATACCGCCACCCATTAGGCCTGTGGTAGATTCCAGAAAATGTAACATTGATATTGCTCCTTTGTTTATAATTTCCATACTATTATAACATTATTTGGTTAAATTGCAAGGTGTATTTAAATTCTGCGGCTTAATTTTTCAGAATATTCCCCGCGGAACGCAGAAAACGTGCCAGTATCCAGTGCGTTGCGGATACGTTCCATCAATTTATTGTAGAAATACAGGTTATGCATCACACTCAGACGCATGGCCAGCATCTCTTCAGCCACAAACAGGTGGCGGATATAGGCTCTGGAGTATCTGCGGCACACCGGACAATCACATTCCGGGTCAATGGGAGACAGGTCATTGGCATACTTGGCATTCTTTAAATTGATAGCCCCCTGCCAAGTAAACAGCCGTGCGTGACGGGCATTTCTTGCGGGCATGACGCAATCAAAGAAGTCAACGCCCCTTGCTACTGCCTCAATGATATTTGTGGGCGTTCCAACACCCATAAGATACCGGGTCTTTTCCTTTGGCATATACGGTTCTACCGCTTCAATAATATCATACATCTGTTCAGCGGTTTCACCCACGGCCAAGCCGCCAATTGCGTAGCCCGGAAGCTCCAGTTCCGCAATGCGCTGCATATGCTCAATTCGCAAATCCGGGTAGGTACCACCTTGATTGATACCCCAGAGCATTTGCTCCTTGTTGACAGTGTCCTCAAGACTGTTTAATCGGGCGTTTTCCGCTTTGCAGCGAACAAGCCAACGGTAGGTTCTGTCGATACTCTTTTTTACATACTCCCGTGGAGAGGGGTTTTCAATACACTCATCAAATGCCATACAAATATCCGAGCCCAGATTGGACTGGATTTGCATGCTTTCCTCTGGGCCCATAAAGATTTTACGGCCATCGATGTGGGAAGAGAAGGTCACACCTTCCTCCTTGATTTTTCTCAACGAGGACAGGCTGAACACCTGAAAACCACCGGAGTCTGTGAGAATGGGGCCATCCCAGGTCATAAACTTATGCAGTCCACCGCATTCCTTTACAAGCGCGTCGCCGGGGCGCAGGTGCAGATGATAGGTATTGGACAGCTCCACCTGACAGCCGATGTTTTTTAAATCCTCAGCACTTAAAGCGCCCTTGATTGCGCCTTGTGTGCCAACATTCATAAATACAGGTGTCTGCACTGTGCCGTGAGCACAGGTAAACTCACCCCTGCGGGCATTGCCCTCCGTTTTTAATACCTTAAACATATTGCCGCTCCTTATAGGATGCACATGGCATCCCCAAATGAAAAAAACCTGTACCGTTCCTGCACTGCCTGCTCATAGGCGTTCAGAACATTTTCCCGTCCCGCAAAAGCGGATACCAGCATCACAAGGGTACTCTCCGGCAGGTGGAAATTGGTAATAAGGCCATCCATTGCCTTAAATTCATAGCCGGGGTAGATGAAGATATCCGTCCAACGGCTCCCGGCTTCAAAGGTCCCGTCGCTGTTGACCAGAGATTCCAAGGTTCTGCAGGAGGTTGTTCCCACACAAATCACCCGTCCGCCGGACTGCTTGGTCTCATTTAAAATCCGCGCTGTTTCTTCGCTAATCATACACAATTCGCTGTGCATGTGGTGGTCGGTGATTGCTTCTGCCTTCACTGGGCGGAAGGTTCCAAGACCAACATGCAGAGTAACAAAAGCGGTTTTTACGCCAATACCCCGGATTTTTTCCAGCAAATCGTTGGTAAAATGGAGTCCTGCGGTAGGGGCTGCCGCAGACCCTGTCTGCTTTGAATAGACAGTCTGATAGCGCTCCTGATCCTGCAGTTCTGCCCTTATATAGGGCGGCAGCGGCATTTTTCCCAACCGCTCCAAAACCTCCAGGAAGATACCCTCATAGTCGAAACGGAGAATCCTGTTTCCGTCCGGGCAAACATCCTCTACTATGGCCCTAAGCTGACCGTCTCCAAACAGGACTTCCTGCCCCTTTTGCAGCTTTCTGCCGGGTTTTGCCAGACATTCCCATTTCTTGTCCCCGAGGTCACGCAAAAGGAGCAGTTCCGCAGCCCCGCCGGTAGGACGGTGTCCAAGAAGCCGGGCAGGCAGAACCCTGGAATCGTTCATCACCAGGCAGTCACCCGGTCTGAGATAATCACAAATATCAAAGAAATGCCGGTGATTTATCTTGCCGGTCGTTCTGTCCAGCACTAACATCCGGGAGGCATCGCGTTGCTGCAGTGGTGTCTGGGCAATCAGTTCCTCCGGCAAATTATACCAAAAATCCTTAGTCTTCATAAAGCTTGTCCCTAGTAAATATACTGAATTGAATCGTTTTCGTTTAACATTTTATATCATATTTCAAATTTTTGCAACCGGATTGACCTAACTTTTCACTGGATTCTTTACAGATCGCTCTATGAACTTTGAAAATATAGATTGCATTATGAAAAAAGCAAACCATAAGTCCAAAGGGACTTATGGTTTGTGGGATGAATGGCAAGAATCCCGGCTTAATTTAATCGCGCATTCAAGCCGATTTTCTTGCCGGAGGGCTGGTAAGTTTACAAAGTAACGTATTGTATTACATAAAACATAGTAAACGCGGCTCTTTTATAGCGGTTTACTTTCGCACCACAATGGCACGGTCCAGATATACGGCGTCCTGGTTGTCAGAACTTCCGCCATACTGAGCGCCCGCGAATTTTATAGACAAATACACGTCACAGGCGTCCATGGGGAAGGCTACCGATATACCGGTGAGGCTCAGCCAGTCATAATTGTTGCCGAAAATATCCACTCTGGTATCTGCGGATTCCAAGATACCGGACACACTGCCGACCTTATACAAATGGTACTGATCGGGAACAAGATCCTCAAGGTAAAGCTCTGTCTTGTCCACATATTCGGCATTTTGCTCCACGAAGAAGGTAATGGGACGCTTTGCTTCCTGTTCCCGGCTGGAGATAAGCAACGCCTGGAAATTAAGCATTGAGGTAACCTTCTCCTTGGAGAATTTGGCTACCCTTCCGGTGCTGGAATCCGGATCATCCGCAAGGGAGAATCCCCGGTCACCTCTTTCACCAAGATGATTGCAGGTGTTTTTGAAATAGAACTGATATACATTCTTGGGATCCACGTCTGCGAGTTCTTCCGGCAGGGGTGCAAACTCCTCATCTGCGATTTCATAGTTGTTAAAGTACCGGATAGCATTGGCCATACGACCGGATTCAACACCTATTCTCGAGAGGCGCTCAGCCATCTTAAAGCCATTAAGCACATTCTGGAGAATGGCTTTTCTGTCGAAATCAAAGATCTCCCCTGCCCGCTCTGCCATCTTCTTCAGATCAAAATACTTAATCAGCAGGGTTGCTCCAAGGATTGTCTGCATGTACTGAATCCGGGGTGCGTAAACTGGATCGTCCTTAACAGCGGCCATGGCTTTCTCCAGAAGCGCCATACTATTTTTCACTGCCTTTGCATCCAGATAGTTAAAATGAGCACTCTCCACAATGCAAAATACGGAATAATTGTGTTCTGTAGCGGAACGCTTCAGTTCCAGCAGATATGCTTTAACGTATTCCGCTGCTGGACCGTAGAAATGAGTAATGAAGTCGTCAATCAGCGCTTCCTCATCCGCATAGGGATCTTCACTTAAATGAGTCAGCATAAAGTGGGTCAGTTCCCACATATCCGCGGACAGACATTCATTCTCTATGAAAACACCTGTAACTCCGGCTTCATAAAAGGCGCGGAAGGTGTCGCTCAGCCGATATGCTATTGGCGCAGGAATATCGAAGAATATGTGATACATATAATCCCAGATATAGAACGTACATCCAGCTTTTTTGCAAATTTCAGACCAGGCTTTTAAGAGGCGTAAATACCACTGGTTTCCCTTGTCGTGGATGCCGTGGATGATATCCACGTAGACCTGTGCAAGGCGGATAATCAAGTTGTTCTCCGGCATGGTGTCGTCCTTAGGCGGCTCCAAATAGTTCATATACACCAGGGTCTCAATTTTCACATCCGGGTATTTTTCCGCAACTGCCCGGGCAATCCGGTTGACAAACTGCAAAGCGTAGCCACTGGGGCCAGACTTTTCCAATATTGCCTTGCACTTCTCACAATCACAGAACGTAGCATCGTCTGGGAAAGAGATGGAATAGAAGTCAGGCGGTTCCACGCCGGTCTTAGCTGCCAGTTTCTGATCCTCATCAATATAAGCCATCAGTTTTTCCAGTAATGCTTCAAAGAACTCATCGTTCGTTAAGCAATTCAAGCCGAAGGAAATCCTCTTACCCAGGGATTCACTCCATGCGAACCATTCCGGGTGTTCAGCGAATGTTTCATCAATTGGGAAGTATTTATCCAGGGTATGTACATGATGAGGCCGGCCCATCTGCAGGGCACCGCCCAATTTCTCAATACAGGGATTGTACGCACCGTCTTTCAGACCGTCGTCACCAACAACATTAACCCTGGTACGTGCCTCAAAGTAGAAATCTTCCATATCCCTGTAGTTCAGGATTTTACGGAACCGGAGGGCGGGAGTTCCTTCCTTAGAAAGATCAGACTCTAAGGTCAGTTCTGTAAGATTGGGAACATATTCTTCCCAATAAGACCACCAGCGGATACCAACAATATCTTCCAGGAAGTGATATACCGCATAGAGAATACCACGGTCATTAGGCTTCACGCCGCCGGTGAGCACCACATTCTCATCCTGCATGCGAATAATCCAGTTTTCCGTGGAACTACCCAAGATATTGGCATTCGTGGCATAGTCCGTGTGGCCGATATAGAATGCCTTGCTGTTTACTGCCTGTTCTTCAACAATGGGCAATTCCGCTCCAAGCGCTTTATTTAGATAGGATTGCAGCTCAGTTGCCGCAGTTTGCTCTACAGGGTTTGCAGTGTTCGGAATAGCAATCACATACTCAGAGTACTGTCCTTGTATTAAAGTAACCTTCATGAAACTATCCTCCTAATTTTTTCAAAAACTGTGTGCTACCGAATCCGGCAGCACACACCCATTGCACGTTTAAATCATGTAAATTAGCCAATCAAGCCTTCGACGTAGGCAACCCACTGCTTGGAGTAACCTTCTCTGATCTTAGCCAGACCGGCTTCTTCCGCCTTAGCCAGGAACTCATCGATAGCAGCATCCACATCCTCTACCAGACCAGCCTGAATAGGATTCAGATACTGTGCACAGACAGTCAGCAGCGCAGCCTGCTCAGCAGAATACGCGGAGTTGTCCTCGGAGAAGCCGCCCTCAAAATTTATATAAGGAGTATTTGTCTTCGCCGCCATTGCGTCAAGTTTCGCATAAATTTCATTGGCAGTGACATCAGCTTCCTTGGGGATGGAAAGCTCAGGCACATTAATATTCCAGGAGTTTGCGCCCTGGAAGGGGTAAGCAGCAGCTTCAGGACCTTCTACATAGTATCCGTTTGCATCGATCTCATAGTGCTCACCCTGGATACCGTAAGTAATCAAACGGTACAGGTCCTCATCGGAGAGGATCAGGTTCAGAGCCATAGCAGCCCGCTCAGGATTCTTACTGTTGGAGGGGATGGAAGTGCCGTCACCGGTGGGATGCATGGGATATGCCGCTCCATTGACTTCAGGCAGCAAAACATAGTCGATTTCCCACTCGGAGTTATAAGCCTCTGCATTTGCCTTAAGGGTTACATACTGACCGGGATTGCATCTGTGCAGTACTTCCGCGCCGGTCTCAATGGTACCCTCATAGGTAGCGGACAGAACGTTCTTGGACCAGAAGCCCATTTCCTGCCACTTCTTCATGAGCTTCATATGGTCACGGAATTCTTCGCTGTGCCAGTAATCGGTCAGCTCTGTGGGGTTATTGTAATCGTAGCCCAATCCATAGTTTATTTCATCCCAGCTGGCGCCAAAGGGTACATAATAGAACATACCGTAGCAATAGTCATACTCAGTGGAAGATGCAAACAGGTCATATGCCAGCAATTGCTGCTCGGGCTCATTTTCCTGAACACCCTTCAGATATGCTTCAATATTTTCCAGGGAATCGGGCTTGGGCAGGTTATATTTATCGCACAGGTCCTTACGGTAAGCAGTAATCTGATTTGTCCAGCCCTTTGCAATCACAGGAACCATGTTAATAGCTCCGTTAACCTTCACCTGCTCCCAAGTTCCATCGTGAATGGCAGCCTTCACATCGGGCATATAATCCATCACTTCAGCAAGATCCAGAAAAGCACCGTCTCTTGCCAGAGCGAAATATTCCATCCAGTTGGTGGAGTAAACCAGATCCGCTTCACCAGAGAACAGAGTCATTTGATATTTCTGGGTGGAGTCGGTCCAGGTAGAGAATTGGAAGTCAATGGTAGTATTGATCTTGTCCAACAGGATCTCGTTGACCTTCTCCTCGACCTTATCGATGTCCGCAGGTGCGTCACCAAGCAGATAGAACACCAGATCTACCCGATCCAGCTTTTCTTCTGTTTCCTCGGAAGGGTCGGTTTCAGCGGGCTTAGGGTCATTCTGCGCTGCGGGGGCTTTGGTTTCTTCGGGTTTCTCCTGAGGGCCGCAAGCGACCAGAGAAACGAGCATGACCACAGCCAACAACAATGCTAACAGTTTTTTCATTCTTGTGTCCTCCTTCTTTAAATATAATCACAGGTTCTATATAAACAGCCCAATGGGTAGCTGTTTATAAACATAACACGGTCATCAGCCCTTGACAGCGCCAACGGTAATGCCCTGAACGAAGTATTTCTGAACAAAGGGATACAGTAACAGAATAGGGCCTGTTACCACGATAGTCATTGCCATCTTCATAGAGGCCGTAGGCAGATTGTTGATAACAATGCCGGTCTTTGCCGCAATATCCTTGGCGGCGTCCGCCTTTGCGATCATGTTGTACAGGTAGTACTGGAGCTGCCAGGTACTGCTGTCATTTGCAAACAAAGAGGAATGGTACCAGTCATTCCAGTAGCCCAGTGCCAGGAACAGTCCAATTGTGGCCAGAGCCGGTTTCAGAACTGGCAGGGTGATTCGGGCAAAGATAGTGAAGTGTCCAGCTCCGTCAATTTTAGCTGCCTCAACTACCTCCTCAGGCAACGCCCCCTTGATGAATGTTCTCATCAGGAAAATGTAGAACGGAGACATCAGCATCGGGAGTATAATGGCCATTAGTGAACCCTTCAAATGCAGCATATTTGTATAAATGTAATACCAAGGAGCCAGACCACCGCCGAAAATGGATGTAAAGTAGATCAGAAAGGAAATTCTGTTCCTGTAACGGAACTCCCGTCTGGAAAGCACAAAGCCGGTGAGGCAGATGGAAAACAGTCCGATTGCTGTTCCCACAATTGTTGTGTAGGTAGTCACACCGTAGGCGCGGATCAGGCTCTCAGCAGCGTCAAAGATCGTACGATAGGCTTCTGTTGTGAAATCTCTGATAAACAAGCTATAACCTTCGTTTACGATTGTGGTATTACTCTCAAACGAAGAGGAGATAATGAGCATAAAGGGAAGCACGCACACAACCGCTGTAACAGACAGGATCATGTAAGCGAGAAACTCAAAAACACGAGTTTCAATAGGTTTTTTAATTTTCATTTTATCTGCCTCCCTAGAACATCGCGTATTCCGGATTCTTCCGTTTGATCAGCCAGTTGACAAGCAACACTGTAAGAAGACCGAATACTGACTGATACAGACCCGCCGCAGTACCGAGACTGAAATCCGCTCTAGTCGTTGTTACACGGTACACGTAGGTATCGATAATATCTGTCACATCATACAACAGACCGTTCTCACCAATGATCTGATAGAACAGGGCGAACTGACCTCTCATAATGCCGCCCACAGCGTAAACCAGCAGGATAATAAAGGTGGGCTTCAGATGGGGCAGAATGATATAGCGGATTCGGTGGAAAATATTGGCTCCATCCACCTCAGCAGCTTCATAGAGACCCTTGTCGATTCCCAGAATCGCTGCCAGGTACACAACCATTCCATAGCCTAAACCTTTCCAAATATGGAATATGGTGATAAAGAATGGCCACCATTTTTGTTCTCCGTAGAAATTTACGGATTCACCGCCAAGTTTTTCTATAAGACCGTTGATCAAGCCGTAGTCATAATTGAACAGGCCAAATACCACCACAGCTAAGATAACGTAGGTGGTAAAATAAGGCATAAACATCATAGTCTGGGTTGTCTTCTTAAACCATTTGGAAGTCAACTGACTGATGAGAATCGCCATGAATACCTGCAGTATATTTCCCAAAACTATAAAGGCCAGGTTATACAAAACCGTGTTCACCGTAAGCTTCAGCAAAATATCGGATTTGAAAAGATACTCAAAATTCTTAAATCCTACGAAAGGACTTCCAAACAGGCCGTCTCTGAAGTTGTAATCAATAAAGGCAAACCAAATTCCCGCCATTGGCATATAGGAATTGATCACGAAAAAAACTATAGCCGGAATCAGCATGACCCACAGCACCCAGTTCCTCTTAATATCCTCCAGGAACAAGTGTTTCTTCTTCTTTTCCGCTAAGCTATTGACCGGAAAATCTGGTTTTGTTTTCTTA
>JAZSRI010000071.1:0-4495 GCA_045538415.1 Faecousia sp. | reverse complement strand
GCCGGAGCAGGCGCAGCCTGCCTTTCCATAGCTTTAGCCGCCTGCCCGGGACAACCGCCCGTAGGGCAGCTTTTATGACCCTTGGCTGCCAGCACAGCCGCCTCATCATAGGCTGCCGCTTCCCGCTCCACAAACCGGATGGCTCCGGTGGGACAGGTGGGAAGGCAGTCTCCCAGCCCGTCACAGTAGTCATCCCGCAGAAGCTTTGCCTTGCCATCCACCATACCGATCGCGCCCTCATGGCAGGTCTCGGCGCAAGCGCCGCAGCCGTTGCATTTCTCTTCGTCAATTTCAATAATTCTGCGAACCATATCAGGCGCTCCTTTCGTTCTGGGACGCGGCAATGCGCATCATCTTCTCATACATTTCCTCCCCTACACATTCCTTAGCATGCTTGCACCACTGTACACAGCTAAGGGTATCGTTGTAGGCCACAAAACCGCAGTGCTCACAGGGCATCTGGGTATCGATGGAAAACAATTCGATTTCATGTCCGCACTGGGGACAAATTTTTTCAATAATGGTAGGGGTTTTGGGTTTTGCCTGACATCCGTGTAAAATCATATACATCCCTCCTTGACTTTCTAAAAGGATTTTACTATACTGGCCTTAATAAGCATGTTGGTTTTCCAACAAAAGGAGGAAATATGGAAGAATATTTTTCTATTTTATCCGCCACGCCCCTGTTCCGGGGAATCAGCCGGGAGGAGTTAGGCTCCATGCTGGGCTGTCTGGACGCCCGACAGGTGTATGTGAAAAAGGGAGCGCCTGTTTTTTTAGAGGGTGACCGGGCGGGCTTTGTAGGCGTTGTGCTGGAGGGCAGTATTCAAATCGTTCTGGATGACTATTACGGCAACCGCAGCGTCCTTGCCCATGGGGAAGCCGGCGACATCTTCGCCGAGGCATTTTCCTGCTCCGGGGTGGATGTGATGCCTGTTTCCGGCTACGCCCTGCAGGCTAGCCGGGTCTTGCTGCTGGATTGCCGGAAAATGCTCACGGTCTGCTCCAACGCCTGCCGGTTCCACAGCCAGCTGGTAAAGAATCTTTTGCAGGTAGTAGCGGAGAAAAACCTGCTGCTGAGCCGGAAAATCCAGTTTATGTCCCGCAAAACCACCCGTGAGAAGCTGCTTGCCTATCTTCTGGACCGGGCAAAACAGGCGGGCAGCCCGGAGTTCACCATTCCCTTTGACCGTCAGGCATTGGCGGACTACCTGGGTGTAGAGCGCAGCGCCATGTCCGCGGAACTGGGAAAGCTGCGCCGGGACGGGGTTTTGGAAAGCACCGGCTCCAAATTCCGTCTGCTGGAAAAACCGGAGGTTTGAATGTTCAAACCTCCGGTTTTGATTACTGCAATACCTTTTTCTCTGTTTTGATGGTAGCGGCATAGGCGCTGTTGCACAGGCCCAGCACCGCGGAGACGATAAATAACGTCTCAATGCCCAGGCTCTGCCAGATCCATCCTCCAAACAGGGCGATGAAAATGGTAATCACATGGTTAATGGACACGCCAGTGGAGATGGTAGCCTTCATCTCATCCTCATTGTCAGACAGCTGCTGCACATACACATTGGATGCCATGGACGCCAAGGATATCACCGCGTCCAGCACATAGTTAACGCAGCATACGATAAAGGCAATCTGCGTAGGGAACAAGTGGTGGGCAAAACCATAGCAGAAGCACACACCCACCAGAATCAAGGTATCGGCCACCATGACAGCCTTGTAGCCCACCTTGTCGATAATCCGTCCCACCAGGGGCGATGCCAGGAAGCAGGCTACCGCCGATACGGCGAACAGCAGGCTTACCGTAGCCGCGCTGGCACCATAGAACAAAATCAGCACATAGGGTCCAAAAGTGAAGAAAACCTGTTTTCTGGCGCCGTAGAACATTTCCAGCATGTAGTACTTGCTATACTTCTTATGGAAATAGAACCGGCGCTTATTTTTATCCGTCTGGCTTTGTCCGGACAGCCTCAGGGAATACACCGCGCTGATGCCCACAAGCACCGCGGCGGCAAGGAAAAACATCCGGTAGGGCTGATCCTTTGTTACCAAGGAGAACGCGGCTACAATGACCAAATAGCCCGCCAAGGTGCCAATCTGGCTGCAGGAGTTCAGCACACCTAGCGCCGCGCCGCCCCGCCCGGGCCGGGCGTAGTGCAGGGAAAGGGTATTCTTCATGCCGATCTGGATATGTTCGCCCAGAGAATACATGCAAATCGCCAGCGTGGTCAGCACCTTTGTAGACGGCAGCACCGCGTGCATGGTCATACCCACCAGCATAATCATAGCGCCGGCCTTGTACAGAGTCTGGGCGGAGAGCATATAAAACACCGCCAGAATGAACACCAGCAAAATTCCCGGCAGTTCCCGGAAAAATTCTGTAATGCCCCGGTCCAGTTCTCCCATCTGCACCACTTCCGCCAGATAATTATCCAGCATGCCCTTATACAGGCCGTAGGAAAGGCCGGTGATAAGTACAGTAATGAGAAATATCTTATAATTCTTGTCGTTGGTAAAAATATCTTTGAGTTTGTTTTTTTGTTCCATTGACTTCTCTTCCCTAAAACAGAGACATCCTTAACAGACCTTCACCGGCCAAGCTGCTCCTTGTGGTACTGAATGGTATACAGGTCATAATATTTACCCTTTTGGGCCAGCAGCTGCTGGTGGGTACCCTGTTCCAGAATCCGTCCGTGGGACAGCAGGATGATATTATCGGAATGCTGAATGGTGCTTAGACGGTGAGCCACGATCAGCATAGTGCCGATATTCTTCATCTTTTCCAAAGAATCCTGGATGAGAATCTCTGTTTCCGTATCAATATTGGCGGTAGCCTCATCCAAAATCATCACAGAGGGCTTGTGGATAATGGTCCGGGCAAAGCTCAGCAGCTGACGCTGGCCTGCGGAGAAGTTATTGCCCCGCTCCCGCACAGGCTCATCAAGACCCTTTTCCAGCTTGGAGATGAAGGAGTCGGCGTTGACATATTTGCAGGCCTCCCAGACCTCCTCATCGGATACATCTTCCTTCCGCAGCAGAATATTGCCCCGGATATCGCCGGAGAACAGGAACACGTCCTGAAGCATCTGGCCGAAGTGTCTGCGCAGAGAGGAAATTTTAATTTTGCGGATGTCAATGCCATCAATCAGGATCTGACCCTTTTGAATGTCATAGTTGCGGCAGATCAGGGACAGGATGGTGGTCTTGCCGGAACCGGTAGAGCCCACAAAGGCCACCGTCTGATGGGGCTGTACATGGAAGGACACGCCCTGCAGCACCCACTCACCGGGCTTATAAGCAAACCACACGTCCTTAAACTCGATTTCACCCCTTACCTGCTCCAGCTCAATGGCGTCAGGCTCGTCCACCACCTGAGGCACCATGTCCAGAATGGTGAAAATCTTCTCCGCGCCGGCAAAGGAACGCTGAAGCATATCAAACTGCTCTGCCAGTGTCTGGATGGGGTTAAAGAAGCGGCTGATATACATGTAGAAGGAGACTACGGTAGCGCTGGTGATTACCTGACCCAGGAATCTGGTATCCTGGATATAGCCCTTAGCGCCGAAGTAGAACAGGCACATCTGGCTGGACACAAACAGCATGTACACCATGGGGCGGAAAATGCCGAACACATACATGCGGTTCAGCTTTGCCTTGGAGAGCTTTTTGCTCTTCTCCTCGAACTGCCGGTACTTGTAATCTTCCCGGTTGAAAATCTGGGTAATCTTGATGCCAGAAAGATTCTCCGACAGGTAGGTGTTTAAGTTTGTGGTGGCATTGCTGACCCCCCGGTGCACCCGGCGGGAAAACTTCCGGAACACCACGGTAAACAGCACCACGAAAGGCACAAAGCACAGCACCATCAGCGTCAGGGCGTAGTTCAGCAGCAGCATTGCCGCCAGCACACCCACCACTACCATACAGTTTTTCGCCAGCGTGACGAGAATATTGGTAAAGAGGAAGCTGATGTGGTTGGGGTCATTGGTGACACGGGTCACCAGCTTGCCCACGGGAATATTGTTCAGCTGTTCATGGGAGAGTTTCTCCACATGGGTGAACACGTCCAGGCGGATCTGGGAGAGAATCTTCTGTCCTGTTTTCTGCAGGATCATTGCCTGCAGGTACGTACACACCAGAGAGACCACCAGAATACCGGCATAGATTCCCACCAGAGTAAATAGATAGCTCAGTTCAAAGGGGTCTTTGATGGTATCCTGAATGTGACCCACCAGCAGCGGCGAGCACAGATCATACACAATGGACAGCAGCATCACGAAGAATACCAGAACGAAATTCTTCCAATAGGGCTTGGCATAGGCCAGCAGCCGGCGGATGATTTCCGAATCCGGCATGTGCCGCTCATTGTCTTCCAGATTATCCTTGCTTTTCCGCAGGGCAATATAGGCCAGAATGAATACGATGGCGAAGGCGCCGATGATCGCGCCTACAATTAAAATAGGCAAATACTCAAGCATCCCGGTGCCCTCCTTCC
>JAZSRI010000105.1:0-6245 GCA_045538415.1 Faecousia sp. | reverse complement strand
GCAGTCCAGACCAATGTAGATGGTTGCTACGGAAATGCCAAACTCACGGGCATTGGCCAGCTTCAGGTTCTGCTCGGGGATCACTTTCTGGGGCGTCATATTGAAGACATTATGAGGAATGACGTTGGAAATCACTTCCTTGGCGTAGAGCTTTTCGCCGTTTGCCACAACACCGGCTACGCTGCCGTCATCGTTATACAGGAACTGGGTAACCTCGCTGTTGTACCACACTTCACCGCCGTGCTTCTGGATCACGTCGATCAGGCTCAAGGACAGCTCATGGCTGCGGTGCTTGGGCATGGCCGCGCCATCCACCATATAGCCGTAGAGCATGTTCAGGAAATGCATGCAGTTCAGCTCGTCCGTGGGAACACCCAGATAGCCCCAGTAAGTATTGATCATATTCTGGGCCTTCTTGGGGATACCCATGGCGGTCATGACCTCTTCCACGCTGTGACCGGCTACACGCATAAAATCGGTGTGCTTGGTCAGCATGGTCAATCCCTTGGGCTTGCCCTTCATTTCATAGATGTATGCGATGGCAGCATCGATCTTCTGCTTCAGCATAACGAAAGCCTTTACATTCTCCCGGCAGCCGGGAACAGCAGCTTCCACGCTGTCGCAGAAACTTTCAATACCTGCATCCAGATGGACATCATAACCGTCCTCACCCTTGACGATGGCACGGAACAGATGGCCGGTCTCATAGGCCCAGTTGGGTTTTGCGCCCAGGTCGTCAAAGACCTTGTAGACCACATCCGGTCTGTCGGCAGTGCCTACGCTGCACAGTTCGTGAAGGGAGGGTTCAAATTCAAAACGGCCTCTGCGGAAACTGGTGGCACAGCCACCGGGGATGTTGTGCTTTTCCAAAAGCAGGGTCTTCAGACCTGCCTTGGCAGTGTTGGCAGCAGCAGCAAGACCGCCGTTGCCCGCACCCACAACAATTACATCGAATTGCTTTTCCATAGGGTTCCTCCTTTTCTGGTAATACCAGTAATTTTCTACTGATAGCATATCATTTTGGTTGTAATAATTCAATAATCTAATATTATTTTGGAAGAATCGTGCAAAAATACCTTGACCATTTGACAAATCCTTTATAAGATAAACGCATAATGAAGCTGGTATTACCAGGAAATGTGAGGAATCTACAATGGGCTTTACGAAGATAACAAATGTATCGCTGACGGAGTTGTTTGTCCAGCAAATTGAGAATATGATTCTGTCCGGAGAACTGGCGGTGGGTGAACAGCTCCCCCCTGCCCGGGAATTGTCTGTGCGGATGGGTGTGAGCCGTCCGGTGATCTCCGCAGGGCTTATTGAGCTGGAGAAATTGGGGTTTATTGAGATTCATCCCCGTCAAGGCGCTTTTGTCAGCGACTACCGCCGCAAGGGTACGGTTGAGACCTTGGTGGCCATTATGCGCTACAATGGCGGTGCCATGCGGGACAACGAGGTGACCTCTCTGCTGCAGGTGCGCAACTCACTGGAAAGCTTATGCATGGAACTTGTCATTCAGAACGCCACCGACCGTGAGCTGGCCTCTGTGGCTCCCCTGCTGCAGGCAATCGAGGAGGCAAAACTAGCGGAAGACGCTGCGGATGCCGTATATGCTTTCCATCATGAACTGGCCGCTCTCAGCGGCAATATGCTGCTTCCTCTGCTGTATCACTCCTTCAAACCAGAGAGCCTGTACCTATGGACCATCTCTTTTAAAAAAGAGGGCAAACAGAAACTGTGTGATGCAAAAGTGCGGCTGTATCAGGCGCTGCTGAACAGAGATACCAAGGAAGCAATTCGTTTAACCCAGCAGAGAGTCTCTGCTCCCATGACGGAATTATCCGCATACACTTCGTATCACAAACCGGATTCGCAACTGCCTTAGTTAGTATTATTCCGCTAATCTCAGAAATATTATTCCGATGTCATTGATATTATTCCGCAAAAGTGATATACTTCCCATAGAAGGAAGTGATGGATATGTTTTTGACCGCAAAGCAGGCAGCCGAAAAATGGGGGTTGTCCGATCGCCGTGTCCGGATTCTCTGCGCTGAGGGTAAGATCCCCGGCGCGTTCCAGGAAGGCCGTGGTTGGAAGATTCCCATGGATGCCGTAAAACCCGCCGATGGCCGGTTCCGCTCCACTGAAAGCCTGTTGGATATGATTGACCGGAAAAAGGCCGAGCTGGATACCTGCCGTCCCCTGACCGAAGGTGAAGTAGCGCGGCTGACAGAAGAATTTATCGTGGAGTACACATATAATTCCAATGCTATTGAGGGCAACACCCTGACTCTCCGGGAAACAGATCTGGTTTTGCGGGGTCTGACCATCGATCAGAAGCCGCTGAAGGATCACATGGAGGCAGTGGGTCATAAGGAAGCATTTGAATTCGTCCGGGAACTGGTGCAAAATCATGCTCCTATGTCCGAACGAATTATTCAGCAAATCCACTTCCTTGTGCTGGCTGATAAAAAGGATGACCGTGGTGTGTATCGCAGGGTTCCCGTCCGCATCATGGGCGCCCAGCATGAGCCGGTACAGCCCTATCTGATCCAGCCCAAAATGGAACAGCTGATAATTGCCTTCGCAGAAAGCACAGAGCATATTGTCACCAAGTTAGCGAGATTCCATATTGAATTTGAAGGCATTCATCCCTTCATCGATGGCAATGGCCGTACCGGCCGCCTACTGGTAAACCTGGAATTGATGAAGGCCGGTTACCCGCCTATTGATATCAAGTTCACGGATCGACTGGCTTACTACAATGCATTCGACGAGTACTATATGAAGCACAATCTCTCCGCTATGGAGAAGTTGTTTGCTGGCTACATCAACGAACGGCTGGATATGTACCTGGCTATGCTGCAGGATTGATACACAAAGCGCATCTGCCATCACGGCAGATGCGCTTTTTCTCATTTTCAAACATTCCTGGTACGCCTTGACTCTTACATTTACTTTTCATGTACCCTTTGATTCATTGTCCGGACATTGAAAACGCGGCTAAAAGTTCATCAGTCGCTTTAACTTCGATAATACTTTTTTGCGCCTATAACTGACCGTCTGCTGAGTCTTATTGATTCTTTTGGAATACTCCGTATCACTCATGCCGTCAAAGTAAATTGCCTGGATCAGTTCCCGTTCTGACTTGGACAGTATTTCAATGCATAGGTGCAGCTTAAATTTCAGTTCTTTTGCCGTCACCAAATCCTCCAAGCTATCTGCTTCCGGGGCATTCATCATCCCTTGTCCGACAATCCCCTCTTGATCCAAGGCATCATAGGAAAGCACACCATTCTTCTGATCTCTCTCCACCAAATAGCGTTCCCTGCGGCCCATTTTGTAATAGGCTACATATACGTTCTCTTCAACTTCGATTAGTTTCCCTTCAATGGGAATAATGGATTGCTCTCATTTGTGTTTTCTTTGTTAGATTCACATATCACGTTAGTCTCAGTCATGACTTACTCCCGTATCTCCCAATGTGTATTCTATCAAAGTGTCAGTAAGCAGTTCCTTCTTTGTAGGAACATAGATGATGGCTAATGCCTCTTTCTGCGTCAGTTCTCCTGCTAGATATCGTTTTTTTGCAGCCGTTGCAGTTTCCAACCATTGCACAAGTTCCTCATCGGTCAGATCAATGACCGATGCTTTTTTATTCCCACCCATCCGGTCTCTCCGATGGAAAAGCATATCCTTGATACGTTCGTACTCGGAAGTCACCAAATGGGCTGCATCACGTTCCCGTTTCTTTAGTCCCGGTGCAACCTGCTTACAGGTTTTCCCATCCCGAACAATCCGGTCACAGTATAGTGTTTTGTGCTTTGTCTTCGGCACAAAGTATCCACCGCAAAACTGGCATTTACAGATAGGCACCTTGGATGCAAGCAGGTGTTGAAGTAAGAAATAAATATACTGTGCTTCCGAACGGAAAATATATGTAGCTGGTTTTCCTTGCTGCGTAACGGAAAAGTACGTTGCAGTGTAGTCTTGCATATCTGCCTGTGAATTCTCTGACAATTGTTTCAGTATAACATTTGCTTCTCTCCAAGCATCAAATGCCATACCAAAATATAGTGTCGCTTCCACAAGCCGCTTCATGCGAGAATACTTATCTGGTATCCAATAATGATAGTAATCTAAAAACTCCAATCGCACCAGTGTACCACAGAGAAGATTCTGCTTTTTAATTCTCTTAGACACCCGTTTTACTGCCTTGACTACTTTTGGGTAAGTACCATTTCCACACGCATAACAGCAAAGCCCCTTTCTGTACATTGCTAAGAAAACATAATCCTGTTCTGAAAATGAAATCAGCTCCTCTGCTACTGATCGATCAGGAAACGATACCTTTCCAGCTTTGGTGGAGAGGTGCTTTTTTATTGTCCCATCAGGACTGACCGCAACATAGAGTCCCTCAATCATGTCACATTGTCTCCTTTGTCCGTAATCAATATTTGCTGATTTTGGTCAGAATCAATTGTTGATGTACTTCCCCAAAACCCTTTGCTAGAGTGTATCACGAAGGGAGACTATGAAACTGTTGAGAACTGTCGAGACTTCTCAGGAAAGGTGGTGAAATGTTGGAAAGTGGAATGATCGCTGTGGATGGTGAGTCTCTGTGGGATATGGAGTTTGTTGCACGGCGGTTCTGTATCCGCAGTCTGCTGCCCCAGGGGCTGTGCATCCTGGGTGGCGCACCAAAGATCGGCAAGTCCTGGCTGGTACTGGACTGGTGCATCAAGGTCGCAAAGGGTGAGCCCATTTGGGGTATGGAGACTACACAGGGTACAACCCTGTACCTGTGTCTGGAAGATACGCTGCCGAGAGTGCAGCACCGGATCTACTGTATGACAGAGGAAGCCTCCCCCAATGCCTACTTCGCAGCAACAGCAGGTAAACTGACCGGTGAACTGGAATCTCAGATATCTTCCTTTCTGCTGTCCCATCCTGATACTGTTCTGATTGTGGTAGATACTTTCCAAATGGTAAGAGCTAACAACAATGAACCGTCTTATGGAGGTGACTACCAGGATATGCAGAAGCTGAAGCGGATCGCAGATGAACACGGTATCACTGTCCTACTGGTCCACCATCTAAGAAAACAAGGTGACCGGGATCCTGTGAACCGGCTCTCCGGCACAACGGGTATCAGTGGTGCTGTTGATGCGGTGTTCGTGCTGGACCGAAAAGAGCGTGCTCAGAACGCAGCTTTGTTGGTCTGTACCGGACGGGATGTAGAGTACCGGGAACTGGAGCTGAGGTTTTCCAAGGAGCGATGCGTGTGGGATCTGCTGTCTGACAGTGCTGAAAACCCGGCACAGCTCCTTCCTTCTGAGATGATGTGCTTTCTGGAGTACATGAAGGAAGTCACTTTCTTCTCCGGTGGCAACACGGAACTGACTGAGGCTTTCAACACCTACGCAGAAAGCACCCTAGAACCCAAGCGGCTGAAGCAGCTGATGAACTGCTCCAAAGAGCAATTACGGGAACTGGGACTGACGTTCCGCAGCTACCGCAGCAACGGGCAGCGGCTGGTGGAGGTGCGGTATACCGAGCCAGTGACGCAAGTGCCGCAAGTGACGCAGGAAACCGCCCCCTAGTTTTTGCGTCCCTTGCGTTCCTTGCGGCACTGCCCAGGCGCAGAAAGGCCCTGTCCCCCGGCGTTGAGGCCGTAGCGCGGGCTTTGTGGGCTTTTCCGCAAGCGGTAGGGTAGTAACCCCACCCCAAACCGAAAAGTCAAAAATACCCGAGCGTGCGACCATTTTTGAGACAAGTCCCAAGCCGGCAGCTTTCATAAAAGCCGGGGTATCAAGTGAGGGATACAAAAAGGGATTTTCATTTTTGAAAAAGCCGGGATTTCCAAACTTTTTAGGAGCGAACAATCCAGGGTTGAAAAACAAGCAGGAGAAAGGACCGGCGTCAAGCCTCCGGCCCAGGTCACAAAGTCGGGCAGTGCCCGCCTTGATTTACGAGGGTTTCCCGCCAAAGTCCCGAATTGTTCGAACTTTTACCACAAATTCGGATAGGCGTCGTAAAAATGCCCTTGGTGCCGGGTTGGGTGCCACATAACAGCACTTTCCTTAGAGCCGCAACGGGTTTTCTAGGTGCCACAATGTGGGTCGTGACAGAGTTCGGCAAAACATTTATCGAAAAAAGCTGCGGTCGTATGGAATCGCTAAAAACTGGAAAAATAACACACAAAGGAGGTGGGCGGCAATGGCTGAGAGAAATACAAAGACCAT
>JAZSRI010000049.1:0-8000 GCA_045538415.1 Faecousia sp. | reverse complement strand
GCACCGACACCTTACGGGTGGCACCCAGCGTATCCTTGTAGGCCACTTCCAGCGTCATACACTCTTTATAGAAAGTGCGCAGATTGAAATAGGCTTTCCAGGCGTCATTGCCGGCCTGACTGTTCAGCTTGTCGCTGGCGTCGGTCTTGGCCTCCTTATCCGTGTAACTGCGGTTGTTGGCGGCCAGCAGAGTCTCGATACCAGCACCAAGCACATCGGCAAACTGCAGAGTGATGCCTACGCCGGTGCCATTGTTATCTACCATTGGTCCCTTGCCACGGTCATAAACTGTCAGGCCGCGGGCGTGGGTGTCTCCCTGCCAGGTGTAGGAGCTGTTGCCGTTAATGGTGTGGCTGCTGCCCTTGCTCTGGGCAACCACGCGCCCGCTCCAGGGACGGGTGCGTTCCAGACCGAAGCTGCCGTTCCAGTAGTTGCTCTGGCCGATCTCATTGAGTTCGATGAACCGAAGGCTCTGGAGAATCAGATTGTCATTTTCGTAGAGCTGGACGGTGATGCTGTCAATGCTGACGATGTTCTGGGGCAGCACCATCTGCAGACTGGTGGCAGTATAGGGCAGCAGGCAGGTGTCGGTGATGGTGTCGTAGGTGTAGTAGTTGCCCACGTAGCCCGCGGCGAGGCCGGTGGTGTGCCGGTCTGTCAGCTTCAGCCAGTCGTTGGTGAGGGAAACGCCCCAGTTGCCCTTTTCGTGGGCATCCTTCAGGTCGCTGCCGGGGAACAGGGCATTGTAGCCGTCATCAAAGGAGATGACTTTTTGCGAGGTAATACCCAGAGAGTCGGTATAGACCACCTGCACATGGCCGTTTTTGTTGGGATAGCCGTCGCTGCCGGCCACCAGTTCCACGATGTAGATGGATTTTGCGCAGGAGTTGTTGGTGCCGGTGGGCTGGTTCAACCGCCACAGATGATGGCCCCAGCCCTTGGAATCCAACTCGTGGAGCCAGGTGCAACCTGCCACGAACTCGCCGTTAAAGCTGCGGTACTTGTAGCCGTTGTCGTTGCCAATCGTGCCGCTGATAGAGCCGTCCACCTTTGCGATGCGCAGCCACTCGCCGCTCCAGGGATATTTACCCTGAATGGGGCCGCCGGCCTTGTGGAAATAGAAGCCCAGCAGCTTCTTACAGTTGGCGGGAAGCTGGATGGACATGGCGTCGATCTGGTTGTCCTTCATGCAGCCGTTTTTGTCCAGAAAATCCTCCGCGGCCGTGTTGAAGTTGAAATACTTGGTCCAGTAGACCTTGTTATCCGTGCCCTGATAGAACAGGGCGCAGTCCATGTGGGCGTTGGAAGTGTTTCCGTCCAGCGTCTCGTAGCCCGTGGTGTTCTGCAACTCAAGGACATAGAGTCCACGACCCGCACTGGCGGAGAGGGAACCCAGCTGATAGTTGCCCGAGCCGCTGCCCGAGTCGATGCGGCTGCCCTTGGTGAGGCCATACTCTTTGGCAAGTGTTCCGGCGTAGTCGGACAATTCATCGTCCACGCCGTCTGCGAAGGCGGTAACGGTAAGGGCGCACAGCAGCAATGCCATGCAGCACATCGCCCGCAGGATCGTTTTCAGCTTCTTCATCAAACATCCACTCCTCTCTGGAGAATACCTGAAAATGGGCAGAGTTCACCCATGCATTCTTTTCCACTGTTTCAAATGCTATCAAGTTTTCTTGAGAGGTGCAACGGAATTTCAAAATTCGCACGATTCTAACAAAATCAGCACGCCAAAGTTTCATTAAGATATTGTAAGATAACATTAAGATAATAGGTGCATTATGAAAGGGGTCCTCTGTCATGCTGAAGCGTCCGCTGAAAAAACTTGTTTTCCGCATCCTGTTGGTGTTGGCAGGAGCTGTCATATTATCCGGTGCGATCGGCATGGCGCTGTATGTCCCGCTGTTTCAGGCACAGATCTTGTATGAATACGGATTTTCCGCAGACGCTTTCTTCAACCCGGAAAATCTATTGGATCCCATGTGCTGGACGGTGGGTTTTGCGGTGGTCATGGTATGCGGCGTGTTGTGGCTGGCTCTATCCCCCAAGAAAGGCAAGGCCCCAAAAATGCTGAGCGGCGAGGCTGAAGGCGTGGACAGCCCGCTGGAAAACAGCCGCTTTCTCACCGACAAGGAGCGGGACAAGTACTTCCCCGGCTTTGACTTTGATAACGCAGCAGCATCCAATAAAGACGGCATCCCCGTCCGTGCTGTACTGGACAAGAAAGGACATCTGCAGGTGAATCTGCTGGGCGGCGCCCACTCTCTGGTCATCGGCGCCACCGGTTCCGGTAAGACCACCACTTTCATCAACCCCATGATCCAGATCATCGGCGCCACCTCCGCCGGTTCCTCCATGATCATGACCGACCCCAAGGGTGAGCTGTTTTCCCTCCACAGCAAGTATCTCCAGTCCCGTGGCTATAACGTGATGGTGTTGGATCTGCGTGATACCTACTCTTCCTACCGCTGGAACCCTCTGGAATCCATCTGGGATATGTATCAGGAGTTTGTAGAGGCCGGTAAGGGGATTTTCGTACATCGGGACAGCATCGAGGACTACACAGATCTGGAATGGCACGGCACCGTTATGCCGGGCGATCAATGGTATGAGTACCGCGGACAGGCTTGGGCAAACCGCAGCGCCCTCATCGACGAGGTCAGCGTGATCCGGCAGAAGATCTACGACGAGATGTATGAGGATCTGAACGATTTGATCTCGGTCATCTGCCCCATTGAGAGCAAGGACGACCCCGTCTGGGAAAAGGGTGCCCGCTCCATCATTATGGCCACCTGCCTTGCCATGCTGGAGGACAGTGAGATCCCCGAACTGGGCATGACCCGCGACAAGTTCAATTTTTTCAACATCAACAAAATCATCGCCAACAGCGAGGATAACTTCCGGGAACTGAAGGCCTACTTCGACGGACGCAGTCCCCTGTCTCAGGCAGTGACACTGTCCCGCCAAGTGGTCTCCGCCGCGGACTCCACCCTCTCCAGCTATATGTCCATCGCATTTGACAAGCTGAGCATGTTTAACGACCGCGGCCTGTGCGGTCTGACTGCCGCAACGGACATCGATCCCTTCGACTTCGCCGAGCGGCCCACGGCCCTCTTCATGAAGATCCCCGACGAAAAGGACACCCGTCACGGCCTTGCCGCCGTGTTCATCCTGTGTATGTACAAGGCGCTCATCAAGATCGCCTCCGGGCGGGAAGACCTGTCCCTGCCCCGGAACGTCTACTTTATTCTGGACGAGTTCGGCAACATGCCCAAGATCGAGAAGTTTGACAAGATGATCACCGTCGGACGTTCCCGCAAGATCTGGTTCAACATGGTGGTCCAGAGCTACAGCCAGCTGAACAATGTCTACGGCGAGCAGGTGGCAGACATCGTGAAGTCCAACTGCGGTGTGAAGATGTTTATCGGCTCTAACGACATCGGCACCTGCAAGGAATTCTCCGAGCTTTGCGGCAACGTGACCGTGTCTACCCGCAGCGTGTCCTCCAGTGTAGGTTCCAAAGAGGGCGAGATGAATGTGTCCACCCAGCTGCAAACCCGCCCGCTGATCTATCCCTCCGAGCTGCAGAAGCTCAATAACAAGGAATCCACCGGCAACGCCATCATTGTCACCTTCGGCAACTTCCCGCTGAAGACCAAATACACACCCAGCTATATGTGTCCCCTGTATCAGATGGGCCAGATGGATCTGACAGACGTGCGTTCCAATGTGTTCCACGCCGACCGGGTGTTCTACGATATCATTCGCCGCAACAAACTGATGGTCCCCAAGAAGGACGAAGAATAACCTCACAAAGGAGTATCCGCCATGGGCAGAAAATTAAGTCTCTTGTTACTCATGACAATGCTTATATCTTCTCTCTCGCTGCCTGCCCTGGCTGCGCCCGGGGACGCAGAGGTCGCCACAGAGACCGTGACGATCAATACGCCCTCTGCTTTGGAAAAGTATGTCCTATCCTATGAGGGAACGACAGATGTGGAGTACTCCGGACCGCTGGACCCTATGACCGGACTGCCCGCAGAAGATCCAAACGGTGAAAATGCCTCCTATGTGATCTTGCAGGAAGGCTCCTTTGGCTATGACAAGGAGTATCGGTGCTATGTAAATGAGGTCGGCTCCTTGTCTTTCACCAGTAATATCCCGAACGGCGCGGTTCTTTCTTCCGGTAAGCAGAGCGTGTCATTTACCATTCCCGGTGGTCTGTCTGCCATACTGTACTGCGATGGCGAGGCGCTGACGGGAGCGGATCTCGCCAGTATCACGGAGCCTGGCAATTATATTCTGGAGGTTGCCGCCAGCAATTCCTCCGACGGCATTTCTTTCTCCTTCTGCATTCTGGATGAAACCACCAACGCCGTGACAGAATTCGACCTTCCGGCTGGTTTTGACTTTGAGTACATCATGCTGGAAGAGGAGATGCTGACCCCTGATTACATCAACTACACCCAGCTCATGGAAGACGGTGCTTATGAGATCAGCTGGGTATGTGAGGAGATCGGCCAGCGCTACACCACCTCTTTCGTTCTGGATACAGTGGCACCGACTTTGGAACTCCCTGAAGTGACGGATGGTGAGGCACATTCGGAAGTCACTCTTACTGACCTGGAGCCGAGTGCCCACATCGTGCTGGAGGAGAAAAAGACCGGCAAGACGGAAACCATCATCTACGCCGATACGGAAATCAAAGATGCCGGTACCTATCACCTGACGGTATACGATGCCGCAGGAAACTCTACCAGTTATGATTTTACCATCCATGTATATCTGAACCTCAGTGCATTTGCCGCCATCGGTCTGCTTCTGGCCGGCATCCTCGGACTCTGGTTCTATAGTCGATATATCAAAAAGCATCCCCGAGTAGGATGATTACACCCAGTAGAAACACAAAGGAGGTACCCGTCATATGAAAGCATGGCTGCAAAAACTGCTGTTTGACTGGGTCTATGTCCTGCTGTACCGTCTGCTGCAGGCCTTTTTGGGTCTGGTTGATTTCATTGAATCCTTTTTCGATATCTTTGCCGGTACTGCCAAGGTCTTTTACAAGGGGAATTCCGATTTTCTCATCAATATTTTCTTCGGCCATGACGCTGTGACCAATGCCTTCTGGGCCATGGCGCTCATAGCCATCGTGATGGCCTTCGGCTTCTGCATTGTGCAGATGGCCAGAAAGAGCATGGATATTTCCGAAACCGTCAAGCAGTCCGTGGGACAAATTATGAGCAACTTCTTCCGCTGCCTGCTCATCATCGTGATGCTCAATGCCGTGACGGTGGCGGCCATCAATATCTCCAACGTCCTGCTGGACCGCATCAACTACGCTTTGGAAAACGCCTCCGTGCTGCACCAGCAGGAAGAGGATAAGACCTTCACCGAGCAGGAATACGCCACTATGACCAAGATTCTTGCCACTGTGGCGAACTACTCCGTCAACCCCTCCGCGGATAGCCGCTACAACGTGAACAGTTGCTTCAACGCCATACGCCCGGACCTTCTGAGTCTCCATGTCAACGGTTTCTTCGACTATGATTATCCGCTGGATGATAATGGTCACTACAGCTGGCAGGGCGCATTGGCACTGCTGGCCACCTCAGCGGATCTGACACAGGATCTGAATCTGGATACATATTACAGCGATGTTGTCACCGCCTTCCAGACCGTTAGCCGGGAGATCAGCACCTACGGCGATTTCGCACCTATCAAGGCTGCCCACTTCGCAGAGCCGGAAAGCATCAGTACAGATGTCTTGATCTTCCTCATTACCGGCATGGAAGCCTCGCAAAATGCCATGTACAACACCGGTAACTTTAACGATGCCATCCGCAAGGGATATGTTTCCGGCGACAAGAGTTACAACGACCTCAAGCAGGTGCGCAAGGACTTCGATATCTGGGAGATGGACTATCTCATCGGCTACATCGCCTGCATCGTATTTGTCCTCATCATGGCCATCTGCATCTTTACCTTCATCGTCCGCATGTTCAATCTGTTGCTGCTTTATATCACTGCGCCATTGTTTGTATCAAGTATGCCGATGGACGACGGCAGCAAGTGGCAGAGCTGGACGCAGGCTTTTGTCATTCAGCTCTTCTCGGGTTTTGGCATGATCATAGCCATGCGGCTGTATCTCATCATCATTCCCATCGTCATCAGCAGTGATTTGGTGTTCTTTGCCGGAGCAGGCGTAGGCTATGCCATCTTGAATCGCATGGCACAGCTTCTGATGATCCTGGGCGGCGCATGGGCTGTACTTCAGGCCGGCAGCGTCATCACCGGCATTCTGGCGGGCAACCCCGGCATGGCCGCTATCCAGCAGGAAGGCCGCATCGGCGGTATGGTCACTGGCTGGGCCATGCGTGCTCCCCGGGCAGCCATGCAGAGCGCGCGCAGTCTGACAGGCAGTGCTGTGCGCGGTGCCAAGCATCTGGCCGGTGCGGAAAAGCGCCGTATGGATAAGGCGGAAGGCAAGGCGAATCTGGCCGCTCGCAAAGCACAGCAGCGACAGAATATGGCTGATGCCAAGTTCGCACAGGCCGACAAGAAGATGGCGGCAGGCGCCAGCAACCGCAGCGTCAACCGAGCATTGAACAGCGCCAACAAGGCACAGCGCTCCGCAGACCGAGCCACGCAAAAAGCTGATGGACTCAGTCTGGCAGCCGGCGGAAAAGCCACCGGGATTGGACGCAGTGCAGGTCGGGCTCCGGGCGGCAATGTGAGCGGTGGCCTTTCCGCCAAGGAGATCCGTAAGGGCGGCATTGGCAGCCCCGGAGGCGGTCAAGGTGGTCATTCCGGTGGCAGTATTGATGGTTCAGGCAGCAGTAATGTTGCGCCTCCTCCTACACGCTCCCGCAACCCCTATACCCCTGAAATGTATGACACCAGCCATCTGGGTGCTGGCGGTGGATATAGTCATCAGGGTTCCAGTGTTTCCGGGCGCACCGCGGCATTTGTGAATAGTATGAGTAACCGGCCTGCTCCGTCTGGAGTGCAGGATGACAGCAGCGTTTCTTATGGGCATCCGACGACCCGCGCCCGTGTTGGCAGCATGGCGAGGGACGACTCCTTCGTTTCTCCCGTTGGCAACACTGCCGCATCTGTTGTAGGCAGCAGTGCGGTACCTCCCGCAACACAGCGGGTACAGAGCAGTCCTGCGACTCAGCACACATCCGGCGGCTCTTACAGCGCACCTGCTCCCTCTGCCTACCAGCGGGCACAAAACAACTCCGGTGTGCAGTACACCTCCGGCGGTAGTATCAAGCCAAAATCCTACGCACCTCCCAGTGGCTCCAACAATTCCGGCTCCCGCAACAGTTCCGCTCCTCCCCCCAGAGGTTCCCGAAAGTAACTGACCTCTGCACCATTCCCCTACCCTTGAATTGAGGTGAAGTCATGCGTATCATCCCCAAAAAGACAAAAGTCTCAACAGAATTTTTCCGCGGCGTGTCTCTGACGGATATTCTGGTGGGCTTTTTCGGGATCCTCATTATGTTCTTCGTGTTCATCTCTTCCCTGCCGTGGAAGCTTTGGATCGAACTGGTGCTCTTTTTCATATTCGCACTGCTGTTGGTGCGCATTGACGAAGAGCCCAACTATATGTTCCTGCTGCAGCTGCTGCGCCACTTTTCTCACGAACGCAGATACCAGAAGCTGGACGCTGCCTCGGTAACCGGCAAGAAGAACGGCAAAAAAGCCAAGGCTGACGGCAAGCGGTCCAAAAAGAAGAAAGAAAAGCAGCAGCAGAAGGGCCCCAAAAAGGACAAGAAGGCCAAAAAGAGCAAGCAGGGCGCCCCTTCCCCTTCTGACACTGCCGAGCCTGCTCCCGCAGAAGAAGCCTCTTCCGCCGAAAAAGGCGCAGATGACGTGTTGAATCTGGAGTCTGTCCTGCTGGAGGATCTCTCCGATGCCCTGCCCACCGGCAGTCTGGACGAAATGGTTCCCATGACCGCCAAAGAGCGCCGTCTGAAGTCGGAGGCCAAGCGGTC
>JAZSRI010000060.1:0-10962 GCA_045538415.1 Faecousia sp. | reverse complement strand
CGGGCTGTCGCTTTCTGGCTGCATAAAGCTGAATTAGCTCGCCTGCCATGTCCTTCGCTGCCTTCCGGGCTTTTGCTTTGGTCTTCTGCCAGGTTTCCGTACCGATTTTGTTAAGACGGACATTTCCGTCATCCCCACCGCTGCCAATATATTTGCTCACAAGGTCCAGCTGTGTGGCGGGAACAAACAGCGTATCAGAACCTTGGTAGGCAATTTTTACATAGTCCTTGATTGCGCCGTCCACACGGATCTGCTCCATGGCTACAAACCGGCCGATACCGTAGTTTTCATGGACCACCAAATCGCAGGGAGTCAAATCCGTAAAGGAGTTCAGCTTTTGCCGGTTTGTGGCGGTTTTCTTTGCCTTGCGCTTGGGTGCGTATTTTCCTACCAGCTGTCCCTCTGTGAGGACAGCCAGCTTGCTGCCGGGGTACTCCATACCATAGGGAAGTGTTCCTTCCGCAAGAAGTATCTGTCCGGGGTGAGGCATGGTTGTCAGTGGAATGCAGAGAAGGGCAGACAGCCCTTTCTCTGAAAGCATCTGCTGCAGCAACTCCGCCCTGCGTCTGGAACCGCAAAGCACAAGACAGGAATAATCCAGTTTCTGGTAATGGGCAAGATCAGACGCGGCGGTGTCCAAATTGCCGCCGTAACCGGGGAGCTGTTTTGCTGTGATTGGCACCAGCAGCTTCGGAGGACATTCCTCTGGGTAAGCTGTTCCGGCAAACGTGTCAAGATACAAGACCGTGCGTCCGGATAGCTTACCGGTAAAGTCCTCCCACTGACACGCAAAGTCGCAAAGCTCTCCAGCTATAAGGCCACCCTGCAGCAGACTATCCAGCTGCATGCCAAGCTGCTCTGTGGAAGTTCGTGAGGCACGGTGGAGACTACTTTGATCGCACAAAACAATCACAGCATCCTTGGGCACATAGTCCATTGCATTGGCAAAAGTGGGGTAGATCAGGGATATATAGCGGTCAGAGGCAGGATTTTGCAAATCTGCCTGGTATTTGTCCAGATCCCTTTCCAGTGTTTTAATGAGGGCTTCGTTTATATTCTTCCTGCGGCGCTGGCGGGCAATCAGCTGACGAAGGTCATCACACAGACCGGCAATTCCCTTGGGATGAAGCCGTGGCTGTGTTTCACCCACAGGAAGCACAAGAAGCTGCTCTACATTCTCTGTACGCCTTTGGGTATCCGGGTCGAAGTAGCCCATGGTGTCCAGCTCATCACCGAAAAATTCCGCGCGTACAGGCATATCCACGGCAGGGGAGTAGATATCTAGAATGCCGCCACGCAGAGCAAACTGTCCCGGTCCTTCCACCATACCGCAGCGGCTGTATCCTGCCCCTGTCAGACCAGCCAGCAGGGTATCCATAGTATACTCGCAGCCTACTTTCAGTGTAAAAGCAGCTTTTTCCAGCGTGGCAGGCGGAATGGTTCTCTGACTCATGGCGTCCCAGGACATAATCTGGAGCCGGACATTGCCTGTATACAGGTCGTGTAGCTGACGCAGACGTTTCTGTTCCCATCCTCTGGAGACCACAGCGCTGTCGTAGAGGGTAAGCTCTCGACTGGGGAGGATGGAGACGTTTTCGCCTAAAAAAGCTCCCAGCTCCTCCTGCAGCCTTCTGGCGGACATATCGTCCTGCGTGAGGATCACTACTGGCTTGTTACAGTGGCGGTACAAGCCCGCAATCAGATGGGAACGGTTAATCTGTCCGATACCGGTTACCGCGGCGCTGCCCCCCTCGGAGAGCACACAGAACAGTTCCCTGTATTCAGGCATGGCATGAAGAATAGATAGTAACTTTTCCATAGAATAACCTCACTAAGATTTGCTCCACGCAGGAATGCGGAAAGGGGAACTTGGACCCCCTTTCCGTGAATATGCTAAATGAAATCAGGGATGGCTGCCGTTGTAGCGGTTGGCGGTTTCAGGAACACCCATTTCCACGATGCACAGCGATGCCTTCACCGCATTGTCAAGGGCAGTTTCCAGTGCTTTTTCTTCCTGAGCGCTGAAGGTAGAAAGAACCCAGTCAGCCAAATCCTGCTCGGGATGTGGCTTTGCGCCCACGCCAATCTTGACCCGGGGAAAGTCCTGACTTCCCAATTCCTGGATAATAGATTTTATACCGTTATGGCCGCCGGCAGAACCGTCTGACCGGACACGAAGCCTCCCTGGAGGCAGAGAAATGTCATCAAACAGGACAATGATGCGCTGGGGAGGGATATGGAAGTAGGCAGAAAGCTGTACAACGGAACGTCCGGACAGATTCATATAGGTTTGTGGCTTCAAAAGATATAGCTTGCGCCCGCCGCAATTCACGCTTCCGTACAATCCCTGAAAGTTCAGCTTATCCACTTTGCAGCCAAGCTGGGCTGCCAGCTTATCCAGAGCGCGAAAGCCGCAGTTGTGCCGGGTGCGCTCGTATTGGCTGCCGGGATTGCCCAGACCTACGATTAGCCAGTTTTCGCTTTTTTTACCGAACATACCAATCATCCTGTGTTCTCGTAATGTTATGGTTTTTAAAAGTATTGGTAAAACCGCAGATATTATAACATGGGGACATAAGAAAAACAAGTGCAAACCAATGGAGTAAACGAAATTTTGTTTGAAATTATACTTGTGAAAAGAATCTGTCCGTGTTATACTATTAGGAAGACTTTTTGTTTAGGAGCTGGCTATGAACGATACGATCCGTGTTCAGGGAGCAAGGGAAAACAACCTGAAAAATGTTGACCTAACCATTCCAAGAGACAAACTGGTGGTGTTTACCGGACTTTCCGGTTCCGGCAAATCCAGCTTGGCTTTTGATACCATTTACGCGGAGGGACAGCGCCGTTATGTGGAAAGCTTAAGTTCCTATGCCCGGCAGTTCCTTGGGCAAATGGACAAGCCGGATGTGGATTCCATTGACGGTCTCTCTCCGGCCATTTCCATTGACCAAAAGACCACATCGAAGAATCCCCGTTCCACAGTGGGAACAGTTACGGAGATCTATGACTATCTCCGCCTTTTATGGGCGCGGGTGGGTATTCCCCATTGTCCCAAGTGCGGCAAAGAAATCCGCCGCCAGACCATTGATCAGATTGTGGATAAAATCGAATCTCTGGGGGAAGGGACCCGCTTTGTTGTGCTGTCTCCCATCATCCGTGGCAAAAAGGGTGAGCACGTAAAGGTATTTGAGGATGCCAGAAAATCCGGCTTTGTGCGTGTCCGCGTGGATGGTATTCTGTACGATTTAAGTGAGCAGATCACCTGTGAGAAAAACAAGAAGCATGACATAGAGCTTGTGGTGGACAGATTGGTGATCCGTGAGGGTCAGCGCCGAAGACTCACAGACTCTATCGAAACTGCCTGCAACCATTCCGGCGGTATCGTGATGATTGATTTGCCGGACAGAAAAGAAGTGCTGAGTTTTTCGCAGAATTACGCATGTGAGGATTGTGGCATCAGCCTGACGGAGTTGGAGCCGAGAATGTTCTCCTTCAATAATCCCGCAGGAGCCTGCCCTGCCTGTACAGGCCTTGGCTTTCAGTTGGTAGCTGACGAAGATCTGGTTATTCCGGATAAGAATAAATCTATTTTTGATGGTGCCATACAGGCATCCGGCTGGAGCAACGCAAGGACGGATTCTATCTTCCGTATGTACTTTGAAGCGTTGGCGCAGAAATATCACTTTTCCCTTACCGCTCCGGTAAAGGAGCTTTCCCAGGAAGCCATGGATGTAATCCTTTACGGCACAAAGGGAGAAAAGCTGCGTATGACCTATAACCGGGGAAGCGGTATGGGTGTTCTGGAGCAGCCCTTCGAAGGTATCCTGAACAATATCAGCAGGAGATACCGTGAGACCCAGTCAGACGCGGCCAGAAAGGAACTGGAGGAATGCATGTCCACCGCGCCCTGTCCCCGGTGCCACGGAGACCGCCTGTCGGAAATTGCCCGGGCGGTGACAGTGGGCGGCATGGGTATTATGGATTTCTGTAGTATGAGTGTGAAGCAGGAACTTGCATTTATGGAAAACCTTCATCTGGAGGGGAACATGGCTCTGGTGGCAGAGCAGATTGTAAAGGAGATCAAGTCCCGGCTGAAATTCCTGATGGATGTAGGTCTGCAATACCTCACGTTGTCCCGGGGCGCTGCTACACTGTCCGGCGGTGAGAGCCAGAGAATCCGTCTTGCCACACAAATAGGTTCCTCTCTTATGGGTGTCCTGTATATTTTGGACGAGCCATCAATCGGCCTGCACCAGAGAGATAACGATAAGCTCCTTGCGACGCTGCGTCATCTGCGGGATATTGGCAACACACTGATCGTTGTGGAGCACGATGAGGACACCATGCGGGCAGCGGATTACATTGTGGATGTAGGTCCGGGGGCAGGTTCCCACGGCGGTGAGATCGTGCAGACAGGCAGTTTGGAGGAAATTTGCGCAAATCCCCGTTCGGTGACTGGGCAGTACCTGTCCGGGGTGAAGAAAATTTCTGTCCCCAGCCGCCGTCGTGCCGGAAACGGGAAAGTCCTTAAAATATGCGGCGCTACTGAGAATAACCTGAAAAACATTGATGTGGAAATTCCTTTGGGAACGCTTACCTGCGTGACCGGTGTTTCCGGTTCCGGAAAATCCAGTCTGGTCACACAGGTGCTTAATAAAACCCTTTTAGGAAAGCTGAACCGGGCAAGGACACGTCCCGGCGCTTGCCGCTGTGTTGAGGGTATGGAGCATCTGGATAAGGTAGTCGATATTGACCAGAGTCCTATTGGAAGAACCCCCAGATCCAACCCGGCTACCTATACGGGGCTTTTCAATGATATCCGGGACTTGTTTGCATCCACAAATGACGCAAAAATCCGTGGATACGGACCCGGCCGATTCTCCTTTAATGTCAAGGGCGGTAGGTGCGAAGCCTGTAACGGTGACGGCCTTGTAAAAATCGAAATGCACTTCCTTGCGGATGTATATGTGCCCTGTGAGGTGTGCCGTGGCCAGCGTTATAACCGGGAAACCCTGGAAGTGCAGTACAAAGGAAAGAATATCTCCCAAGTGCTGGATATGACAGCGGAAGAAGCTTTGGAATTTTTCGAGAATCTCCCTAAAATCCGAAATAAAGTCCAGACACTGGTGGAGGTTGGCCTTGGTTATGTGAAGTTGGGCCAATCCAGTACAACATTGTCCGGTGGTGAAGCGCAGCGTGTGAAACTGGCAACGGAGCTTGCCCGGACGGCCACGGGAAGAACGATTTATATTCTGGACGAACCAACCACCGGCCTGCACGCGGCGGATGTGCATAAGCTTATTGATGTACTGCAGAAGCTTGTGGACGCAGGTAATACAGTTCTGGTGATCGAGCACAATTTGGATGTGATCAAATGCAGTGACCATATCATTGATCTTGGCCCTGAAGGCGGGGATCAGGGCGGTTATGTGGTCGCCTGTGGCACACCGGAAGAAGTGGTTCGCAATCAGCACAGTTATACCGGCCAGTATTTGAAGCGGTATTTGTAAAATAATCCGGCCTGCACTGCAGGCCGGAAAGAAAAATTACTTGTCATATTTGTCGGAGGGAAGATCGTCTGCCAATTCCAAAAGGCCGTGATCCCAGCCACCGGCATAGTCGCCGATGCGAAGGATGGGGCTGTGTAAGATTCCCGGTTCTCCCTTTCGAAGAGGAAATGTCAACGTAACCCGTGTTCCATGGGCGTTTGGCGTATCAATGAGCACAGTACCTTCGTGTACTTTTGCCGCGTTGCGAACCATTGTCATGCCCAAACCGATACCAAAACGCCCGTCTTCTATACCGGGCTGCCGTAAATAGCGGGTAAAGAGGGTGCTTTGTATCTGGGGAGGAATGCCGCTGCCTTGGTCTGCAACACTAAGCTTTACCAAATTGCCGGACTCAATCAATGTAGCTTCCACAGTTCCTCCCTTGGGAGAGAATTTTATGGCGTTGGAGATGATGTTGTACACGCCCCGCTCCATGACCTCTTCGTCTATAAGACCGACTACAGCCTTGGACGGGCCGGTGTATTTTAGTACAATGCCCGTATCCCGGGTAAGGACGGCGGCCTTTTCAAAAATCTCACGGAAAAACGAGGTGAGATTCACAGGCCTTACCGTAACGGCTTCACTGCCGGTATACCTTTGGGCATCGGCCATATTGCTGATAAGTCTGAGCAATTGAAATAGGCCTTTGTTAATCTGCTTTGCCTGGTCACGGAGAGGGCAATCTTCGCCCAGGTCTTTGTGGGAAAGCAATTGGCCGGTGAGTGTCATTACATTGTTCAGCGGCACACGCAGCTGCTGCGCGGCCAGCGCTATGGCTTGCAGCTTGTCCGTATCTTCCGGCTGCTCCAAAAGAAAGATATCAAAGGACTCTGTCCTGTGTACCGTAGCAAGGCAGGGAATTTGTGCGATGGTTAATGTCAGTGACAGCTGACCACCGGTAAAATCCTCATAGGGATTGCATTCCTCCGGAAGGAAATCCTTTATTTCAGTTCCAGGCTTGATCTGCATCTGGGCAGCGGCACGGTTGGTTTCCACAACAATGCCGTCCTTGACGCAAAGCACTGGGCGGTCGATTTGTTCTAAAAGGAGAGTATCTTTGTTCAGTTCCATGGTATGCCTCCTTGTCCCATAGCATGTGCAGTTTACTTAAAAACTTTCCCACAGCAAATAAGAACTACTGGAACCATTTTAAGCACATTCAACCGAAATAGCAAGGTTAAATTCGTAAATGAGGTGGAAAAATGTCGATACATCAAGGACATCGTCAAAGATTGAAGGAAAGATTCCGTAGGGAAGGTCTTGACAATTTTGATGAATTGTATGTTTTGGAATTGCTTCTGTTTTACTGTATTCCCCGGGTGGATACCAACCCATTGGCCCACAGATTACTGGATCACTTTGGAACTCTTACAAGAGTGCTGGGTGCAAGCACTGAGGAACTGGAAAGGGTGGAGGGTGTCACTCATAATGTTTCCACCTTTTTGTCATTGATTACACAAGCCGGCAGATACTATCAGGTAAAACGATCTGCCCCCGGCCAAATTCTAAGAACCATTGACCAATGCGGCCACTATCTTACTCCCTATTTTTATGGCAGGGAGCAGGAGACGGTATTCTTGCTGTGCCTGGACGCGAAATGCAAGGTAATCTGCTGTAAAAAAGTAGGAGAGGGTAGCGTGAATTCCGCAAATGTTCCCATTCGGCGGATTGTGGAAATGGCTCTTGGCGCCAATGCAACCACAGTTGTGCTGGCTCATAATCATCCCAGTGGTCTTGCAATCCCCTCTGCCGATGATATTGAGACTACAGGCAGAGTAGCCAACGCCTTGGAAAGCGTCGAGATTATTCTGGCAGATCATATTGTGGTATCCGGCGAGGATTTTGTTTCCATCGTCCAATCCCAGTATTATTCCCCGAAAGATGGCTGCAGTGTTCGGTAATGGAGGTACACTTTGGATAAGTTTCAGCTTGTTTCTGAATATAAACCCTCCGGTGACCAGCCGGAGGCCATTGATGCAATAGCCAAAGGTTTGGAGCTTGGATTGCGGGAACAGACCATTTTAGGTGTTACCGGTTCCGGAAAAACCTTTACAATGGCTTCCATCATTGAAAAAGTAAATCGCCCCACGTTGGTGCTGGCCCACAATAAAACGCTGGCAGCACAGCTTTGCTCCGAGTTCCGTGAGTTTTTCCCCAATAACGCTGTAGAGTATTTTATCTCTTACTATGACTATTACCAGCCGGAGGCGTATATTGCCCATACAGATACCTACATTGAAAAGGATTCTGCCATCAATGAGGAGATCGACCGCCTTCGCCACAGTGCCACCTCTGCCTTATTTGAGCGGCGGGATGTGATCGTTGTATCCTCCGTCAGCTGCCTGTATGGTTTGGGTGACCCCATTGACTACCGCAGCATGGTTATTTCTCTGCGTGTGGGCAAGGAACATCCCATGGAGGAAGTGCTGAAGAAGCTGACAGAGATTCGTTATGAGCGAAATGATATTGACTTTTCCAGAAACAAGTTCCGGGTCCGCGGCGACACACTGGAGGTGTATCCGGCCTACTGGGCAGGGCGCGCCATCCGAGTGGAGTTTTTTGGAGATGAGGTAGACCGCATCAGCGAGATCAATGCGGTTTCCGGTGTGGTAGAACGGTATATTGACCATGTTGCTATATATCCCGCAAGCCACTATGTGGCATCCCGGGAAAAGATGGAGCGGGCAATGCGAGAGATTCGCGAGGAATGTGACAGGCAGGTGGCGTTCTTCAAGTCTCAGGACAAGCTGCTGGAAGCACAGCGGATATCCCAGCGCACGGCCTATGACTTGGAAATGCTGACGGAAATCGGTTTTTGTACCGGCATAGAGAATTATTCCCGTGTGATACAAGGCAGACAGCCGGGGACACCGCCTACAACGCTGTTGGATTATTTTCCGGAGGATTTTCTACTGTTTGTGGACGAGAGCCATGTGACCCTGCCTCAGTGCCGGGCTATGTATGCCGGAGACAGAAGCAGAAAGGATGCTCTCGTAAATTACGGTTTCCGTCTGCCCTCTGCGTATGATAACAGACCGCTTAACTTCCAAGAGTTTGATTCCAAACTGAATCAGGTTGTGTATGTTTCCGCCACACCGGCGGAGTATGAGCAAACACGCTCTGCTCAGACGGTGGAGCAGGTGATTCGACCGACAGGACTTTTAGACCCTCTGGTGGAGGTTAGACCCATAGAAGGGCAGATAGATGACCTGATAGGGGAGGTTAACAAGAGAACTGCCCGTGACGAAAGAGTGCTTGTGACTACCCTTACCAAGAAGATGGCAGAGGATCTGACAGCCTATCTGCAGAAGGCTGGCATCCGTGTCAGATATATGCATTCTGACATTGGTGCTATGGAGCGCATGGAGATTATCCGGGATCTCCGGATGGCAAAGTTTGATGTGCTTGTGGGCATCAATCTGCTCCGGGAGGGTCTTGATCTGCCTGAAGTCAGCCTAGTAGCAATTTTGGACGCGGATAAAGAAGGTTTCCTCCGCTCGGAGACCAGTTTGATCCAGACCATTGGCCGGGCTGCCAGAAATGCCGAGGGATTTGTTATCATGTATGCCGATACAGTAACAGCTTCTATGCGCGCGGCCATTCGGGAGACAGAACGTCGCAGGAAGATACAGGATGAATACAACAAAGCCAACGGAATTGTACCTAAGACCATTATTAAGTCGGTACGTGACCTGATCGAGATTTCTTCTCCCACTGCGGAACGAAAGGGACGCAGCGGTGTGAAGATGACGAAAGCCGAGAAGGAAAAGGAAATTGCCCGGCTGGAGAAACAGATGAAAGAAGCTGCACGTATGATGGAGTACGAATACGCTGCGATTTTGCGTGATCAGATTATCGAACTGCGTGGAAACACCTGAATTGCTGTTTTTCAGCATGAAAGCACGGTTAAACAGTAACAAAAGACAGACAGTTTTGGCGAAGGAATTCGCTGAAACTGTCTGTCTTGCGTTTTATTTCATAAAGGTCAGGCTGCAGGTGCTTATCGGGGAACAAAGCCGTGGAACTCATAGACAAATTTACCTGCAAGGGCTTTTTCTTTGAGGCCCCGCATGAGAGAACTTTTTTCGGGCAGAGCATCAAAGGTTATGTCATCTACAGAGTTTTCATTAATGCCGAATGCATAAAAGAACCCGTCTTTGGCTGCGCTTAGAGCGGGTAAAACATAAAAATTATCCTGCAAGCCGATGATGTTGGAGGTGGGGGAGAGAATATCACGAAGCTCAGGGGAGAGCATCCAACAGCAGATTGTAAAACCTTTAAAGTGGAACTCAGGGAAACACCGGGGAATGACTTCACGCGCCCGTTCAATCGCCTCACAGCAACCCTCACGGGAAATCTTTGCACCATAGGAGATATGGATTTTCACAATATCATCGCCAGGAATATAGAACGGTATCCAATCTGTCTTGGAAAGAGAAATCCGTTCCTTTTTTACAAGACGGGTATGCTCATCGACGGTATAGCCGATATACGCATCTGCGGTTTCCTCGAAGTCCGCAGGGTATGCGCCCTCTGTATCCGTGCAGCGGTAGGAACCAAGAATGTGGCCGCTTCGGTGCAGGATAGCGTTAGACATGAGGCAGCAAACCTCACCTTTCCTGTTGATAAACACTCTGACGGGCTTTTCTACATTTTTGCACAATTCAAATCTTAAACATCCGATTATTATTTGATTTACGTAGATAGCCACCCGGTGCATCATAAACTCTTCTTCCGCAAAAGCAAGTTTTCCCAGTCTTTCGCTGGAGCCTGTAAACAGGGAATCTACCCAGAACAGACTCTCACGCAAAATACTGTGGTCCACCCCTCTGGCTTCAAGCGCATCCCAGGTGGGACGCAGATGACCAATCACCGGGAAAATGGCGAAGCAGTCATATCCTATGGTGTTTTCTACGCCTTCAGGCGCCTTTGGGAACTGAATAGAGGAAAAGACTTCCGAAGCAGGAAGTTTATTATCCAAAATGTGGTAGAAGGTTTTCGCAAGCAGACACAGTTCCGGAACTGCTGTAACATGAGGAATAACGGAAATGATTTTCTCTAGATTGTTTGGAAATACATTACATTCATCATGTAGCTTTCGAATATATGCTTCCGTAAGCCACTGGGGAATTTCCGGATCATTCAGCGCAAGCGCATAAGCATCGTCCCAATAGGGGGATTCAATTTTAATATTTAGAAGCTGGCGAACATCGTTCATAATGGGACTCCGTAATTTCTCGTAATTTCCATGGGCAAAAAGGTCAGTTACTTTGCGTAATCAAGGTCTGGTTCTAATTTCTTATTAAGAAACAGAACCAGACCTATATTACAGTGAAATGTTAAAATAATGGCTTGTTTAGTTACTGCGGGCAGGATCCAGTACAGCGCCGGCATCAAACATGCCGTTAAA
>JAZSRI010000041.1:0-8820 GCA_045538415.1 Faecousia sp. | reverse complement strand
GATGTGATCAACATTCTGATCATGGGATTTTTCGCGACCATATGCCTGTATCCTTTCTATTTTGTTCTGATCAATACCATCAGTAACAACGATGCAGTCATGAAAAATCAGGTATGGCTGTGGCCTGTTGACTTCCACCTGGAAAACTATGCTTCTGTTTTTCGGCTGGGTGGTATTTTCCGGGCAACGTTTATCTCTGTGCTGAGAACGGTGTTGGGCACCGGACTAACGGTGTTGGGCTGCAGTATTATGGGCTATGCCTTCACCCGGCAGGAATACTGGCGTAGAAAATTCTGGTACCGCTTTGTTGTGATCACCATGTATTTTAGCGCGGGTCTGATTCCCAACTATCTGAACATCAAGGAATTGGGTCTGATGAATAATTTCCTGGTATACATTGTGCCTGGCATGGTATCGGCTTACAACATTGTACTGATCAAGACATATATCGAAAGTATTCCCGCATCCCTGGAGGAAGCGGCAATACTGGACGGCGCGGGATATTTTAACCGGTTTGTCAGAATCATTTTGCCGCTGTCCAAACCGATTCTGGCTACAATCGCTATTTTTGCCGGCGTATCACAGTGGAATAGCTACATGGATACGATCCTGTATACAACAGGTAATGATCTGCAGACCCTCCAGTCCTTGATGCAAAGCTATATTACCCGTGCAAGAATGCTTCAGCAAATGCTTGAAACTACTGGCAGCGAGACCTTGTCTCAGGCAGCAAGCGCTTTGAATGTCACATCTGTGCGGCATACCATCACGGCAATTACCATGATTCCTGTTCTGCTGATCTATCCGTTCTTCCAGCGGTACTTTACCAAGGGTATTATGATTGGCGCAGTAAAGGGATAAAATTCCCAAGGGATTTTCATAGAATCCTGCGTCGCTGAGCTCACCAAGATGAGTGTTTATAAATCCGTATCTTTCTGTCTGCACTGCAGGCGGAGGAAAATAAATTATTCTTTATGAGAGGAGAACAATTATGAAGAAACTGATCGCACTACTTCTTTGCTTGGTCATGGTTCTGTCTGTGGTAGCATGTACCCCCACTGAAAAGCCTGAAGAGACCAAGCAGCCTGCAGCCAACAACGATCCTGCAGACGAAACTAAGGCTCCGGACGAAACTGAGCCTCCCAAGAACCTTGCCGATGAGGTGAATGAAATTACAGTTCTTACTTGGACGGGTATTGAACCTTACCCCGGCTTCGATAAGTTCTGCCAGGAAACCTTCGGCATCAAGTGGGAGAACGTCATGGATACAGATGGTGCTATGGATGCACTGTTGGCTTCCGGCGAACTGCCCGGCATGGTCTACTTTACTGATGAAGCTGACATGAGAGCTGCTGCTGAAGGCGGCATGCTGCTGGATCTGGATGAGTACAAGGATCAGCTGCCCAATGTTTACAGCACCGGTTACGCTGAGTACTATGAGCCCGGTATGGCAAGAACCCGCGACATGTTTGGTGGTTGCTACGGTCTGCCCATCGGTGTCGGCGCTGAATACGGTGCATTCACTCAGCCCCGTATCCGTTGGGACATCTATGAAGCTCTTGGTTACCCCGAAATCGAGACCATGGATGACTACCTGCCCCTGCTGAAGCAGATGCAGGACAAGGCCAACGAAGTCGAGTCTGATGTCAAGCACTATGCCATCGGTATGTGGACTGACTGGGATAAGGGCCTGTATTCTCGTAATGCACAGGGTATCACTGGCTACTGGGGCTATTACAATGTTCCCGCAAGCAAGCTGACTGAGCAGTATGCCGACGGCACCATGGCTCCCAAGTCCATTCTGGACGATGACAGCGCTTACAAGAGAGCTCTGCAGTACCTGTTTGACGCTAACCAGATGGGCCTGATCGATCCCGACTCCAAGACTATGGTTTATCAGGATTATAAGGCAAAGGTCCTGTCCGGTGTTTACATGGCAACCGACTTCCGTAACCACGGCGAAGTATTCCAGCCCAATGATGACGGCACCTACATGGGTTACGCTCCCCTGTGGATCGACGAGTTCGAACTGCCCGGATATCCCCACAATGCTTGCGGCTATCTCCAGTGGGTTGGCGTCAGCGCCGACTGTGAGTACCCCGAGAAGGTTCTGGCTTACCTGGACTGGTACTACTCCATCGACGGCCTGCGTACCGTTTACTGCGGACCCGAGGGCGAGTGCTGGACCTGGGATGGCGACACCCGTGTGTTTACTGAGGCTTTTATGAACGCTAGAGCTAACGGCGAGACTTATGAGCTGGAAGATGGCGGTATCTACACCTTCTACTCCTTCTGCTCTCAGCCCGCACTGGCTTCCGCGTTCCCCGATCTGAGCGGTGACGGCTGCGTTGACGCTAAGATGAATCCCGGCATCTTTGGTGCAGAGCCCAACCAGATGTATAAGAGCTGGGGCACCATCTACGGCGACTACTTCAACATGGATGCTTATCAGGATGCCAACGGCAGAACGAACTTCATGGAAACTTCCGCACTGTTCAACCTGGTTCCCACCGCAAGTGACGAGATCACTACTCTGGAGACCCGTATCGGCGAAGTGATCATCAAGAACTCCTGGGCAATGGTATTTGCCAAGGATCAGGCTGAGTTCGACGCTCTGTGGGAAGAGCTGAAGGCTGAAGCTGCTGAGCTGGGCATGGAGAAGGTTGTTGCTGACGCCAACGTAAGATGGGGTCAGGCAAAGGAATATGCTGAAAAGTACGGCGTTGAATTCTAATTTATACCATTCGTAATTTTTAATAAGTGAGCCTCAGGCCCGTCCCCAATGATACATGTATTTTTGAGGACGGGCCGTTTTCCTATTTTTGGTTTTTTGAAAAACAGTGGGATCTGTGCTATAATTTAAGAAGGAAAAATATCCGCACTGTGCGGCAAAAGGCGGGAATGAAAACCATGCAAGAGAGAAAACTGCAGGTATTTTTGGTGGACGATGAGGAAGCCATCGTATCGTGGCTGGCCAAAAATATTGACTGGGGAAATTTTGGGTGTGAAGTAGCTGGGTTTGCCATGTCGGGCGAAGCTGCTTTGACATTTATCAGCCAAAATCAAGTGGATGTGCTGCTGACAGATATCCAAATGCCCGGTATGTCCGGGCTGGAACTAATCCGGCAGGCGAAGGAACGGAAACCTGATCTGTATGTGATTGTATTGAGCGCATACGACAAGTTCGCCTATGTGAAAGAGACGTTTCGCTACGGCATCATTGACTATTGTCTGAAACCCATTGATGTGAAAGAAATCAACAACTGCCTCAAAACTGTGGAGCTGGCCTATAAAGAGGAGCAGCTGAGCAGTAAGAAGCAGGATATTAATATATTCCGAAACAGTATTTTTCAGCGGCTTCTCAGCGGTGATGACGATTCCACCCGCATGCAGGAACAGTGCCGTCTGGCGGATATTAATTTAGAGGTGCCGGTATGCCGCCTGGCGATGACGGATCTTTTTCGGATCGAGAATGAGCGGTGCTCGGAGATTCTTGCGTTGTTCAATGCTATGGAATCGGAGCAAATGCATGTGTTTTTAGACGGACACATGCACATGGTGCTGCTGCTGTTTGGGGAAGAGGCTGCAGTGGAAGCTGACCTTCGGCAGGTGTACCACATGCTGGTTGCGGAGGATGTTTTGAGGGATACGGTGTTTGTTGTGGGCAGACCCCTCCAATCTTACCGGGAAATCGGGGAAAACTACGGCCTTTGCCGCGACTTTTCCATGGCGGGCTGCCTCTTTGGCGGCAGGGTCATTGACACATGGAAGTATTCCTATGAGAAGTACCGGATGGTCATCAAGGGCGGCAGCCGGCAGCAGTTCCTGAATCAGCTGCAAAGCGGTAACCGGGAAAAGATTATGCAGGCAGTGCGGCAAGCCGCAGACAGCTGTCCCAATGAGGAAGCACGGCAGAAGGAACTGACCTGCCTGATGGTGTTTGCTTTGAAGCATTTGAGTGTGCTGCAGCCTTTGAATGTTGTGGAACTTCCGGAGGGCATTTTTGCCAACCTGAATTCTTCTAAGAAAATGCTGGCATGGATGGAGCAGTTTTTCTGGAATATGGCAAACAGCGGCAGTGAGCCCGGCAGCGGCATTTATCACCAGCATGTGAATAAGGCTCTTACAGAGATGCGAAAATGCTACACGGACAGCGATTTTTCCATTCAGGATGTAGCCAAGAGCTGCCATGTTTCACCGGCTTATTTGGGAAAGATATTCCGGGAACAGACCGGAGAGTCCTTTAACGATTATCTGCTGAAGGTACGGATGCTGGAAGCGGAAAAATTCCTCTATGAGAATGAGCTCCGGATCGGAGATGTAGCAGGGCGGGTAGGTTTTTCCAACCAAAGCTATTTCAATAAGATGTTCCGCAAGGTCTACGGTATCTCTCCCAGAGAGTACCGTTACCGCTGTCAAGAGGAAGTGTAATATGAAAAAACGGTTTCTGAGCAATTATTATTCCCGGCTCATCTTTATCAGCGCGCTGGCAATCGTTTTGGTCATATTTGCAACGGTGAGTATTTCTTTTTTAGAAATGAATCGGGAACAGAATGAAAAGATCGTAGAAAACTGCGACAATGCCCTTGCAGAGCTGGCTGACGGATACGTGGATATTTGGAACAGTTATTACAAACCCTTTCTTCCCATCTATGAAGATGCTCAAGCAACAAAGGATCTGCAAACCTTTTGCAGTACTGAACGGGAGGACGCGTCCTACGTGCAGGCATTCCGGGAGTTTGACAGGATCATGAAGGCTATGTGTCAGCAGGATTGGCGCATCAGCGGCATCTATTTTACGAGAAAAATGGATGGGGCAAGCTATCTGTGCCTTTCAAATTCCGCATCCACCCAAAGGGTAGACATGGAGCTGACAGCACCGACGGTTCAGCAAGGCCGTTCCATACTGGGCACCCGGGTTTTTCAAGTCAAACGTGACAAACAGATACAGTGGTATTTGTTTGGCTTGCAGTCAGATCTTCTGGAGCGGGGTCAACAGGAAGAATATCAGTATCAGGTCACGGTTCTGTATGATGCAGAGTATTTTACCGCGCTTTTGGAAAATCATGATGTGCCTGAGGAAGCCCGCTTTTATGTGCTTTCACAGGAAGGGATGGTCCTGTTTGACAGTGAGAATGACTATTCCGAAGAAGTGACCTATTTAAAGGATTTTGATGTACTGCAGGCATCTAAGGACGATTTTCTTCGGAATGATGTTGTTTATTTGAAAAACAGCCGGTTTGTCAGCCGGGGCGGCGTATACATATACTATATTCTTCCAAAGTCGGTGCTTACGGGCTTTGCCCTTACAGGAACAGGAAGCTTTATTTTGGTGTTTGCCGCGTCTGTCTGCCTGTGTGTTTTGCTGGTGCTGCTTTCCATGAACCGGGCGGTGAACAAAAAATTTGCCGCTCTGGAAAATGGTTTGCGCCGGGTTGGTAAAAATGATCTTCGGTATCGGTTGGACGAAGGCAGGCATGACGATGAATTTTGCCGGATCGCTGTGCAGTTCAATAAAATGTGCGACGATTTGGAGGATACCATCAATAAGAACTACGTGTTCCAGCTGCTGCAGAAGAACATGGAGTATAAAATGCTGCAGCTGCGGGTGAATCCCCATTTTCTGTTCAATTCCCTGGAATCTATCCGGGAAAAGCTGAGCGAGGACGGCAAAGAGGAAGGCGCGGAAATGGTGCTGCTGCTTTCCCGGATCTTTGAGTATCAGACCCGGGGCGAGAGCATCGTGACAGTGCAGCAGGAGCGGGACGCACTGGAAAAGTTTATTGCCTTTTCTGAGATCCGCTTTGACCACATGTTTGAGTATGAGATCGACTTTGAGCTTGAGATGCTGAATCAGGTGATCCCCAAGCAGAGCCTGCAGCCCATATTGGAAAATTATTTTGTACACGGCATCCGGGGTGATGAAACAGACTATGTATCTATTCGCGGATACCGGAAAGATGGGAAAAACTACATTTGCGTGCGGGATAATGGCAAGGGCGTTAGTCCTGAGCGGGCAGAGGAGATCAACCGGAGTTTGGACGAAAGCATAGACGAGACCGCCCATATCGGATTGAATAATGTCCACAACCGGATAAAGATTTTGTTCGGCAAGGACAGCTATGTAAGAATATCCTCCAATGCGCCCGAACCGGGTGCAACGGTGCTGCTGGTGTTCAATCAGGAAGCGGATTTGCAGGTGCTGGAGGAATCCATGGGTGATGGAAAATATTTTGGATGAAACAGATGGAGGAGACCCTTTGAAAATACGGATAATTGAAAACGGAAAAACCGATTATGTAATTGCTATTCCCGAAAATTCCTCTGCGGTGGAGCAGTGCGCTGCCCGGGAACTGCAGGTATACTTGCAAAAAGCCCTACAGGTTCAGATGCAGATACTGCCGGAAAAGGAGGTTGTCGGCAAGGCGTTCTATGTAGGCCATACGGCCTACGCCGAAACTGCCGGAATCCGAGGAGATGCGGGGGAAAACTGGAAAATCCGGATGCATCAGGGAAATGTGGTGCTGACAGGTGGCCTGAAGTCTCATCACCGGGGTAATATTTACAGTGTGTATCACTTCCTGGAGGATGTGGTAGGTGTCCGGTGGTGGTCCATTGACGAGGAGGATGTACAGCAGCTGACAGAACTGGTGCTGGATGGGGATTTCGCGGCAGAGGGAACCCCCAAGTTCTATTACCGAAAGCTGTTTGTGAATTCCTGCAGACTGCCGGACTATTCCTACGCGTCCAAAATGCGGACCAATGTTGTGGAACGGAATATTGAACTGGCGGGAGGTTCTTATAATGAGAATGTGCGGGCCTTTGGCGGCGCTATGGAAATGGGCGCGCCCAACCACTGCCATTCTATGGGCTACTATCTGCCTGCGGAAACCTATTTTGGGGAGCATCCGGACTGGTATGCATGGAGTGAAGTAGAGGGCAAACGGGTTTCCTACGGTCATCCATGCCTGAACAATGACGGGATGTTCCAGACCCTTTTGGGTAAGCTGCTGGATAACATTGGCCGGCAGTGTGCGGAGGCAGAAGCTGCCGGGGTTGAACCTCCCTGTTTTTGGTCTGTCTCTCTGAATGATACGGAAGTGGGTATCTGCCAATGCGAAAAGTGCAAGGCTCAGATCGAGAGAAGCGGCCTGAGCGGTTACTTGCTACAGTTTATTAACCGGCTGGCAAGGGAAGTAGCCAAAGTCTATCCCCATGCTAAACTGGAAACTTTGATTTATGAAAGCTACATTGAACCGCCTACGGATGACACTGCGCCTGACAAGAATGTGATTATCCGCCTTGCCAACGTGGACTCCGATATTCACCATGGTATCCATGACCGGGGCAATAAGAAGTATCTGCGGTTGCTGCAGGGCTGGCATGATATCTGCAAGCGCACCGGTGCGGAGATTTATATTTGGGAGTACATGTACAACCTGTTTATGCCCTTTACCTTTGTTTTGGCAGACCGGTTGGGAGATACCTTTAAGACCTTTTGGGAATACGGCGTGACTGGCGTGTTGGTGGAGAACGAAACAACAGCGCAGGATATGTGGGAGATGAACCAGTATCTGCTGTACCACCTGTGCGAGGATCCCGAGGCGGATACAGAAGCGCTGATGGAAGATTTTATTCAGCGGTTTTACCGGCAGGCAACACCTTATGTAAAGGATTATATAGAGCTTCTGCGGACCGCATCTGCAAAGTATGACATTGCCCTGTGTTGTGTGCGGGACGATGCCCGGTATAATTTCATTGATTCCACAGTTGTGGTGGAGGGAAAAGCCTGCCTTGCCAAAGCGATGGAGGCGGTTAAGGGCGACTATAAGATGGAACGGCGGATCCAGTGGCTGGAGCAGAACATAAATAAAGTGATCCTGCTGAAATATTTCGATCTAAAGCATCAGGCAGAGCGGCTGGGGCAAAACTTTGACTTTGACCGGGAACAGCTGCGGCAGCAGATTTTTCGGGCGATGGATGCGTTCCTGCAGTGGCATCCCAATGATCTGTATGTGAAGAGCCATATAGAGGATGAGAGGGTATTTTTCAGCGCAATGACATTTGGGGACGAAGAGATTGCGCCGCTGCCTGCGGAACTGGCCTATGTGGATCCTAAGGATACCTACCAGTTCTATTTTAAGGATACTATCCGCACTTTCCTGCCCAGTTGGAACCAGAACACCGGTGTAACGTCGGAACAGGATCCAGAGGCAACTGTCAGCCGCGTTATGAAGGTGAACTACGATAAGGCTCGCGGCGGGTATATACCCAGAATGTACGTGACCAATCGGAATACAACAGGGGCGAAAGCGCTGGATATTTACGTCCGGCAGGATGAGACGGTGACCATACCTCCGAAGTTCTATCGGGAGGATCTGAAGCAGGGTGGCTACCACCTGTATCACATCGGCACAGCGAAAAACATCCCCGATACGGCGGATACACGTCTGTTCGTCTTGAGCTACAACCATACTTGGGTGAATCTAAGCGGTATCGCGGTGACTTTTCCCATGGAAGAATGCGACATTTACCTGTCCATGAAGTTCACTGGCAGCGTGTACGGCGGCGATCCCAAGGATGAAAACGCTATCTATCTGGAACGGATGATTCTGGTCCGGAAATAAGGTGCTGTTTGAAATGGATCTTGCGCTGCCCTGTGCAGTCTGTGACAAGACGGTACCTTCCGGCCTTTCTGTTCCTTGGCCTAATTCTTAAATTGTGAGTGCAATCCGGTTTCTAGGGTTAGTGCAGTGCTTTTTAGTGCCAGTTATCTAAAGTATGGATGAAATTTCCCCTGTGTTTCCAATAAAAATGGAA
>JAZSRI010000053.1:0-4897 GCA_045538415.1 Faecousia sp. | reverse complement strand
CTGCACAAAAAATTCCGGTCACCCCGTAAGGGGTAACCGGAATTTTGGTGCGAGAGATGGGACTCGAACCCACACGGCGTAACCACACGCACCTCAAACGTGCTTGTCTACCATTCCAACACTCTCGCAAGTGCGCTTATGTATTATAACCATTAAGTGACCGTTTGTCAATCCTTTTTTAGATGGGCCACACATGTTTTCTCGCACCGTGGAATCGAAAGTGCTCCCGGTTGTTGGTTAGAGATTTACAAGGATTATTCCTTGAAATCACCCCAAAGAGATGGTATATTATAGCTTGGAAACCAGAGTGAAAATTATGTTTAGATGTTCGATGATATCTGGAGAGGGGAGTCGCGTATGACACGTTTTTTTGTTAAGCCGGAGGAATTACAGCCGGGCTTTCTTGTGCTCACGGGAGATAACGCAGCCCATGCCAAGGTTCTGCGGATCAAGCAGGGAGAACAGGTAACGGTTTGTGACGGTCAGGGAAATGAATGTGTTTGTACAGTCAGCGATGTCAGCCCAGGCCAAATCAGTTTAGTTGTGGACAGCCGTCTGCCGTCCTCGTCAGAAGCATCTGTCAAGGTTAGTGTCTATGTTGCCTTTCCCAAAGCGGATAAACTGGAGCATGTGATCCAGAAAGCAACGGAACTGGGCGCTTATGAGATTGTCGCGTTTCCCTCTGCCCGCTGTGTTTCCAGACCGGACGAGAAGAGCTTGAAGAAAAAACTGGAGCGGTGGCAGAAAATAGCCGCCTCCGCCGCAGAACAATCCGGCAGAGGTCGGATCCCTCAGGTAATAGTCCTGCGGAGCTTCACAGAGGCTCTTAACAGAGGCGCAAACGCCGATAAGGCGATTCTCTTTTACGAAAATGAACGGGCTACCACGCTGCGTATGGCTCTGGAGGAGGGGCCATACAAGACCGTCAGCCTGCTTACCGGTCCGGAAGGCGGTCTGGACAGTGGGGAAGTGGAGCAGGCTCAAGAGGCTGGATTCAGGGTATGCACCTTGGGTAACCGGATCCTTCGTTGCGAAACCGCACCGCTGTGTGCCCTGTCAGCAGTTATGTACGACGCAGGGGAGTTTTGAAACAAATCAGTCGGCTGCTTAGCCGGCTGATTTGTTCGTATAGTGAGACGCTAACTTTACTTGTGATACTTGCTGCCTGCCTGTATTGCCTCGCTGCGGTAGAGCTGTTCAAGAACCATAACCCGTGCAAGATGGTGGGGAAACGTCATGGGACTCATAGAGAGCTTGAAATCTGCCCGCTGCTTCACCCTCTGGGCGATTCCAAAGGAGGAACCGATGAGAAAACAGGCGCTGCTTTTGCCGGAGAGTTTGATGTTCTCCATTTTTTCGGCTAACTGGGGCGATGTAAGCAGTTTGCCCTCCGGCGTCAGGACGCAGAACCATGCGCCTTTTGGGATTTTGGCAAGAATTAATTCCGCTTCCTTTTCAAGACCCGCTTCAATTTCGGAGGCATTGGGATGATCCGAAAGTCTGCTCTCCGGAAGTTCTAATATTTTAAATTGGCAGTATCCTTTCAGCCGCTTTTCATACTCCTCCGCGGCGCTCAGATAAAATTTTTCTTTCAGTTTGCCCACAGTAATCAGTGTAATTTCAAACATAGCACACCCACCTTTTCCTAGAATATATCACAGTTTGCGCTGGATTGCAAACCGGATAATTTAGATTCCCTGTGGCATGCTAGATGGGGGAGTGAGTGTATTGAACAAAGAGAAGAACAAAGGTCATTATCTGGATCCGAAAATCCACATTGATCCCATGGGCAGCTACACGGGAGAACCGGCTGATCCAATGGAAAAGCCGATACAGGACGCGGACGATCTGTAATTTTTTGTGCCCAGCCATAAGGCTGGGCACAAAACCTGTCTATTTGTTCTGCAAATATTTGTTACGCGTAGCGATTCCACCCCGAATGTGCCGTTCAGCTTTGTTCAGCTCCAACACTGACCGGGCCTTTTCATACAGAACCCAGTTGTATTGCGGCAATCTTTGGGACAGGTCCTTATGTACGGTGGATTTTGATACGTGAAAGTGCTTTGCAGCAGCTCGTACGGTAGCACCGGTTTCAATAATGTACACAGCCAGTTCGCAGGCGCGCTCCTCAATCGTATCTGCCATAAGATAACCTCCCTGCTGTGTGGTACCGTGTCAATCCTATGTTTGGGAAAGTGGAAATATGTATCCTTGACAGTTGAGACATTCGCCAGTAAAATATAGATAATGATATTACTGTGGAGGATATTATGCTCCTGTTTCACAATGATTACAATGAAATGTGCCACCCTGAGGTTCTCCGTTTTATAACGGAAAACAGTCCGTGTCAAATGGATGGCTACGGTGAGGATGAGGCCTGCCGCCGTGCCGCGGCCCTTATCCGCGGAAAGTGCGGCGGTAGGGATCTGGCAGTGCATTTTCTTGTGGGTGGTACGCAGGCAAATCTGACAGTGATTGACGCTGCTCTCAGACCCCATCAGGCGGTGTTGGGTGCCGCAAGTGCCCATATCAATGTGCACGAAACCGGCGCGGTGGAAGCCACAGGTCACAAGGTGCTTTCTATTCCAACTGCTGATGGTAAGATTACTGCCAACCAGGTGCGAGATGTCATGCAGGCCCACTTGTCCGATGCCAGCCGGGAACACACTGCCCAACCAAAGATGGTCTATATCTCCAATCCTACGGAATTGGGAACTATTTATACCCGGGATGAGCTGATTGCCATTTCTTCTGTCTGCAGGGAATATGGTCTGTATTTATTCGTGGATGGCGCCCGACTCGGTTATGGGCTGGCTGCCCGCGGTAATGATGTGACAATGGTGGATTTGGCAACCTATACAGACGTATTTTACATTGGCGGCACAAAGGTGGGCGCTATGTTTGGTGAGGCTGTGGTAATATCCAATCCGGCTCTGCAGGATGATTTCCGGTACCTTATCAAGCAGCATGGCGCTATGCTCGCAAAAGGCTGGCTGTTGGGTCTGCAGTTTGAGTCGCTCTTTAAAGACGAACTCTATTTTAACATCTCCCGTCATGCCAACCTTATGGCAGATAAGCTTCGGCATACGCTTACAAGTCTGGGTTATAGCTTCTATGTCCCGGGCGTGACAAATCAGGTATTTCCCATTCTTCCGGATAGCCTGCTGGAAAAGCTAAAGGATAACTTCACCTTCAGCGAACAGGAACGTGTGGATAAAAACCACCGAGCAGTTAGATTTTGCACAAGCTGGGCAACAAAGGAGAGTAATGTGGATGCCCTTTGCCGGGAGTTGGAAAAATTGTCGGTTTCATTGTAATTTATTCACATATTATATAAAAATCTTTGGTATGGTTTAAGGGAAAGGGGCGAGGAGTTTGATAGAACTGAATAAAAAAACACTAACACGTCTGTTCTTACTGGTCGCCGGGTGTATTGTTTTGTATTGGTTGCTTCACGAGGCAGAGAGAGTCCAGCAAGTGACCGGTAAAATTCTGGATGTAATTTCACCCTTTGTGATTGGTTCCGGTATAGCGTTTATTTTGAATGTACCTATGCGGTTCATTGAGAATAAGTTGAAAAAGATTAAGAGCGAGTCTTTCCGCAGGACAGTTGCCCTTATTCTCACATTTATCCTGCTTGCCTTGATTCTGGCTGTTGTGTTCTGGCTGCTGATCCCCCAGATTGTAGAAACAGTCCAGTCTCTGCTTCCTCAGTTATTTGAATTTTTCCTGGAGGCGGAAACCTTTGTGGAGGAGACTCTCAAACAGAATCCTGAGCTGTTCAAATGGATCAGCAGTAATACGGATTTTGAAAGCTTCGATTGGGCCGGTACAGTCCAGAAGGTGCTGTCTGTGCTCGGACAGAGTGTCAGCAGCGTTTGGTCCACCACAGTTTCTGCTATTGGCAGCGTTACAAATGTGGTCTTTAACCTTGTAATTGCTATTGTATTCGCGGTCTATTGTCTTTTCCAGAAGGAAAGCCTCGCCCGGCAGGGAAGAAAGGTTGTTTACGCGTTTCTCTCTGAAAAAAAGGCAGACTACATTGTTCGGGTGCTGCGGCTGTCCAATTCCACTTTCTCTAATTTCCTGTCCGGCCAGTGTATCGAGGTGTGCATCTTAGGCGCTATGTTTGCGGTTGCTATGGCTATTTGCAGAATGCCGTACATTCCCCTGATAAGCGTGCTGATTGCGGTAACCGCCTTTATTCCCATCGTTGGCGCATGGATAGGCTGTATTATTGGCGCCTTCTTAATCCTTGTAGTGAATCCAATGCAGGCAGTTTGGTTTGTTCTGCTGTTCCTGTTGATTCAGCAGATTGAAGGCAATATGATTTACCCCAAGGTCGTTGGCACATCTATCGGTCTGTCCGGTATGTGGGTTTTGGTGGCTGTTACAGTTGGCGGCGAGCTGATGGGCGTTGCCGGTATGTTCCTGATGATTCCCTTTGCCTCAGTTTTGTACGCGCTGTTCAAAGAACTAACCAACAAGCGGCTTTCCGGCCTTTCCGTCCCACCGGAAAAATTGAAGGAACAGCCTCCGGAGCTCAAGTCTAATTTTAAGCAGATCCGTGAGACCAACCGGAAAAACAGATTGCTTAGACGGCAGCTGAGAATGTTTTCAAGGAAAAAAGATAATAAGGACACACCAGAAGAAGAATAATAAAAAACGGTCAGCATGAAAGCTGGCCGTTAATTTTTTTATTTATCTTCTTCTGAAGGGTTCTGTGCTGCCTGCTGATATTCTTCCAGTTCAACAGTGATTTTTTTAATATCGTTTTCGCGCACAATGGTGAAAGTTACCTTGTCACCGATCTGGTGTTTCTGGATTTCGCTGATGAGAAGGGCAGAACTTGTTACTTTTACATCGTCGATGTAATAAACAAGGTCTCCTGCTTTGA
>JAZSRI010000113.1:0-26667 GCA_045538415.1 Faecousia sp. | reverse complement strand
CAAGAAGGAGTGCATGGAGCAGGGCAAGAAGTACTTCTCCGTTGCTTCCGGTGGCGGCACCGGCCGTACTCTGCACCCCGACAATATGGCTGCAGGTCCCGCTTCCTACGGTATGACCGATACCATGGGCCGTATGCACGGTGATGCACAGTTCGCAGGCTCTTCCTCCGTCCCCGCCCACGTGGAAATGATGGGCTTCCTGGGCGCAGGCAACAACCCCATGGTCGGTATGACCGTTTCCGTGGCTGTTGCTATCGAAGAGGCTCTGAAGTAATTAAAAATCACCTATGACCACCGTCCTATGGTCGGTGGTCATCATTTTTGAAAGTGAGGTAGCCATGAAACGAATCATTCTTCTGTCCTTGACACTTGCACTGTGTCTGACCCTGTGTGCCTGCGGCGTGGACAAGCAGTATAAGCCTTTGCTGGAAAACCTGGAGACCGGCAATTTTGAAGGAATCAAAAATGAATTATCTATCCTTTCTCCTGATTTCAAGGCTGAACAGGAGCAAATGGCAGAAAATGCAGAAGCACTGGCTAAAAACGAAGAAATACTGGCTAAATATGACAGCCTAATTAATTTGTTGGAAGCCGAACAATTTGAGGAAGCACTTCAGGATGTCATCAGCAGAATTCCTGTTCCGGAAGGACCTTCAGAAGAAGAGCTGTTTGTAACGGTTGAGCTTACCCCCGAGAACATCAATGACTATCTGGAATTCCGACCCTATCAGATTGAGTATGTGGATGCTTTCGGGGAAGGCACCGGGAAATTCGATTGCGGTGTTGCCATTTCCAGCAAGGTATTCGACCAGGGTTTGATCTATTGGTCAAGTGAGGATGTGGGCATCGAAGTGTTTATTACTCACGATTACTTTTCTTCCGAATACGAAGGTTGGAGCGTGTTTACCTCCGGAAGCCAGTCTTTTGGATGGGAATCCGGGAGCACCGTTTTGGAACAACCATTTGGTTTTGTGGTATACGGTTTTAACAACGAGCAAGAAACACTACCCGATTTCCACCCGGAAACATTGTCATTTGGAAACGCAAAAGGCACACTGACTTTTGTTCGGGCAGAGTATGTGGAAAGCATCTCTAATGAAGGCGGACGTACAGTCACGTTGACTACCGGGGATACAAAGATAACCGGCTATTGGATCAATGGTGTCAACTGGCCTGAAAACATCATCATGTGATATCGTCACCTCAGTAAAAGGATAATAACCCCCATTTTTAATGTATACCGTTTGGGACGGAAATCCCGTCCCAAACACGCAAAATTAAAACAATGAAGCACGTCATTTCCGCAAAAAGTGGCATGACGTGCTTCCTGTTTTTGCGTTTTTCAGGGTTCTTTATGAAGAAAATGAGGCTATGTTTCCTTGTCTTTCTTTGCTGGATATGATACAATCATTGCATAAAGGCTATGCGTTTTTCGGTGTGTAGCTCCGTTTGGGGCTACACACTTTTTATTTTTACAGAAAGAAGGGACGGATTTTCTCGTAGGGGCGACCATTGGTCGCCCGCAGGCTTTTTTATAACGCAAAACCGCCGCAACTGTGCATTTACATACACTTGCGGCGGCGGTTATTCCTCTGCTTGTTCTTCCATATTGGTTAAGGCAAACAAAATCATTTGATTGATAAGCTCATTTCGGCTAATACCAGTTTGAGCAGCTTTATCGTCCAGAATCTGCAATGTATCAACGGAAATGCGCATAGAGATTACTTCTTTTTCCGGCTTACGTGCGACAAATTTTTCCAATTTAATCACCTTCCCTCTTGCATATTGTAGCCGAAATTGATATGATTAAATATATTCTGTATTAGATATCTTATTTTGAATACTTAATTGCAAGAGGTGGTCATATGAATTTACACGAATATAGGAATGTACGCAGAGTATTGCGGACAATGGCGGTGCAGTGGAATTGCCCGGTTTGGATGGTGAAGAGAGTTATCCGCAGAAGCATAAATAAGACTTGGAAACAGGCAATGTCTAACCTGGAGGAAAAAGCCCGCTTGAACCAATATTTTCTAAAAGGAAAACCTTCACCGAATCAATATATATTACGGTTAGGTCAAGCCTATGAAACCGGAGAGGATATTCCATTCCTTTTGACAGAGTAAAGTAGAGGCGAATGTTTTGCCATTCTCTCTTTCACTGTTAACGGCACTGCATACTACGTCCAGTTTAAAACTTTCTTGAACTATGTAGGGCGGCTCCCGGAAGGAAGCCGCCCCATTGGATTATTCCGAACAGTCCGTGGCGTACCTGACAAAGCAGGCCGAGCTAACCACCGCCACTGTAAAGAACAGCAGAAGCAGTCCCACCAGAATGGCACTGACCACACTGGTTGCTACGATCCCCACAAGCAGAAGAACCACCGACAGCAGAATCGTCCCCAGCAGGCCCGCAAGCACCCCATTCAGAGCAGAACATACACATCTGCATCCGCTGGGTCGTCCGGAAACCGCCGCCGCTCCCAGCAGTACCGCCAGATACACAACCGCGATCCCCAAAGCAACGATGAGAAATACAGGTGTCAGGGTGATCACACCGGTAATCTGCAAAAATGCTCCAATGATACCGATCACGATCCCCGCCAGCACCGCAAAGGCAGTGCAGTTACATTTAAAGTTACAGTTACAGCCAAACATTGACATTTTTTCACCTCCCAGAACAGACTATGCCCCGCCCCCTTTCTCCGTGCGGTTTTTTGGCGATTTTTGTGTGATGTACTTGCGCCGGACTCCAGCCTGTGATATTGTAGAGCCAGCAAGCAGGAATTTACCCTGCAATATCAACAGAAAGAGGAGATACTATATGGATCATTCTGCAAAAGCCGCAGAGCTGTTTCTGGTGGATTATAACTGCGCCCAAGCTGTGATGGTTGCCTTTACCGATGTAACCGGATTGGACGAAAAGGATGCCGCAATGCGGGCCTCTGCCTTTGGCGGCGGCATGGGCCGTCTACGGGAGGTCTGCGGCGCGGTCAGTGGTATGTTCATGGTGCTGAGCCTTCTGTATGGCTATGACGACCCCAAGGACGATCAGGGCAAAAAGCGACTTTATAAAGACGTGCAGGCGCTGGCGGAGAAATTCCGGGAGGAAAACGGAAGCATTATCTGCCGGGAGATTCTGAAGAATCCCCCGTCTGATCCCACCCCCTCTGCCAGAACCGCGGAATACTATGCAAAACGTCCCTGCGCCAGAATGGTGATGACCGCCGCCCAGCTGATGGACGAGTTTATTGCCGAACACCCTCTGTAACCAAAACGGGCAAAAGAATCTGCGGCCCACAGGTAAAATCCTGTGAGCCGCAGTATTTTTCAATCAGGCTTTTGCCAGCGGCTTTACGCAAAATCACCGCCCGCCATTTGAATGCCAAGTTCCTTCAGATGCTTTGCCATTTTGCTGGTAGACTTCTCCACATGCTCCGGTTCGCTGAAAATCCGCTTCCGCCAGCTGACACTTAGGCTATGCCACCGGGCAAAGGCGGGGTTGAGCATTTCATGGTGCATTTCTCCTTTGGCACGGGTAAATCGCAGGCAGACGAGCTTTGACGCAGCGAAAAGAAAAAAAGGCCGTCAAAAAGCCGCCCAACACGGTTATCTTATCATAATTCATATCACTATGTCAATAGGTTTATTGTGCATGCTGTCTATTTTATCCCTTTTGTACATAATATTAGTGTGCAGTTTATACAAAATTCCATATTGCATTTTCAAAAAGAATGTGCTAAATTATAGTCAGAAAGGGTAATCAAAAACACACAAGAAACTTTCGTGTGAACCCTGACCGCTGCAAAACGCAGCAATACAGCATTCTTTTGATTAGGGAAATGTTCCGACATAGAAGTTACTCGCTTGGAGATTTAAGTCTGGTTCAGCAGATAAACTGGGATATTATGATGGACGGGATGGATTTCGTAAGGAACAAAAGAATGTTGAATCCGTAGAAAGAGAGGTTAACCAAAGATGTTAGATATCAAGATAGAACAGAAATAACCCTTGACTATGCTGATTGCAAGAAACAGATAGTCAAGGGTTATTTCTATTTTATCTGAAACCGCGGGTGCGGCTATTTTTTTATGGCTTTTTCCCCGGTTTTCCTGTATACTGGAACTACCAATACAAAGGAGGCTATCCTATGGACTTTTTACAGATCGCCAATACCCGCCAATCCTGCCGCAGCTATGACAGCCAGCGTCCGGTGGAGGAAGAGAAACTTCAGGCCATCCTGGAGGCGGTTCGTCTTGCTCCCTCTGCCTGCAACGGTCAGCCCTATCTGGTCACCGTGTGCCGGGGCGAGAAAGCAAAGCAGGTAGCTGCCGCCACCCAGGGTATGGGCATGAACAAATTCTCCTCTGACGCGCCTGTGCTTCTGGTACTGTCGGAGATGCCTTATGTAAAGACAGCCGCTTTAGGTTCTAAAATCAAAGGCAATGACTACCGCTCCATTGACATTGGCATTGCCGCCGCCTACCTCACCGCTGAGGCCACCTGTCAGGGTCTTGACACCTGTATTCTGGGGTGGCTGGATGATGAAAAAATCCGCTCTGCCTGCAGCCTCCAATACCCGGTACGGCTGGTAATCACTCTGGGCTACGGCAAGGACGCGCCCCGCAACAAAAAGAGGAAAGCACTCCCGGACCTTGTGAAGGAACTGGATTGACCCTCTGGATAGAAACTTCCACCATTTGACGCAGCTGCCCCGGCAAGCAATGGCTACGCAAAGAAAACGCCGGACTATATCCCATAACCGCTGCCCGGATTCGCAAAAAGCTACAGGTTCAGCTATCGTTGGGGTATAAGTTCCCTTTTTATCGATATTATTTTCCTTATTATCCCGGTTAACTGTTGATTTTTGGGATAAATGCGTTATAATGGTTGTGAACTGCGGCCGGTTGGGGCCGGCTGCAACCGCAAATTCTTTATCAACCTGTTTGGGAATCTGAAGGAGAAGTTGTACATGATTATTACACAGAAAAAACCCATTGAAGAAATCATGGCTCTGGTCGCTGACGCAAAGACCGTTGCCATCGTAGGCTGCGGCAGCTGTGCCACAGCTTGCCAGACCGGCGGTGAGCCTCAGATTGCGGAGCTGACTGCTGTTCTGGAGCAGGCAGGCAAGAAGGTGGTAGCTACCACTATCGCTGACTACTGCTGCATGAACCTGGGCGTTAAGACCAAGATGAAGCCCGTAAATGCTGCCAATCCCGACTGCGTCATCTGCATGTCCTGCGGTGACGGCGTACAGTGTGTTGCCAAGAATGCTGCCAACAAGCCTGTTTACCCCTCCAACAACACCATGTATCTGGGCGAAGCCGTTAAGTTCGGTGTCTGGGAAGAAGCCTGCCGTTTCTGCGGTGAGTGTGTCCTGGGTCAGACCGGCGCTGTGTGCCCCATCACCCAGTGCGCCAAGAGTCTGGTGAACGGCCCCTGCGGCGGTCAGAAGAACGGCAAGTGCGAGGTCAATCCTGAGAACCCCTGCGCTTGGATCAAGATCTACGAGCGTCTGGAAGCCACCGGCCAGCTGGACAAGCTGACCAAGCTGCGTGACGACAAGGGACACGGCGATTTCGCATATCCCAGAACTATCAGCCTGAGGGGGAAGAAATAATGAGCATGTTAAAAGACGCACTGGAATCCGGTAAATTTGGTATTACCGCTGAAATGGCACCCCCTAAGGGTTATGACTTTACCGAGCAGATGGAAGCCGCAGAGCTGCTGAAGGGCAAGGTTCACGGTGTGAACGTTACCGACATGAAGTCTGCAAGCCTGAAGGCTACCGGCCTGGGTCTGTGCATTAAGCTGAAGCAGGCAGGCGTGGAGCCCATTCTGCAGATGACCGGCCGTGACCGTAACCGTATGGCTCTGATGGGCGACGCTCTGGCAGCAGCGGCATTCGGCATCGACACCATGCTGGCGCTGACCGGTGACCATCCTGTGGTTGGTGACTGCCGGGACGCAAAGCCCGTTTACGATCTGGACTCCGTGGGCATCCTGAAGATGCTCTCCAAGATGGAAGAAACCGGTCTGGACTGCGGCGGCAATGAGATCGCCGGCGGCGCTCCCAAGTTCTACAAGGGCGCATCCGTCACCCCCGTTTATGAGCCTCTGTTCCTGCAGATCAACAAGCTGCGCCAGAAGGTGGAGAACGGCGCTATGTACATCCAGACCCAGGGTATTTTCGACCTGGATACCTACAAGCGTTTCCTGGAAGCCGTTGACAAGGCTGGTATCAAGACCCATATCATGGCCGGTATCATTCCCCTGAAGGCTGCAGGCATGGCTAAGTACATGAACGAGAACGTCCCCGGTATCGACGTTCCCCAGCACATGATCGACCGTCTGGCCGCTGCTGCCGCAGAAGGCAAGGAAAAGGGCGTCAAGGGTCTGCCCATGAAGTTGGGCATCGAGATGGCTGCTGAGATGATCGCAGAGATCAAGGCTCAGGGTCTGGGCGACGGCGTTCATATCATGGCTATCGGCGCTGAGAAGAACGTTCCCACAATTCTGGACAAGGCTGGCCTGTCCATCTAATCCGAAACATAAAAAGCAAGGCACAAAAGTGCCTTGCTTTTTTGTGTGCATGGAAAAGCCACCGGCACACGGCCGGTGCTTCTGATTTATTTGCGTAGAATTACATCCAATTCCTTGGCTTTCTCCCGAAGTTTCTCCACAGAAGGGTAATTCAGCGTTTCATCCACTGCCGCGTCTGCCTGAATCAGGGCAATGTACCGGCTCATCAGCTTTCTGTAACGGCCGGGCAGGTGGTTTCCCAGCATATACACCGTGCGCTCCAGCTTTCTTTCTTCCGTTCTGGCGGACTTTACCTCATCGTCCTCCCTCACAGAACCCTGATAGCCCTCCCGGCCCATCAGATATACTGCCATGGCGGCCTTCACATCCTCCTCGGGAAGCAGCTGCCGGACAATGTCCATAACCTTCTGCTTCTGGGCATCGCCATAGGGAAACGCCCACCGGTCATAGGCGCGCTGTTCCCGCTCCCGTTCCGCTTTAGATTTAAAGGAAAACCAATCTGAAAATCCCATTGCCCACACATCCTTTCCCCTTTGTGTATACACCTCGTTCTTGGAGGCTGGCAACTACTGCCCCTGCCCACAGGCAGGGGCAGTATGTTTCCTATCTTACTTCTTAGGCCGCTTAATCTTGTTCAGCTTTGCGTTCATTTCCAACAGCTCTTCCTTGGTCATCTCAATGCCCAGCATACCGCCGGCAATGTTCAGAAGCCGCAGGATGGTAAAGCCGCCCAGCATGTTCATCATATCACTGTTCAGCTCCATGCCGCCCATAACCTGATTCTTGTCCCCATCTTTGGCCTTGGGCATCAGCTTCATCAGCATGCCGCCCAGAAGCATCTTGCCCTGGAGGGTGGACATGATGGTGCTCATCTTGTCATTCAGGTTCAGATATCCCTCCGGCTCGGTGATATCGAACCAGTTAAGAACCGCACCCTTTTCCTTCAGCCGGTAAGCTTCATTAAACTCCGCAACCTTGCGAATAACGCTCTCATCCCGGCACTGGCCGGCAACTGCTGTAAGCTGGGTGGTTCCCACGTTGGGAACATCAAAGTAGAAGAAATGGTCAGCAGCTTCTTTTACACCCAGGCTGACGCCGTTGGCAAACAGCTCCACTGCGGGCTGGTTGGAGTAAACCGTTACCTTTGTCACATCCTCTACCCGGTCAACATAGCGCTTGCCGCACAGATGGACGAAGGGTTCGTCGCTGAGCCATGCCTTGTAGGCATAGAAGGAGTCCTTCTTGTACTTGCGGTCAAAGGTCACCAGACCCTTGTGGTTCTGGCCGTTTTCGCCGCCCTCATTACGGGTATCGGCGCCAAAGTCAAACATATTCCACACATGGGTAGCCCACATATACTTGCGGGTAAACAGCTGCTTGATTAGCTCCTCATGGTAGTATGCCTGATACTCCTCGGTGTAGTCGCCCTGGGTGGGGTTGGAGGTATGCCAGTTCAGCGCCTCGCAGCCATACTCGGAGCAGCCGATGGGAATATTGGGGTGCTTCTTATGGAAGTTGTCAAACCAGGGGCCATTCATGGAGGTATCTCCACCGTACCAACCGAAGTAATGGTTGTAGGAAACGGTGTCGGGAATGGTCACATACTCCGAATCAATGGGAGCGGGGGATACGCAGGCCATAGTGGTGAGTCTGGTCTTATCCATCTCATGGCACAAGTCATTCAGAATGTAGTGATTCTGAAGCAGGTCAGGGTCATCGGCGCCCTTCATGGAGATTTCATTAGACAGACCCCAAACCACGATAGATGGATGGTTATAGTTCTGGATAATCAGTTCCTTCATCTGGCTGATGGTATTTTCCCGGCCGCCGGGCATGTGCTGGGAGATGTAGGGAATCTCAGCCCAGATTACCAGACCCTTCTCGTCGCACAGGTCATAGAAATACTGGTCATGCTGGTAGTGAGCCAGACGGATGGTGGTGCAGCCCACTTCACAAATCAGTTCAATATCCTCACGGTGGTGCTCAGGCAGCAGCGCGTTGCCAATACCCCAGCGGTCCTGATGGCGGGAAACGCCCCGCAGAGGATACTCCTCACCGTTGAGGATAAAGCCGTTATCCGGGTCGATCACAAAACTGCGGCAGCCAAACCGGGCAGATACATTGTCCAGCACCGCACCATCCTGCAGAAGTTCTGCCTTGGCGGTGTACAGGTAGGGATCCCTGCGGCCATGCCACAGGTGGACATTTTCCAGCTTAAAGGAGACTTTGGTATCATTGGTTACCTGTTCTGCCACGGTATTGCCTTCCGCGTCCAGCAGGCAGTAACGCAGGTTCTGTCCCAGCTTGCCGTTGGTCACAAACACTTCCACTTCCACATCGGCATCCTTGCCCTCCACCACAGGGGTCACCTTGATGCCGGGGCCGCCGTAATAATCCAGGTCAAAGTGGCTGTCGCTGACACAGATGATATTCACATCCCGGTACAGGCCGCCATAGAAGGTGAAGTCTGCCACCTGGGGATACACGGTGTCATTAGGGGCGTTGTCTACCGCCAGCACAATCAGGGGCTTCTGTGTAAGGTTAGCGGTAATGTCCGCTCTCCAGGTGGAATAGCCGCCGTCATGGTGAGCCAGCTTCTCTCCGTTTACATACAGGTCAGCAGAGGAGTTGGCACCCTTGATTTCAATGTAGTAGCGGTCTGCTGCGGGCAGGTCCTCTTTGTCCAGTTCATGGACATAATAGGCAGTACCACGGTAGTAATCGCTGCCGCCGTCCTGTCCGTCAATGGCATTCCAGGAGTGGGGCAGGTTCACAAAATTCCACTTGTTGTCCAACTGCGCAGGCAGTGCGGTTGCCTCCTTGGAGAACGCCCACTTGCGGTTAATGTTTACAATCTGTCTCACAGATATAGCCTCCTTAGAAAAGAATGTTTTCTGTTGATTACCAGTCCATTATACATAGTTTTCCGGCTTATTGGAATAGGAAAATTTAAACTTTTCATAAATATTTCATACCAATTTTGGCCTTTTGTCCCATTGCAAGGGGAACAAAAGTATATTATAATGATTTTATTGGTTGCTGAACGCCTTGGGACTGATTCCGTATTCTGTTTTGAACGCCCGGTAGAAGCTGGTGTAATCCGTGAAGCCGCAGGCTCTGCATACCTGCCCTGCCGGACGGCCTGTGAGCAGTAGCTGACGGGCCATCACAAGACGTTTGAGCATGATATAGCGGTGAATACTGACCCCCATCTCCTTTGTAAAGGTATGGGACAGATGGTACTTGCTCACATAAAAGCAGGAGGCCAGTTCCTCCAGCGTCAGTTCCCGGTGAATATTGGCGCTGATGTATTCCAAAATATTGCTCACCAGTTCAGAAAGCTGTTCTTCCTGATCGGTGGTACTTTCATAAATGGCCATCCGGTTGATCTGTACCATAATTTGCAAAAACAACCCATAGGCAGAGAGTTCCTTCTCATATTCCCGGCTGTAGTGCTCCCGCACCAGTTCGTGAAGCTTGGCCGTGATATCCGTTCGTTGGGTGCTGTCCGGGCAGATAAGGTTGGGTACACCATCGCTGAAACAGCGGCTGAGCTTTCCCTCTGCCCCCAGGCCCTCCAGGTAGGCTTTGTTAATCCACAGGACGATTCGCTCGTACACAGGGCCGTTCACCAGCGGGCGGTGCAGTTCTGAGGGGCTGATCAGCAGCAGATCCCCCGGCTGCAGCCGCAGGACACGTCCGTCCACCCAGTACTCCACCTGCCCGTCCAGCAGGCAGTACACCTCGTAAAAGTCGTGGTGGTGCACCTCCACCCCGTTGGGATTGGGCTGCTTGTAATGGAATACCTCAAAAGTATCCGAGTGCATGACCTGCCGGGGATCAAACCGCTGGGCATGATTTTTCATAAAAATCACCTCCCTGTGATCATACCGCAAGTTTTGCAATATTTCAAGCAATATATACAATTTATATTGCATTTATTCGGTGGTATACTATTCTCATATGTTACCATCTGTGGCAATCAGATGGAAAAATACAGGCACACGTGCCGGAAAGAAAATTGGAGGATTTCTTATGCCAATGCAAATGGGTTTCCGTTGGTACGGCGAGGGCAACGATAAGATCAAGCTCTCTGATATCAAGCAGATCCCCGGTGTCACCAGCATTGTGTGGGCGCTGCACCACAAGATGCCCGGCGAAATTTGGGAGGAAGCAGAGATCGCTGAGGTAAAGAAGCAGCTGGACGAATACGGTTTCTGCATCGATGTGGTAGAGTCTGTGAATGTCCACGATGACATTAAGATCGGTCTGCCCACCCGGGATCTGTACATTGAAAACTACAAGCAGACCATCCGTAACCTCTCCAAGTTTGGTGTTAAGGTTATCTGCTATAACTTCATGCCCATCTTCGACTGGACCCGCAGCAACCTGTTCCATGAGGTTGGTGACGGCTCCACTGCCCTGTTCTACGAAAAGAACATGATCCAGGACGACTACAACGCAATGGCTAAGTACATTCTGGACTTTACCGAGAAGTACAACATGTCCTTCCCCGGCTGGGAGCCTGAGCGTATGGCCAAGCTGGATCAGCTGTTTAAAGACTACGCCGACGTGGATCACGAGAAGCTGTGGGCCAACCTGAAATATTTCCTGGAAGCCATTATGCCCACCTGTGAGGAATGCGACGTGAAAATGGCCATTCACATGGACGATCCCCCCTGGGATATTTTCGGTCTGCCCCGTCTGCTTATTAACGAAGCAAACATTGACCGCTTCCTGAAAATGGTGGACAACCCCTATAACTGTCTGACCTTGTGCTCCGGCTCTTTGAATGCCGACCCCAACAATGACGTGGCAAGTATTGTCCGCAAGCACTGCGACCGTATCGCTTTTGCCCACATCCGCAACGTCAAGCACTTCCCCAACGGAGATTTCTCTGAGGCAAGTCACCGTGACTGCGACGGTGATACCGGCATTCTGGAGATCCTGAAGGCTTACCACGACTGCGGTTTCGAAGGCTATATCCGTCCCGACCACGGCCGCCACCTGTGGAACGAGGGTCCCGGTAACGTCCGCCCCGGCTATGGCCTGTATGACCGGGCGCTGGGCATCATGTATATGCTGGGCGTCTGGGATATGCTGGATAAGCTGGATAACAAGTAACAAAAACACACATGCTATAACACTGGAGGTAACGTATTATGATGAATCTTCCCTTGAATGTGGATTTTACCGGCAAGGTAGTTGTGGTTACCGGCGCAGGCGGCGTTCTGTGTGGTGACATGGCCCGTGCTTATGCCCAGGCAGGCGCAAAGGTGGCTGCTCTGGATCTGAATGAAGAAGCTGTGAAGAAACTGGCGGACGAACTAAAGGCTGAGGGCTTCATCTGCGAGGGCTACAAAGCCAACGTTCTGGACGGGGAGGCACTGGAAGCTGTGCACCAGCAGGTTCTGGCCGACCTGGGTCCCTGTGACATTCTGGTCAACGGCGCAGGCGGCAATAACCCCCGTGCAACCTGCGACAATGAATACCAGCACGAGGCAAAAGAGGGCGGCAAGTCCTTCTTCGATCTGGATGCCGGCGGTGTGGTCTTTGTTTTCAAGCTGAACTTCCAGGGTACTCTGCTGCCCTCCCAGAGCGTCGCAAAGGATATGGTTGCCCGTAAGAGCGGCATCATTCTGAATATCTCCTCTATGAATGCCTATATCCCCCTGACTAAGATTCCCGCTTACTCTGCCGCGAAGGCCGGTATTTCCAACTTCACCCAGTGGCTGGCTACCCACTTTGCCGGCACCGGCATCCGCTGCAACGCCATTGCTCCCGGCTTCCTGGTGTCCAACCAGAACCGCGCGCTGCTGTTCAATGAGGACGGTACCCCCACTGCCCGTTCCGCTAAGATCCTGAACGGCACTCCCATGGGCCGCTTTGTGGACTCCGCAGAGCTGCTGGGCGGCGTGTTCTTCCTGACCGATGACAAAGCTGCCTCCGCCATTACCGGCGTGGTGCTCCCCATCGACTGCGGCTTTGCTGCTTACTCCGGCGTGTAATTTTTACAATATTGGCACCCCCCGGAAGCCTGGGCTTCCGGGGGGTGCTTTTTATCAGAATCTGCATTTTTCTTCAATATAAGCCTTCAACTGACTGATGGGGATACGAACCTGCTCCATGGTGTCACGGTCACGGACAGTGACGCAATTGTCAGCAGGGGTGTTCTCATCACCTACAGTCTGGAAGTCCACGGTGATGCAAAGAGGTGTGCCAATCTCGTCCTCACGGCGGTAGCGCTTGCCGATGGAGCCGGCATCGTCAAAGTCCACCATAAAGTCCTTGCGCAGCTCGGCGTAGATTTCCTCTGCCTTGGGGCTGAGCTTCTTGCTCAGGGGCAGCACGGCAGCCTTGAAAGGCGCCAGAGCCGGATGCAGGTGCAGCACGGTACGGATATCCGGATTGCCCTTCTTATCCTGACCCACAATTTCCTCATCATAGGCTTCGCACAGGAATGCCAGTGCTACACGGTCGCAGCCCAGAGAAGGCTCGATGACGTAAGGAATGTAGTGCTCATTCGCTTCCTGATCGTAGTATTCCAGAGTCTTGCCGGAAGCCTCCTGATGGCGACCCAGGTCATAGTCGGTACGGTCGGCAATGCCCCACAGCTCGCCCCAGCCGGAGCCAAAGGGGAACTGGTACTCGATGTCGGTGGTAGCCCGGGAGTAGAAGGCCAACTCTGCGGGGTCGTGGTCACGCAGCCGCAGGGAATCCTCCTTGATGCCCAGGCTGATGAGCCAGTTCTTGCAGAAGTCCTTCCAATAGGCAAACCACTCCAAATCTGTGCCGGGCTTGCAGAAGAATTCGCACTCCATCTGCTCAAACTCACGGGTACGGAAGGTGAAGTTACCCGGGGTAATCTCATTACGGAAAGCCTTACCCACCTGGCAGACGCCGAAGGGCAGCTTCTTACGGGTGGTACGCTGAATGTTGGCAAAGTTCACGAAAATGCCCTGAGCGGTTTCGGGCCGCAGGTATGCGGTGGAGGATGAGTCCTCGGTAACGCCGATCTGGGTCTTGAACATCAGGTTGAACTTGCGGATGGAGGTGAAATGGTGCTTGCCGCAGTTGGGGCAGACCACATCCTCATTCTGGGCGATAAAGGCGTCCATCTGGTCAAAATCGATAGCGTGCACATTCACCTGCTGGCCGGAGGGAGCTGCGGCGATGAGCTGGTCCGCCCGCTGACGGGAACCGCAGCCCTTGCAGTCCACCAGAGGATCGGAGAAAGAGCCCACATGGCCGGTGGTGATCCAGGTCTGAGGGTTCATGATGATGGCAGCATCCAGACCTACGTTATAGGGGGATTCCTGCACGAATTTCTTCAGCCATGCCTTTTTCACATTGTTCTTAAACTCCACACCCAGAGGGCCGTAATCCCAGGAGTTTGCCAGACCGCCGTAGATCTCGGAGCCGGCGTAAACGTAACCTCTGTTCTTACACAGGTTCACGATCATATCCAAAGTTTTTTCGCTGTTCTTCATATCTGTTCCTCCAAATTTTGGATTAAATTCCAGTGTAAATCATTATACCGGGAAATAGCGGTGAAATCAAGAATTTTCTTCTGTGCCGCCCAGCACCAGCTCCGGGCCCAGATTTTCCGCCATCATGGCATGGACACGGTTGCCAATGTCCACCGCTGTAACACCCTTCAGCTCCTCCGCAGGCACTACCCCCACCACATCCAGGTACACATGGGTAGGTTTCAGGCGCATAGCATTTTTAAAAACGTACTGGGTATTCTTCAGGGTACACACCACGATGGGCACCTGCGCCCTCTGGGCGATCTTGAACACACCGCTGCGGAACCGGTGCAGCAGTCCATCCAGACTGGTATATCCCTCCGGGAATACGCCTATGGACACCTGATCGTCCTTAAGTAACTGGACACATTTGAGGATGGTCTTTAATGCCTCCCGGTCGTTTTCCCGGTTAATGGGCTGGCACATCAGCTTGTGCATCAGCTTGCCCACCAGAAACAATCTGCCGTTTTCCCGCTTGGAGATGAAGGCCAACTGCTTTTTCCGGAAAAAGTACAGCAAGATCACCGGATCCATATCATTTAAGTGATTGCTCACCAGCAGGACACGCCCGTCTTGGGGAACTTTCTCCATGCCGGTAATGTGCATCTTCACCTGCAGGACAGGCAGAATCAGCCGAACCAGAAAGTAGGCCAGGCTTCTGTAAAAGGGGCTGTCCTTTTCCTGGGGTTTTTCCGTATCGATAATCTGGCAGGCCACATAGGCAAACAAGAACACCGCCAGCAGCGCCCCCAGAAAGCAGCCTGCAAAGCCCAGCGGCAGCGCATACAGCCACGCAAGCGTGTGGAATGCACCCGCACCAAGGCAAATGCCACAGGCCAGCAACAGGCTAAAAATCCCGATTAAAACAAGTGTCATAGGTTTCTTCCCTCCGGGGGGTATAAAATCCATATTATTATACTCTGCCCCGTTGGAATAAACAAGTGCAATTTTTCCAAAAAAGGGTGGAAATCCCCTAGGTTCACTGGTATAATGGTTTTGTTTTAAGGATTCGAGGTAATGCTGATGAAAAAACGGATTTGGGAACTGGATGTACTGCGGGGCATCTGGATTCTGCTTATGATTGCCATACACATCACATACGATCTGGTGGTGCTGTTCGACGTGGTGGATCTAAAGGATCCCACCTTGTTCAACTGGTCTCAGGACTGGGGCGGTACGCTGTTTTTATTCATATCCGGCTGCTGCGCCACTTTAGGCTCCCATCCTGTAAAGCGGGGCTTGCAGGTAATCGGCTGCGGTATGGTGATTACCGCTGTGACAGCAGGTATGTATTTTCTGAATTTTGCGGACAGGGGTATCATCATCTACTTTGGCGTACTGCAATGCTTGGGCTGCTGCATGCTACTGTGGCCGCTGTTCCGGAAGGGACACCCGTTGCTGCTGGCCGTGTTGGGTCTGGCGCTGGCACTGCTGGGTCGGTATCTGACAGAAAACGTCCGGGTAGAATTCCCCTGGCTTGTCCCTCTTGGGGTTATGAACTGGGGTTTCGCCTCCTCGGACTATTACCCGCTGCTGCCTAACTTTGGTTATTTTCTCATGGGCTCGGCTATTGGCAAAACCCTGTACAAGGACAAATCCACCCGCCTGCCCAATGTAAACCTGCAAAACCCTGTTATTAGGTTTTTCACCTTCTTCGGAAAGCACTCTCTGATTATCTACATGATTCATCAGCCCATCATTGCCGGCATCATCTGGCTGGCTCTGCTGATTTTATAGGAGCCCGACGCTTATGAAAAAAACTGCTGATTTAAGATTTCTCCTGCTGATTACCCCGGCGCTGGGTCTGGCCGGTCTGGGGCTGCGGGTCTGGCTGTATTCTCTAAAGGATGCCGGGGGACTGTTGCCTGTGGGCCATATAAGCAGCATTCTGACCGCTGCGCTGACTGTGGCGGTGTTGCTGATTCTTATTGCATGTGTCAGGAGATTCCCCCGGGACGGCGGGTATGCCCACCGTTTCCCCCGCTCTATACTGGGTGGACTGGGTTGCATTGCAGCCGCGGCCGGGATTTGTGTGTTTGCCCTGGCCGAATCCGTAACCGTTGCGGATGTGATTGCAAAGCTGTGCCTGTATCTGGGAATTGCAGCGGCTTTGGCCCTTCTGGTATGCGCCATCTTCCGATTCCTGGGCAAAACGCCACCGTTTCTGGCCTATGTGGCGGTTTGTGTCTACCTTATGCTCCACGCGGTTTCTCAGTGCCGTACCTGGGGCGCCCAGAGTCAGGTTATCACCTACTGCTTTCAGCTTCTTGCCTCTGTGTGCTTGATGCTGTTTGCCTATCACCGCACAGCAGCCATCATCGATAAGGCCGATTACAGATGGCTTTTGTTCACCCAACTGGCCTCTGTGTACTTCTGCGTGGTATCCCTCAATACAGAAAACCGCATCTTCTATCTGGCATTGGGCCTTTGGTCTCTGCTGGACGGATGCGCCTTACAGGAGAAATAATATGTATCTGCCCCCGTCTGTCCTATACTGTATCCACACCTTAGAAAACGCCGGCTTCCGCGCCTATGCGGTGGGCGGGTGTGTTCGTGACGCGCTTTTGGGACTGACACCACAAGATTATGACCTGTGCACCGACGCCCCGCCGGAGACCACGGCGGAGCTGTTTTCTGCCCATACACTGGTGCGCAGCGGACAGAAACACGGCACCATCGGTGTGGTGGTAGACAACGTTGTTTATGAAATTACCACCTTCCGCACAGAGGGGGGCTACTCTGACGGGCGGCACCCGGACAGCGTGGCTTTTGTGGGCCGTGTGGAGGAAGATTTGGCCCGCCGGGATTTTACGGTAAACGCCATGGCCTACCACCCAAAAACCGGTCTTGCAGACCCCTGGGGTGGGCAGGAGGACCTGAAAAACCGAATCCTGCGCACGGTTGGCGACCCTGTGACCCGCTTCCGTGAGGATGCTCTGCGCATCCTGCGGGGTGTGCGGTTTGCAGTACGCTATGGCCTGCAGCCAGAACCCGCCACACGGCAAGCCATGGAAAGTCTTGCGCCAACCATGGATCGCCTGGCCCGGGAGCGGGTTTTCGACGAGTTATGTAAACTGCTCCCTCTGCTTAAAGCCCAGGATATGCTGACCTTTGCCCCGGTCATCACCCAGGCTGTCCCGGTGCTGAAACCCTGTGTGGGTTTTGAGCAGCATACCCCCCACCACCGTTATGACGTATACACCCACACCGCCCATGTAGTGCAGAATACTTCCGGGGATCTGGTACTCCGCTGGGCCGCGCTGCTGCACGATGTAGGCAAGCCCCATGTGTTTACCATGGACGAAAACGGGCGGGGACATTTTAAAGGTCACGCTGGTGTCTCTGCCCAACTGGCGGAACAAACCCTACTGGAACTGAAAGCCCCCACCGCCCTGCGGCAACAGGTAATCTTTCTGATTGAGCACCACATGCTGCCTCTGGAGCCGGACAGGCGGCTCCTTCGGCGGCGTATGGGAAAATTCGGAATCCATGGGCTTACCCAACTCATTGCCCTGCAGCAGGCCGACAAAGCCGGCAAGGGCGTGGATGAGGACAGCGGCGATATTCTGTCGCAGGTAGAGCAACAGCTTGTCCTGCTCCAACAGGAGGCGCAGGTGTTGTGCACCAAAGACCTTGCTGTGGATGGCAGGGATCTGATGGCACTGGGTTACCGGTCCGGACCGGAATTGGGAAAAAAGCTCCAGTGGCTTTTGGAACAGGTGCAGGAGGAACGCCTGCCCAACGAAAAACAGGCGCTGCTTGACGCCTGCAAGGAGGAAACCCTATGAAAATCGCGATTGTGACCGGTGCCAGCTCCGGCATGGGCCGGGAATTTGTCCGCCAGCTCAGCAGCTATGTGTCTGTGGATGAGATCTGGGCTGTGGCACGGCGGGAAAACGCCCTGGAAACACTGAAAAATGAAACTTCTATTCCTGTGCGGCCTGTGGTGCTGGATCTTTTGAATCCGGACAGCTTCCCCCGCTTTGCCGCTTTGCTGGAGCAGGAAAAGCCGGATGTGAAGCTTTTGGTAAACGCCGCCGGCTTTGGCAAATTCGGCGCCTACCACAACATTTCCCTTGAGGAAGATATGCAGATGATCGACCTGGACTGCAAAGCGCTGGTTGCTATGACCAGAATCACTCTGCCTTATATGGCAGCAGGCAGCCATGTGCTTCAGTTAGATAGTTTATCCGCCTTCCAGCCTGTGCCTTACATCACCACCTACGGCGCTGCCAAGGCCTTTGTTCTCAGCTATTGCCGGGCTATGAATCAGGAGCTGAAGGAGGGGGGCATCCGCATGATGTCCATGAATCCGGGCTGGGTGAAAACCGAGTTCTTCAACCACGCTTTCCAAACCAACGAACATCAGGTCCAGTACTTCAATCACTTGTACGAAGCCAAAGACGTAGTGTCCACCGGCCTTCGTCACCTGTATAAGACGAAAAAAGAGGTCTCTATCCACGGCCTGCCTGTGAAGGCGCAGGTACTGCTTGTGAAGCTGCTGCCCCACAGCCTTGTGATGAAGGTGTGGCTGAATCAGCAGAAAAAGGCAAAAAACAACCAGTGGCTTACCACCAAGTAATCCCTTTTCCAAGGAGGTGCTTTCCATGCCGGATTTTCATATCAAAATTGCCGGTCACGTTGCCGCTGTCAGCGCAGTGTTTGAGAGCACCCGGGACTACTGCCGGAACTATTTAACCCAAGACCCCCCGGAATTTTCCGTAGCCATCTGCCGGGAGGATCTGGTGTTTGAACAGCAGGCTCTTGATCTAGAGGCCCAACAAGAAGGTATGCGTCAGCGAACCTTTACAGAGCCCTTTCTGGAGCGAACCTCCATCCAGCGCAAGGTGGCAGAATCCCTCATAGACTACAACGTTCTCCTGCTTCACGGCAGCGCGGTGGCTGTGGACGGCAAAGGGTATCTCTTTACCGCCAGATGCGGCACAGGCAAATCCACCCATACCCGCCTGTGGCGGCAGATTCTTGGCAGTCGGGCTGTGATGGTCAATGACGATAAACCTTTTGTCCGTATCGACAGTAGTGTCACAATTTGCGGCTCTCCCTGGAGCGGAAAGCACGGTCTGGACACAAACATCTGTGTCCCTCTGGCTGGAATCTGTATTCTGCGCAGAGGCCGCGAAAACCGTATTTATAGAGCCGACCCACAAGAGGCCAAGGCCATGCTCCTGCAACAGATCCCGTACATTCCCCTCGGCACCGGGCAGGAAACAGCCCGGTCTTTGGTGAACCGGCTAGGCGAAGCTGTCCCCCTTTGGCAGATGGAATGCACCAAAGACCCTGAAGCTGCCTATATCTGCTATCAGGCAATGAGCAACCACAGCATTTAACCATAAAAAATGTCCTGCGCTAGCAGGACATTTTTTATTACATTTCACCCTTATGCTTGGACATTTTTTTCTTATCACCGCTGAGGGCCATCTCCCCTGCCATATACATGGCAGCCAGGCCAAACAGCACCAGAACGGTGGAGCACTTAATGATGATAGGAATTATGGTCTTGTAAATAAATACGCAGATTGCGGCAGCTGTCTCACCGCCGATGAACAGCGCAGCCAGATAGCCGAAGAATGTCAGGCCACCGGCAAACAGGCAGATCATAATGCCGTAACCAAAAATGGTCTTCATAACCGCGGAGATTTTCTTACAGGTTTCTTTCATTTTGGAACCTCCTTACAGACCCAGAATGGGCAGCCAGCCCATCAGGACGACAACTTCCAGCACAAACTGGGCGGTTACCCACCACAGGTTGTTCTTAAAGGTTTTGTCAAAATCGGACTCGGCCAAAGTCATACCAGCATACATACCCAGTCCCAAGGGAGGGGTAATGCCACACATAACGCCGCAGATACAGGGCAGCATAGCAGCCACCAGCAGAGGATCCACACCAACACTTGCCAAGGTGGTGATGAACATAGGTCCAAAAATGACCACCAGAGAAGAGCCGGGAACAACCATACCCATAAAGCAGGTAATCAGACAAACCGCTACCACAGTACCCAGCTTACCGAACTTCCAGCCGGTAATGATGGCACCCATTTCCTCAGCCACATTGAGTTCCCCGAACAGAGAACCGATCATATAGCCAAAGACGCACACGCCAATGGCGGGAGCAATGGTCTTAACACCGTTACCAAACATTTTGGCAATGCTTTTGGGGGTAACAACAGACTTATCCTTTGCAATCAGGCAGGTGAAGATAGAAGCCACACCGCCAATGAACAGGAGGATAGAGCTGGAGAAGTACTTGGCGCCGTCCTTGCCCAGGCGGGCAGTAAAGAAATTATCCTTAAACAGGTAATCCAACACGAAGGGCAGCAGGATAATAACAGGCAGCAGCAGACCCTGCCAGCCTTCCTTGATGGTGGTCTTGATATCAGGCAGGTCTTCCTTTGCCATGGGCTTTACCTTGTAGTACTTGCAGAAGCCCCAGACCATCACAAGTCTTTGAACGATGAACCAAATAGCAACGCCCCACAGGACAATCCAGAACTGACCGGTGGTCATATTCAGCTCGGGGTACAGGGCCGTGAAAGCGCCCAGCGCAGCCACGATATTGGAAGAAGGCGGGATCATATTGCCCATATAGCTGGCGTTGCTCTCAATGTTTGCAGCCAGTTCCGCAGGGAAACCGGAACGCTTCATTGCGGGAATGGTGATCGCGCCGGTGGCCATAACATTGCCCGGGCCGGAACCGGACAAAGCGCCCATAAAGCTGCTGGCTACCACAGCGGCATAACCCGCGCCGCCGGTCAGACGTCCCACAACAGACAAAATCACAGCAATACAGCTGTCGATAATTTTCGTCTTTGTCAGCAGGATAGACATAGCAACAAAGGCCACCATGGAGTACAGCAGCGAAGTACCCAGGGCGTCAGTGATGTACACCCAAACATTTCCCCAGGTGCCGGTGATGGTCAGCAGCAGCAGAAAGCTGATAAAGACCGCCTCGTATACAGGCCGCTTCATCAGCGCAAACCACACGATGATCACAGCCAGCATCACGCCCAGATAGATTAGTGAAGAAGGCATGGCAAAAACTTCCTTTCAATTCCTTTTTAGTTATGAGTTTTATTCCTAACAAGTTATATTATATACCCTTTTTTCAAAATGTCAACAAGATATTTTTCTATTTTTTCCTTTTTTTCGCCTTGAAAATCCCTCTGTCTGCCTGTATGATAGTATTAACGATTCTTTTCGAAAGGCAGAATGCCCATGAATGCCAAGCAATTGCAGTACATTATCAAACTGTCCCAGACGCTGAATTTTTCTCAGGTGGCGGAAGAACTCAACATCTCCCAGCCTGCACTGAGCAAGCAGGTGCTTAGCGTGGAAAAAGAGCTTGGTGTAAAGCTTTTTGACCGTAACACCGTCCCCATGACCATCACACCCGCGGGAGAATTTTTTGTACAGGAGGCCCAGGAGCTGCTGTACAAGCAGGACCAGCTGAAACGCTCCATTCAGCGTTTTCAGTCCGGCGAAATGGGCCGGCTGGTTATCGGTATCTCCCCTTTCCGCAGCCTGTATCTGGTGCCCCATATGGTGAAAAAGGTTCGGGAGCGTTTTCCCGGTATCCAGATCTGTCTCCACGAGACTAACAGTGATCAGCTGAGAAAGGAATGCGCTGAGGGAAAATACGACTTTGCTGTGATCAATCTGCCTGTGGACACCTCCGTTCTGGACGTGATTCCTCTGGAGCCGGATACCTTGGTTTTGGCAGTGCCCAACGCTATGCTTGATAACCTTCCCTGTTCTAAAGCCGGCAGCGTAACACAGATTGATTTTGCCGACTGCAAAGACCTGCCTTTTATCACCGTAGGACAATCCCAGGAAATGCGCCGGCTCTTTGACCGGCTCTGTGCCCAGGCAGGTTTTCATCCCACCGTCTCCATGGAAGTAGTGGGCGTTACCACCGCTTGGGCAATGTGCCACGCGGGGGTGGGCGCCACGCTGCTCCCTCTGCAGTTTATCTCTGACGAAGCCTTTGACAAGGATATTTCCCTGTTCACCCTGAAAGGTTTCACCTCCACCCGTGAGCCTGCCATTGTGCTCCGAAGGGGGCAATATCTTTCCGAATGCGCCAAATATGCCATTGACCTCTTGGTAAATGGATCTTCTGACAAAGAAAAGGACAATTCCTGATTTTCTGCATAAAAGCACCCCATTTGTTAGACAAGTATAATACAATGCTTGTCTAACAAATGGGGTGCAGTTTATTTGCGTTTCCGAAGTTTTCGTTATTCTTCTGTAAATGCGTCAAACAGCGTGGTATCCGTCATCTGGCGGATGGGTCTGCCCTCCATGCAGTCGGCAAACTGCTCGCCAGACATGGTCTCATACTTCAAAAGGAATTCCACCACTTGCTTCATCTTCTCCGCGTCCCGCTTCAAAATCTCCCGGCACTGGTCATAAGCCTTATCGATCAGGATTTTCACCTCGTCATCGATAGTGCCCGCCACCTTTTCAGAATAGCTCTTGACCTTCTCATAGTCACGGCCAATGAACAGCTCATTTCCGGATTGGTAAGACACAGTACCAAGGCTCTGGCACATGCCATAGCGGGCCACCATATTCCTTGCCAGCTTGGAGGCACGGTCAATGTCATTGGATGCGCCTGTGGAAATATCCTGCAGGAACACTTCCTCCGCCACCCGTCCGCCTAAAAGACCAACAATCCGCTCATACATCTCATTGCGGGTCAGATGGTTGCTATCCTCCTGGGGCTGGGTCCAGGTCAGTCCAAGGGCATTTCCTCTGGGGATAATGGAAATCTGGTGCACCGGATCATGGGTAGGCAGGCTGTACATAGCCACTGCATGGCCTGCCTCATGGACAGCGGTGATTTTCAGGTCTTTCTGGATCTTCAGACGGCTGCGTTTTTCAGGGCCTGCCACAATCTTCATCATGGCTTCGTTCAGATCCTTCATGGTGAGCACAGGGCGGTCTGCACGGGCTGCCAGAATGGCTGCTTCGTTAAGAAGATTGCTCAAATCCGCACCGGCAAAGCCGGCAGTTGCCATAGCCACTGTCCTGAGACTCACCGATTCGTCCAGCCGCTTGCCCTTGGCATGGACCTTCAGAATTTCCTCACGGCCCTTGGCATCGGGAGCGCTCACATGAATCTGCCGGTCAAAACGGCCGGGGCGCAGCAATGCCGGGTCAAGGATATCCGGGCGGTTTGTGGCTGCCAGGACAATAATCCCCTCGGTTCTGCCGAAACCGTCCATTTCCACCAGCAGCTGGTTCAGCGTCTGTTCCCGCTCATCATGTCCGCCGCCCAAGCCGCTGCCACGCTTGCGGCCCACAGCATCGATTTCATCGATGAAAATAATGGCAGGGGCAATCTTTCTGGCCTGTTCAAACAGGTCTCTGACACGGCTGGCGCCTACGCCCACATACATTTCCATAAAGTCCGAGCCGGAGATGGACAAAAACTGCACATCTGCCTCTCCTGCCACAGCCCGTGCCAGAAGGGTCTTGCCGGTACCCGGAGGGCCGGCCAAGAGGATTCCGTGAGGAATCTTCGCGCCAATATCTGTAAATTTCTGGGGGTTGCGGAGAAAGTCCACCACTTCCTGCAGTTCCGCCTTCTCCTCATCCACACCGGCCACATCGTCAAAGGTGACCTTTTTTCCGGAAGGACCATGAGTAGTGCGAGCCTTTCCGAAATTGTTCATTGGATTGTTGTTGTGGGCTCTGCCCATAAACAGGATCCATACCACCAGCAGCACAAGTCCTGCCAGAATCACAGGCAGCACAAAATCATAGGGACTGAGGGTATCCTCCGGCAGGAAGTTATAGGCCTCCAGCACACCGGATTCGCTCTGCTGCTGAATCAGCTCCCACATCTGCTGCCGGAATCCATCCGGGTCAGCCAGGATTGCCAGCAGGCTGGTCTTTCCCTCATAGGGCTCATAGGGTTCATGCAGGTTCAGACGGATGTAATGATCCTCCACCACAAAGCTTTTGACCTGCTCATTCTTAAACAGTTCTATGATCTGGGAATACACCAGTCCATCATCCCGCTGGCCAAAAATTCCCATCATCCAGGAAAATGCCAACACGAGGATCAGTGCATAGATCACAATAGTTATCGTTCTGCGATTTTTCAAATTGGGTTCTCCTTGTTATTCATACAATTCCGGCTTCAAAATGCCGATATAGGGCAGATTGCGGTAGTGCTCGTTAAAGTCCAGACCGTAACCCACCACAAATTCATTGGGGATGGTGTAGCCCACATACTCTGGCTTCAGGGTAACACCGGGCTTGCGCCGTTCCGGCTTATCCAGGAAGGTGCACACCTTCAAAGACGCGGGCTGCTTGTTCATCAAGTGGTTATAGGTGTAGGTAAGGGAGGTTCCGGTATCAAAGATATCCTCCAGAATAATCACATGGCGGCCCCGAATATCCACAGACACGTCTTTCCTTACCTCTGTCCTGCCGGTGGTGGTAGTACCGCTGTAGGACGAGATGCTCATAAAATCAAACTCGCAGGGAATGTCGATATTGCGCACCATATCCGCAAAGAAAATCACCACACCCTTGAGCACGCCTACAAACACAGGATTCTTGCCTGCATAGTCCCGGGACAGGGTCTGGGCCAATTCCTTTACTTTGCTCTGAATTTGTTCTTCTGTAAGCAGGATCTCCTTGATATCGTTTTTCATAAGAAAACCTCTCTGTCTTTTTCTATTTTTTCAGCAGCTGCTGAAGTCATACAGTTTCAAAATAAATCTCTATATTGGGTTCATGGCTGCGGTCTAAGTCCGGGCCAATGCCCTGTACCGCCACAATGCCATCGTCATCCCACACTACAAGGATTTTATCCCGGTGGGCCGCGGGGATTTTTCTGTCGATAAACAGCTTTTTCAGACTCTTGCTGCCTCCCAGCAAACGTATGGTATCTCCCGGCTGACGGGCTCTTGCCATTAGCTTTCCACGGCACCGCACCGGAATCCCCCCCGGCATTCCGGAAGGATAAGCGCGGCACACAACTTTCACACCCAGTTTGGGGAACTCCGTCACACCGGGACAGTTCAGTTCCGTGGGTAACAGGAGGATTTTCTCATCCGCCTTTTCAAGACACCCGTAATTCCGGCGCACCCGCACTCCGGCGGGAAGATCCACACCTGCGGAAGGGCTTTCACACATCACCAGCCGCTCCACAGCGGCAATGTGCTCCGCCTCCGGTTCTCTCACGCCCCACTGCATCAAAAGCTTCGCCAGCACCCGGCGGCGCACCGCCTGAGGCATAAGCCGCAGCGTATTTACATCATCCGTAACCCGGGCCGCTTCCTCCAGTGCCTGCTCATCCATCCGCAGGCGCAGCGCCGTAGCGGACAGGTTCTGCGCCAAGCTGGGATTCTCCTGCTCCAGCAGGGGCAGGATATTGTGACGCAGCCGGTTGCGGAGAAACGCGTCTGTGTCATTGGAGCTATCCTGAACATAAGGGATGCTGTACTCAGCAAGGAATGCCAGCACCTCCTGCCGGGTAACCGACAGCATGGGACGGATGAGCTTTCCCCGCTTGGGGGCAATGCCGCCCAAGCCTTTCAGCCCTGTACCCCGCACCAGATGCATGAGCATGGTTTCGGCGTTGTCATTGGCTGTGTGGGCTGTGGCAACCACGCCGGGCAGAGATTGCAGAAAGGCATACCGGGCATCCCGGGCGGCCGCCTCCAAACCCTTTTTCCCCGGCACTACCTGTGCCGAGTCGGCATGGAATGGAATCTGATAGTCCTGACAGAATGTCCGCACAAACACCTCATCCCGGTCTGATTCTTCGCCCCGCAGGCGGTGGTTAAAGTGGGCGGCGGACAACCGGATATCCAGCTTCTCCCGCAGCAGGTACATAGCCCACAGCAGCGCCATAGAGTCCGCGCCGCCGGACACTGCGCAATACAAGGTATCCCCCGGCTGAAGCAGGGCGTATTTTCGGATAAACACCTGCAGCTTATTCAGCATGCTTCCACTCCCGGTCCGCAAAGGTCTGGTACTGAGGAATCCACTGGAGTTTTACCGTTCCCACCTCACCATGACGATTCTTGGAAACAATGCATTCCGCAATACCCTTATCTTCCGAATTCTCATTGTAATACTCATCACGGTACAGGAACAAAACTTCGTCCGCATCCTGTTCGATAGCGCCGGATTCACGCAAGTCCGAAAGCATAGGACGCTTGTCTGTACGGCTTTCCGGACCGCGGGACAACTGACTCAAACAAATAACCGGAACATTCAGCTCCTTGGCCATAATCTTCAATGCTCTGGAAATATCGGAGACGGCATTGACCCGGTTTTCTGCGGTCTTACCATAGCCGGAGCTGGTCATCAGTTGGAGGTAGTCAATGACCACCAGACCCAGATTCTCCCCCCGGCGCAGCTTGGCATTCATTTCCGCCACGGTGATGGAGGGGTTGTCATCGATACGGATATCGGTCTGGCTCAGCGCGGCGGAAGCCATGCACAGCTTGCTCCACTCATCTTCGTTCAGCTTACCGGTGGTCAGTTTCTGCATGTCGATGAAGCTTTCGCTGGCAAGAAGTCTGACAGCCAGCTGTTCGCGGCTCATTTCC
>JAZSRI010000017.1:0-4241 GCA_045538415.1 Faecousia sp. | reverse complement strand
GATCGGAAGCTACAACCAGCTGATCGTTTCCCTTGCGGAATTCCTCGGTGGAAATAGTGCTTAATCGCAGAAGGGAGAATGCCATATGTAACAGGTAAATATTTTGATGATGGGCGGCAAGCGCTGCGGCAAAACCACCGTGCTGGCCTCTATGTACAGCGAGATCAACAAGGCATTGTCCGGGACTGCTTTGAAACTGGAGGTTGACGACCAGACCCGGCTGGATCTCGAAAATGCCAAAAGCTCCATTGAACGAAAAATGGACGATTTTAAGATCCCTCTAACCCGCGTAGAGGTGGATGACAACCCCACCAGCGGTCTGAAAACCTATACCTTCCGTCTGGTTGCGGACAACAATAAGATCCCCTTCAGGATCCACGATATTCCCGGCGAATGGCTGACCGACGGACACCAGAACCAGGTAAAGGCGCTGGTCAAGGACTGCCAGGTCATCATCATCGCCATTGATACCCCCTACCTGTTCTCCAAGATGACCAGCAAGGGCTACGGCGTGTACCATGAGGAGTACAACAAGCCTATGGAGATCGCCAATTTCTTCAAGAACAGCCTTTCTGTGGAGAATATCGAGGACCGGATGATCCTGTTCGTACCCATTAAGTGCGAGCGGTATTATCATCTGACCAATACCCCCAAGCTGAATATTTATAAGCGCAATTATATGCAGGAGATCATCGACGCCATCGGCTGCGGCTACCGGGATCTGCTGATGTACCTGCGTTCCACCCCCGCCCTGGTGAACAACTGCACCCTGGCCATCACCCCCATCCTCTCCGCCGGCGGCATTGACTTTGTCCGTTTCCGCACCGACGAGGAGACCGGTAAGGTGATCTCTCTGTACCAGGAGCCGGAATTCCTCCACGAATACGAGCAGGGCTACAGCCCGAAATTCTGCGAGCAGCCTATGATCTATGCGCTGATCTATATTCTAATGCAGGAGGCAAGTCAGCCGAAGAAGGGTTTCGGAGCCAAGTTGCTGGGCGGTATGAAGCCGGAGCAGATGATGGCAGCCGTCAATACACTGCGCAAAAAGCTGAAGCGCAACACCGGCGCTTACGCCGAGGATGGATTCTACTTTATCCAGAACCCGAAGAACCTGTAAGCATTCCAAGAGGGCATCGCTATGGAGATCTATTTCTACTGTTCGTATGAACATTCACACACGGGCTTTTTCCTGACACGGTTTGAAAACCAGCAGCTGTCAGCCGCGGATTTCAGCTTGCTTCCGCCTGTGGTAGAGGAGTTTTTCTCCTATGACCGCTTCCGTTTTCTGTGGCGTGACCTTTGCTATGCGCTGGAAAAGCCGTTGGATCAGCCGGAAATCACCGGCAGCTTCTGCGGCATCCGGGAAATGAAGGGGATTATGCGTGATGGACGCAGCGGTACAGTCAATATGGCGATCTACGCAGAGGCAGAGGAAATGACGCTGATGCGAAGAGTTGTGCTAAGTATCCTGGGCGATTTTGATGCCTTTCGGGGGATGCTGTTTCAATGGCTGTCTGCGGGAGGCCCTTGCAGCTATCAGTTGGATGGCGCGGCGTTCCGGCATTGGCTGGAGGCGTGCGGCAGCCGCACTCAGCTGCGCCTGACAGCAAAGCAATCTGCCGCGGCAAGCCTGCTTCCGGGGCTGCAGCGCAGTACCACACCTCGGCTGGAGCGGGATCTGCTTCGTTTGGCAGTTTGCATTCGGAGTTGGAAGGAGCTGTCTGAGACCATGGGTTCCCGGCTTATGTGGGCTTTGAAGCCCAGGTGCGTACTGATGGAGCAGGATTTTATAAGAGAATTCTGCGGCCAGGGTCCGGTGTGGACCTTGGAATAAAAAATATTACATTCAATAAGGGGTGGAGCATCTATGCCGTTTGGTTCGTTTTTAGCAGAGGCAAAGGAGCCTCGCGCGGTCACAAAAAGAGAACGGCCGGTGAAGGAGCCGAAAGTAAGAGCACCAAAGCCGGAGCCGATCGAGCCACAGCCGGTTTTTTCTGAGTTGTCTGTGGATAGTATCCAGCTGCATATTATGCTCGTGGGCAGAAATCTGTCCGTGCTGCAGGAGTTCCTGTGCTCTATGAACGAGAATATGAGTGAAAATCTGCACGCAGAGGGCCTCTCTTATTATACCCGTGAGCTGGAATCTGTCTCGGATATCGTGGCGAAGAAAAAGCGGCTGGAGCAGTTCTTCTGGACCTTCAGCCAGAATGACTGGGAATGCGCGGAAGATGACGCTCCTGAAAAAAACTATACCTTCACCATCAGCCCTTCCGGAAACCAATCCAGGGCGATCGATCTGATTATGCATTGTGTTACTCCCCGGTCTGAAACCCGTTCCCGTTGGGATAAGACAGATGCGGTTTGGGTCGTGACCGATGGTCTTTTGTTGGATGAAGACCGAGAATGCGATCCGTATCTCCGCTTTGTACAGGATACCCTGGGGAACCTGCCCAGCCAGGGCGCAGAGGAAGCGCAAAAGCCCATCTGCCTGATCCTCGCACAAATCGAGCAGCTGGGACATTATCAGACGGCCGGTGCCAAGGCACAGCTGCCGGGACCTGTGCAACAGCAGCTGAAAAAGCTCTGCGAGGAGTGCTTTGCAGCTGCCCTTCGTGAAAATACGAAGGTCGCGGTGTTCCCGGTGCAGGTGTACGGCGGTATGGAGTATGTTACGGTGGATTCCAAGGGCGATCCCGTGCAGCGGTTGAGCCAGAACGGATTCTATCAATCCTATATTCCGGAGGGTTGTCAGCTTCCCGGCTTGTATACCTTACAGTGCATTGCGGATTCGCGGGGCATCAGTGTGTTCGCCAGTGACCAGACCGGCGGCCTGGTTCAGAAGATTCGCCGCATTTACGGAGTAAAAATGGGTGATGCCAACTGGAAACCCGTGCTGTTGCAAAGTGAGGAGACGCTATGAATCGAAAAACTTTTTGTATAAGCGCTGCATTGGGTTCTCTGGTAGGAGCCGCTTTATTCGCGTTGCTGATTACTCCCAGAAATTTTGACGCATTGAGCACCGCAGGAGAGAGGATCTTTTGGGCAGGTGGCTTTTTCCTTGCGCTGTTTGCAGGCGGCTTTGCAGGCTTGCATCTGACCTTGCACTTCTTTGGAAAATACAAAATCCAGCGGAGCAGGTTCTGGATCCCGGCGCTCCTGCTGGCCTGTGCTTTGCTGTTTGGCATTGGTGCCGGCGGACAGGCATTGTTTATGTACTCCAAAGAAGAGATCACCGTACCTGCTTCCGCGGATATGGTGTTGCTGCTGGATGCCTCCGGCAGTATGGATTCTTACGGATATACCCAGCCCCGTACCGATGCCGGCTGTCAGTTTGTGAACAGCCTGAGCGATGATAATCGGCTTCAGGCGGTATCCTTTGCCGGTACCGTTTTGGACAGCACCAGCCTGGTCAACATGGATGCCCAGGGCAAAAACACGCTGACCCAATTTATCCAGGGAATCGATTCTGTGGGCGCTACGGATTTCAACGCGCCCCTGCGCCAGGCGATGCAGACGCTGAATCAGTACGGCAGAACCGATTGCGGCAAGGCCGTGATCCTCCTGACCGACGGAGACGGAGATCTGAACAGCGATGTGATCAATATGTATCTCGGCAGCGATGTAAAGGTGTTTACGGTCCGGATCTCTTCCGATACAGCTTTAAGTCCCGACGCACGGGCGTTGGCGGATTTTGCCGTAGATACAGGCGGTTTTGACGTTCAGTTAAAGCCCGCTGCCGATGGCTCTGTGAATGCCGCGGATATGCTCAAGGCATTCCAGGATGCCTTCCAGGCTACCAGCGAAACCAGGGTCAATATGAGCAAGGACCTCCTGGTCTACGCGGAGCAGACTACCTTCTGGCAGTTTTTGCTTAGGGTTGTTGTATTCATCCTGTGTGCCGTTTTGATCGGCATCGGATATTTTGGCCAGTTCTCTCTGAAATCAAGTATTGCCAATGGCGTTTGCGGCTTGGTGTCGGCTGTTCTTGTCACTCTGCTCAATGGCAGCTCTTATGGCCTTTGTGTTGCTGTGATCTGTCTGCTGATGACCACGGCGTTTGTTTCCCTGGATATGAAGGGAGAAGATGTGTACGATGTATAGCAAGAAACAAAAATGCTGGATCAGCGCGTCGTACGCCGAAGCGCACCTGGTTTGGTGCAGGGAGCCTTTCAACCGGGAAAACCCCGCCGCGATGTTCGATTTGGCGGATCACCTGCTGGAACGGGCGGAACGGGGAA
>JAZSRI010000104.1:0-5147 GCA_045538415.1 Faecousia sp. | reverse complement strand
GGATTTATATGAAGAGCTGGCCCTGTGCCTGCACTTTATCAAAACAGCGTTGCGGTATTGCTGAACATAAAAAAAGTACAGCCCAGTGGCGGGAGGTTTCTTAAGGATCAATTTATCCAGCAACGAACAAACGAGCATCCGACGATCATGCCGGATGCTCATTTGCTTATTTGACCCAACAAACGCAATGCACCGGAACGGTGCGTATAATTGCGCCCTCCTGAAATGATGGGAAAGTGGGGGGAGTTGCTGGTTAATTGGTATTTATCGGTTTATTGGATTAAAGTTTATAATACATATAGTTTTCATTATGCTTAAAACCGAAAGCCGAATATAATTTTGTACCCATATCTGACGCTGTTATTTGCACTGTTCCGCAACCATATTCTTTTGCTTCCTTAACTACACGAGCAAGTAATTCTTTAGCAATTCCTTTTCTCCTATAATCAGGATTAGTAAACATGCTGGACAATATTCCCATTTTACCGCTGGGACATCCAAATATGGGAGGCCTTTCCACAAAAGACATTCCACTTGTTCCGATAATTGTATCACTATCCAAAGCAATCCAAGACACAAAAGTGCCGTCTGCCATATGTTTCTTATAGTATTCTTTAAGATAAGGTGCTAAATCAATTTCTTCTGTTGCGCCTTCTTCACGAAGTTGTTGTATTCTCATACAAATAAATACATCTAATTCTGCATCGGTAAGCTTTTTGTAAACTATTTCCATATACAAACCTCCATCATTAAGCAACTGTAAGTTGATCGCTTTCATTCTATCACAGCAGTACAAGAAACAGCAAGCCTTGGCGGGCTTGCTGTTTCGGTATTTCATTGGTGTAGAGCGAAGGATAACTTCATCCTTTCCATTACTCTTCCTGCGGAGGGCGCTTTTGTGTTGCTAAATCTTACTTTTCCGGCAGCGTCCAGCCCCTGTAGGGCAGGATGGAGCCCTTTCTGGGGCTTGGCCTGTGGGCCGAAGCCCGGTACTGGCGTGGGCTCATGCCCATGACCTGCTGAAAATTCCGGTTGAAGCTGGATACAGAACTCATGCCCACCGCCTGCGCAATGTTCAGAACAGGATCATCCGTATTCACCAGCAGGATGCAGGCCTGATAGATCCTCGTGGAAATAACGAACTGCAGCGGCGTGGAGCCCATGCAGCTCAGGAACAGCCGCCGAAAATGGGTCTGGCTCAGATGGCACAGGTTTGCAAGGGTGGCGGTATCGCAGGGTTCGGTAAAGTGATCATGAATGTATTCCAGCGCAGGCTTCAGAGGGAACACCTTGCTGTTTTTGGCAGCAGGCTTGCCGCTTTCCAGCTGCCGCCGCTGAAGCTCCGCCACCATGGCAAGAGAATAGAGGCGGATCATCTGCTGGGCCTCCGCATCGTTGCGCTTGGCTTCCTCCAGAAGGGTGTTGCAGAGAAAATGCAGCCGGGGGTCGCTCTTGGCGGTAATGCGCATATACTTGCCAATGGAAATAACGCTCTTGCTGCCGTAGGCCTCGCCGGAGGGGAATACATCCGCCGCCAGCGCATCAAAGTCCACAAACAGGTAGCTCCACATGCTCTTGCAGCCCTTGCTGGAGCATGTGGTGTGGGGAATGTGCCGGGGAATGATGAACACATCCCCTGCCGTGAAGGGGATCTCCCCTTCCTCAAAGGTGAGGATGCCGCTGTCCGTATGGCAGAAGCCGATCTCCAGACAGTTGTGGAAATGCAACCGGTTGGAGGGGGTATCGGAAATACGCCAGCTGTCACCGGTCAGGCACAGCACAGGAAAATCCAACGGCAGCTCATAGATGCGGTACTCTACTACATTATGCTTGTTGCGTGCCATTTGTCCATCACCCTCCGGGAAAAATGTCGATTTTGACCGATTGGCAACCAGTACGTTTTATTTTTTCGACACATCGGATGTTATTTCCTGCCCTTATGGTCGTTTTTGCGCATTTTGCAGTTGGTTTGTAGTAGGTTCTGCGATGCCAACTACGCTATAATACAGACAGATAGCAACAGGAAACAGGACATAAATACAGGACAGGAGGACGTAAGATGGCACAGAAAGCTGTAGTGAACCGTCCCGGCAGAAAAAAAGTGCTGGGCGTGTACATCCGTAACAACTGGCAGCTGTACCTGCTGCTTCTGATCCCCGTCATCTTTGTGATCGTATTCAAGTACGCCGCATACCCGGGGCTGCGCATGGCGTTTATGAACTACAAGCCTGCCAAGGGCTATGCCGGCAGCAAGTGGGTGGGCTGGGAGACCTTTGAAAAGATCTTCCGGGACAAGGACTTCCACCGGGCGCTGAAAAACTCTCTGGCGTTCAACTTCCTTGACCTGCTCATCGGTTTCCCTGTACCGATCATTCTGGCGCTGCTGCTCAATGAGCTGCGCTTCCCCCGTTACAAGAAACTGACCCAGACCGTTTTGTACCTCCCTCACTTCCTGAGCTGGGTCATCATCGCATCGGTGGCGCTGAACCTGTTCAAGCCCGAAACCGGTCTGATCAACATCCTGCTGCGCAATGCAGGCTGGATCGAGGAAGGCATCCCCTTCCTGACTGAGAAATGGCACTGGGCCGTCACCTATCTGCTCATCGGCGTATGGCAGAACATGGGCTGGGGCTCCATCATCTACCTGGCAGCCATCACCGGCATTGATGCAGAGCTGTACGAGGCAGCTACCATTGATGGTGCGGGCCGCCTGCGCAAGATCTGGAGCGTTACCCTCCCCTGCATCCGCGGTACCATGGTCACCCTGCTGATCATGAACCTGGGCCGTGTAATGGGTTCCAACTTCGAGCGTCTGGACTCCTTCGGCAATGTGCAGGTGAAGGACTTCCAGTACCAGCTGGCCATCTACATCTACGAAAAAGGTCTGGCCGGCAGCAACTTCAGCCGTGCCACGGCAGTGGGCCTGTTCCAGAGCCTGACCGGCCTCCTGCTGGTGCTGGGCAGCGACTGGGTATCCAAGCGTCTTGGCGAAGACGGCTTGCTGTAAGGAGGGCTGAGATATGCAGAACACCAACAAAGCTCCCCTCATTCCCATGAAGAAGGAATCCGCCTGGAGCGGCATCAACCGGATCCGCTTTACAGACTTTGTGATCGCCTTCGTTATCCTGATCCTGTCCCTTACCTGCATCCTCCCCTTCCTGCATGTGGCTGCCAAGAGCATCTCCTCCAATACGGCGGTCATGTCCAAGAGTGTGTACCTGTGGCCCAAGGGGCTCACCTTTGAGGCGTATACCTCCATCTTCAAGGATGGTCAGCTGGTACACAGCATGATCTACACCATCGGCATCACGCTGGCGTTTACCCTGGTAGGTATGGTGGTGACCATCTGCGCCGCATACCCCCTGAGCATCAAGGGGCTGAAGGGCCGCAGCTTCTTCGCCTTCTTCCTGATGTTCACCATGTACTTCTCCGCCGGTCTGATCCCCGAATACCTGCTGATGGGCGACCTGAAGCTGCTCAACACCCCCTGGGTGCTGATCCTGCCGCTGGCCTTCTCCCCCTACAACATGCTCATTATGCGGTCCTTCCTCTCCTCCACCATTCCCGACAGCCTCTACGAAGCCGCCAAGCTGGATGGTGCGGATCACTTCCAGATCCTGACGAAGATCGTGCTTCCCCTTTCCAAGCCCATTATCGCCACCCTTTCCCTGTTCTACGCCGTAGGCCGCTGGAATGCCTACGCCGATGCCAAGTACTACATTACCAAAAAGGCGCTGCAGCCCCTGCAGTACCTTCTGAGCAACATGGTGCTCTCTTCGGGCACCGATGCCATCAGCCTCAGCGAAAATGCTGCCGTGGTCTCCACCCCCGAGGTGCTTCAGGCCGCAACCATCATGTTCGCCACGCTGCCCATCATCATGGTATACCCCTTCGTACAGAAATACTTTGTCAAGGGCGCCATGATCGGTGCGGTAAAGGGCTGATCCCCAATTTCGGAATAATGACGGAGGATGAGACGTCATTATCATAAAATCAAAGGAGGAAAACTGACTATGAAGCGTATCGTTTCTCTGGTTCTGGCCATGATGATGGTGCTGAGCATGTTCGCCGTTGCGAATGCCGAAGCCGCCACCGGTATGGCTGCCTGGACCCCCTTCGAGGAGACCGTTACCATCACCGTGCCTGTGTACGACCGTGCCAAGGCCGGCTACCCTGCTGTTGACGACAACTACTGGACCCAGTGGATCCAGAAGGAATTCGGCGACAAGTACAACATCGATGTAAACTATGTTGCCATTCCCCGCGGCGATGTTATGACCAAGTACAACCTGCTCATCGCCAACAAGGAAACCCCCACCATCATGATGGAGTATGACTACCCCAAGGTAGCCCAGTGGGCCACCGACGGCGCTATGCAGCCCATCGATCTGGAAGCCTTCGCAGCTGTTGCCCCCACCTACTACGGCAAGATGGTTGAAAACAACCAGCTGGGCTACACCGCTATGAACGGCGAAGATTACTTCGTACTGTCCGAGCGTCCCTACTACAACACCAACTACACCTACTACACCTTCGTCCGTATGGACTGGCTGCGTGCTGTGGGCTACGATCATGTTCCTGCTTCCTACGCCGAGCAGGTGGACGCCATCAACAAGATCATTGAAGCCGGTCTGACCGATCAGGCTCCTCTGGGTCTGGGTGTGCCCTCCGCTGCTTACGTTGCCAACTTCTCCTACCATGATGCCGATCTGGTGGAAGCCGAGTGGGCTCAGCACTGCTCTCTGGGCACCGCTTCCATGACCTGGAAGCCCACCGAGCGCATGCTCAAGCGTCTGAACGCTGAGTACAACATGGGTTGGTACTCCTCCGAGTTCGACCTGGCCGAGAACACCGCCGGTGCTGCTGCCGACCAGATGCAGACCGACTTCATCAACGGCAAGACCTACTCCTACGCCGGCTACATGGCCGCCAACGTGGACTGGCTGAACGCTTTCTACGAGAACAACCCCGATGCCGAGCTGGCCATCGCTTCCGCCTACTCCGTTGAGGAAGAAGGCGTTGCCACCGCCCGCAACCGTGCTGACAACCCCTTCGGCATGATCGTTGGTTTCTCCGCTCTGGCTTCCGAAGACCAGCTGAAGGCTGCCTGGATGCTGATGGAGTGGATGCTCCAGCCCGAGAACCTG
>JAZSRI010000059.1:0-12002 GCA_045538415.1 Faecousia sp. | reverse complement strand
TATCCGTCCATTTATGAAAATGATGAGGAAGCATTTGAAATCTGGAATAAGAAGATCGGTATCCCCGCTGAGAACATCTTCCGCTTGGGCAAGAAGGGTAGTTTCTGGGAGCATGGCGCAGGTCCCTGCGGCCCCTGCTGTCAAATTTACTCTGACTGTGGCGAGAAGTAGGTCTGCGGCAGTCCGGACTGTAAGGTAGGCTGTGAATGTGACCGCTTCATGGAAGTGTGGAACAACGTGTTTTCCCAGTTCGACAATGACGGCAACGGTAACTATACTGAACTTGTCCAGAAGAATATTGATACCGGCATGGGTCTGGAGCGTCTGGCTGTGGTATGCCAGGATGTAAATAGCCTGTTTGACGTGGATACGGTAATGAACATCACCAACCATGTCACCTCTATCACCGGGGCGTCCTACGGTCAGAGCACCAAGACCGACGTGGGCCTGCGGGTAATCACTGACCATATCCGTGCTTCCACCTTTATGATTGCCGACGGCGTCCAGCCCACCAATGAGGGCCGTGGCTACGTGCTGCGCCGTCTGCTGCGCCGTGCTGCCCGTCATGGCAAGCTGCTGGGCGTGAACTATCCCTTCCTGTATCAGGTGGTGGAAACGGTCATCAAAGAAAATGAGAGCCACTACACCTACCTGCGTGAGCGTGCGGACTACATTATCCGGGTGGTCAAGACCGAGGAGGAGAACTTTGCCCGCACCATCGACACAGGCATGCGTATTTTTGCGGAAAAGCTGGCTGCCCACAAGGAAAAGGGCGAGACCGTGTTCTCCGGCGAGGATGCTTTCCTGCTGGCTGACACCTACGGCTTCCCTGTGGACCTGACAGTGGAAATGGTGGAAGATGAGGGCATGACCCTGGATATGGACAAGTTCACCGCTTGCCGTGAGGAGCAGCGTGTCCGTGCCCGTGAAGCCCGGAAGGCTCTGGGTGATCTGGGCTGGGCAGGTATCGATCTGGGTCTGGATACCACACCCACCAATTTTGTGGGCTATGACGTATACAACTGCGAGGCGAAGGTGCTTGCTGTCTGCGTGGGCGAAGAGGTCACCGGCTCCATCACCGGCGGCGAGGAAGGCATCATCGTTCTGGACAAGACCCCCTTCTATGCGGAAATGGGTGGTCAGGCAGCCGACTACGGTGTGATTCTGGTAGGCGACAGCCGCTTTAAGGTCACCAATGTCCAGAAGGACAAGGGCGGCAAGTATCTCCATTCCGGCGTTATGAGAAGCGGTACTATCAAGACCGATGACGTGGTTCTGGCATCTATCGATGTGGAGCGCCGTAAGGCCATTATGCGTGCCCACTCTGCCACCCACCTGCTGCAGAAAGCCCTTAGGAGCGTTTTGGGTGACCACGTGAACCAGGCAGGTTCTCTGGTAGAGCCGGACCGCCTGCGCTTTGACTTTACCCATTATTCCGCTGTGACCCCAGAGGAAATGGCAAAGATTGACGCGGTGGTGCAGTCCGCTGTGCTGGAAGGCTACGGTATCGAAGTACGGGAAATGCCCATTGAGGATGCCAGGCGCATGGGCGCTACAGCTTTGTTCAGTGAAAAGTACGGAGATACTGTCCGTGTTGTGAACATGGGCGGCTACTCCATCGAACTGTGCGGCGGTACCCATCTGGATAATACCGCAAAGGTAGGCCCCTTCCGCATTGAGAGCGAGGGCAGCGTTGCCTCCGGTATCCGCCGTATCGAGGCAGTGACCGGCAAGGCTTGTCTGGCAGAAATGGAACTGGCAAGACAGCGAGTTTACAACGCCTGCTCCATTTTGAAGGTAAAGCCTGCAGAGCTTGCCTCCAAGCTGGAAACCCAGGTGGAGGAAATTAAGAACCTGAAGAAAGCCATTGAGTCCTACAAGGCCAAGGAAACTGCCGGTGAGACGGAGCGGTTCCTCTTTGGCGCCCATGAAATCGGCGGCCTGAAGGTGCTGACTGTCACTGTTCCCGGCGCGGACGCGGCAAAGCTGCGCCAGATGGGCGATCTGCTGCGGGACAAGGCTCCCAATCTGGTTGCCGTGCTGTCCACTGTCAATGATGACAAAATCACCTTCCTGGCTGTTTGCGGCAAGGAGGCCATCGCCAAGGGACTGAAGGCCGGAGAGCTGGTGAAGCATGTGTGCGGCATCTGCGGCGGCAGCGGCGGCGGCAAGCCCGATTCCGCAATGGGCGGCGGTAAGGACGTTGTTAAGCTGGACGACGCACTGGCTCAGGTGGATAACTTTGTAGCCTCTAAGCTGGGATAAGCACAAAATACCCAGTTTGTGATATTCGCGTAATAGACGGGCGCCGCCGCTTGCGGCGCCCGAATTTTAAAGAAAGGGGGAACTGCCATGGGAACACTTGTTTATGTGGCACTGGGCTTTGCAGCCGCCTGCGCCGCAGGCGTGTATGCCATGCCCGGCCGTTGGCTGATTCCGTTGGGAATTGCCTGTCTTGCGGCGCTTCTGGCAGCACTTTGTTCTAAAACCAAATTCTCCAAAGCAGTTTCCAGGCTTCTGACAGGCTGCCTTGTGGGAATTCTGTGGCTGGGCCTGTTCACCCTTTTCTACCTGCGCCCGGCGCTGGAGTTTGACGGTAAAACCGAAAATCTGACAGTTGAGGTTTCTTCCTACTCCTACGAAACGCCCTACGGTGTATCCGCTGAGGGCAGAGTGAAACTGGATGGGCGCAGGTATAAGGTTCGGTTTTATTTAAGTGAGGAGATATCCCTTTCTCCGGGAGATACTGTCACAGGCAACTTCTCCCTGCGCTATACGGCGGACGGCGGCGAGAAAGGGCCCACTTATCATCAGGGCGACGGAATCTTCCTGCTGGCCTATGCAAAAGGGAACATCACCTATACCGCTGGGGAAGAAATCCCTATAAAGTATTACCCCGCCGTACTGGAACGGAAAATGACAGAAATTCTGGATGCTGTATTTCCCCAGGATACGCTGCCCTTTGCCCGGGCGCTTTTGCTGGGAGATGACCGGCTCCTGGATTACGAAACGGACAAAGCTCTTCAAATCAGCGGTATCCGCCATGTGATTGCGGTGTCCGGCTTGCACGTGTCCATTTTGTTTGGCTTGGTGTATCAGCTCTGCGGAAAACACCGGGTGCTGACGGCGTTATTTGGAATACCTGCTTTACTCCTGTTTGCCGCCGTTGCGGGTTTTACCCCATCCATCGTCCGCGCCTGTTTGATGCAGAGTTTGATGATTCTGGCGATGCTGGTAAACCGTGAGTATGACCCGCCCTCGGCGCTGGCCTTTGCGGTGCTGGTCATTCTGGGGATAAACCCCATTGCCATCACCTCTGTGAGTTTTCAGCTGTCCGTTGCCAGCATGGTGGGTATCTTCCTGTTTTCCAACAGACTGGGCGCATATCTTTTGAACGCGCGGCCTGTACCACGGAAACGGTTTGGCAAGACAGTGAAACGCTGGATAACAAGCTCCGTATCCGTCAGCCTTTCCGCTATGGTCACCACAACACCTCTGTGTGCCTATTATTTTGGTATGGTGAGCCTTGTGAGTGTGGTGACAAATCTGCTCACCCTCAGTGTGGTGACAGTGACCTTTTGTCTTGTGGCGCTCTCCTGTGTCTGTGGGGCTTTCTCTTTGACCTTGGGGCAGGGGATTGCCTGGGCTGCATCCTGGCCTATCCGTTATGTCCTTGCAGTTTCCGGGGCGTTGTCTAAACTGCCCTATGCAGCAGTCTGTACGGATAACGTATACATCGTGGCATGGCTGATTTTCTGCTATGTGCTCCTGGGCGTGTTTATGATGTGTAAGAAGAAACCGCCTGTGGTATTTTCTGGATGCATCGTTCTTGGTCTTGTGGCAGCAATGCTGTTTCATAGTTACGAGAACAGATACGTGGGCTTCAGCGTCAGCGTGATGGACGTTGGACAGGGTCAGTGTATTCTGCTGCAGACGGGGCAGGAGGATTATCTGGTGGATTGTGGCAGCGAAAGGGGCGACTACTCTGCCGATGTTGCTGTTCTGGAATTGTGGTCAAGGGGTATATTTCGCCTCGACGGGGTAATCGTGACCCATTATGATAAAGACCACGTGGCGGGGGTTAATCCACTGCTGGGACTGGTAAAGACTGACGCGCTCTACCTGCCGGATTCTACCCGGGACAATCCGTACCGCAAAGAGATTGTAGAGGAACACGAAGATATCGTCATATGGGTCACAGATATTTGGGAAATCCCTGTTTATGACGGAAATCTTACTATTTTTCCATCTTCCAATACAGAGGATTCTAATGAAAGCAGCCTGTGTATCTTGTTTCAGACGGGAGAGTATGATATACTGATTACAGGCGACCGGGGTATGGACGGTGAGGAAGAACTAATGGAAATGACCGAACTTCCGCAGCTGGAACTTTTGGTTGCCGGGCATCACGGCTCAGCCGGTTCCACAGGACTTGATTTGCTTATGCAGACCATGCCTGAGGTTGTGGCGATTTCCGTGGGTGAGGACAATTCCTATGGCCATCCCGCGGAGAAAATGCTGGAACGGCTGGAAGTGGTCGGCTGCGAAATCCTACGTACGGACCAGATGGGTACCATCACATTCAGGGGGTGAAGGAATGGCGCAAAAAAATGGGCAGACAGAGCCTTTGCAGGAACTGAAACTGGCAATTCGCCAGAAGAATCCGGGCAGACTCTATTTCTTCTGGGGCGAGGAGACCTTTCTGCTGAGCCATTATCTCCAGCAGCTGCGCAAGAGTATCATCGATGAACTGACTGAGTCCTTTAACTATCATAAATGGACATCTGAAACCTTCCAGCTGCAGACCTTTGCTGACAGTGTGGAAAACCTGCCTATGATGGCTGAGCACACTATGGTCTGGGTGGACGAGGTGGATATTTTTAAATTCCCGGAATCGGATCGGGAGAAACTGGTGCAGATTCTTTCCGATATCCCAGAGTACTGCACCGTGGTGTTTACCTATGAGACTACACCGTGGAAGCCGGATAAACGGCTGAAAAAGCTGTGGGAGACCGTGGAAAAACACGGAATTGTGGTGGAATTTGCCAAGCAGAGCCAGCGGGACTTGGTAAGCTGGATCACCAGACACTTTGCCGCCGCTAGGAAGAAGATCGACCCTAACCTGTGCGTGTATTTAATCGATATCACCGGCGGCACCATGACCGCTATGGCAGGGGAAATTTCCAAGATCTGCGCCTACTCCGGGGCAGAGGAGATCTGCAGGGCGGACATCGACGCGGTGACCGAGCCTGTACTGGACGCGGTGGTCTTCCAAATGACGGATTGGATGGGGCAGGGAGAGTATGGACCGGCCCTTGTGAAGCTGCAGCAGCTGCTGAAAATGCAGCAGGAACCCATTGCCATTCTTGGTGCCATTGGCGGGCATTTCCGCCGGCTGGGAACGGCCCGGACTTTGCTGGATCATGGCAAAAACGCCCAGCATCTGCAAAAGCTGTGTGGCCTAGCGGATTACCCGGCTAGAAAGACCATGTCCGCTGCGGCCAAGTTTTCCGCCCGGTTCTACGCCCGGGCTAACGAGCTTGTTTTGGAAAGTGACCGGAAAATGAAAACCTCTTTTGATGAACCGGAGCGGATTTTGGAATGTTTGATAACGGAATTGGCTGTGGAGGCAAAACGTGATTAAGATCAAAGAGGCCATCGTGGTAGAGGGCCGCTACGATAAGAACACCCTCTCTCAGGTGGTGGACGCCCCTATTCTGGAGACCGGGGGCTTTGGGATTATGAAGGATAAGCAGCTGCTTCAGCTGCTGCGGCGTGTGGCGGAGAGCCGGGGACTGATTGTTTTTACCGATTCCGACGGCGCCGGATTTGTGATCCGTAATTTCCTGAAGGGCGCTATCCGCCCTGAATATCTGAAGCATGCTTATATTCCGGACATTGCCGGCAAGGAGCGTCGTAAATCCGCCCCCGGCAAAGAGGGAAAACTGGGTGTGGAGGGTATGACCCCTCAGGTGATTGAAGAGAGCCTCCGTCGGGCCGGCGCAACGGTTCTGGGGGAGGAAACGGGAGAAAATACCCAAGACATCACAAAACAGGATCTTATGGATATGGGCCTATCTGGGGGGCAGGGGAGCAGTATCCTCCGAAAGGCGCTTTTAAAGCACCTGCAGCTGCCGGAGCACATGAGCAGCAATGCCATGCTGCAGGCGTTGAACCTTTTGTATACGCGGGAGCAGGTGGAAAGAATCTTGTCCCAGCTGCCCCTTGGAGAGTAGTATGATAGATATTTCCGTAACAAATTTAACGAAGTTTTTTGTCATTGGCGAAAATCTTCTGGATGGCCTCTCCTTTGAAGTGCAGGAAGGGGAGCGGGTGGCGATTCTTGGCCGCAATGGCTGCGGAAAGACCACTCTTTTGAAAATCCTCACAGGTCAGATGGAGTATGACGAGGGTGAGGTTTTTGTCAATCCCCACAAACGGATTGGCCTGATTTCTCAGATTCCCCAGTTTCCCGCCGGATACACCGTGGAGGATGTGCTTCGCTCTGCTTTTGCTGAGCTGACCGGCACACGCAGGAAGATGGAGCAGCTGGAAAGGCTGATGGCAAAGGATGTAAACGAGGACCTGCTGCTCGAGTATGACCGTTTGGGAGCGGTATTCCAGTCCGGCGGCGGTTATGATATGGATGTGCAGACGGACAAGGTCTGCAACGGCCTGGGAATCAGCCCGGAGCAGAGACAGCAGCTTTTTGACAGCCTGTCCGGCGGAGAAAAGACCCGGGTAAACCTCGCCCGCTTACTTCTGGAGCAGACGGACATTCTCCTGCTGGATGAGCCTACCAACCACCTTGACCTGCGCAGCACCGAATGGCTGGAAGGGTATATCAACAGCTTTAAAGGTACGGTGCTTGCCATTTCCCATGACCGTTATTTTTTAGATAAAATCGCTCAGCGGGTCATCGAGATTGTGGATGGCCACGCAGAGTTTTATTCCGGGAATTATTCGTTCTACATGGACGAAAAGCAGGCCCGGTTCAACCTGCAGCTGAAGCAATATGAGCAGGAGCAGGCGAAACTGAAGCAGCTGGGGTACACGGTTGAGCGGATGAAGGGCTGGGGTATCAACAACCGCACCCTGTACCGCCGGGCTATGTCCATTCAGCACCGCATGGAGCGTATTAAAAAGACGGAAAAGCCCAAAATAGAAAAGACCATGAAAGCCACCTTTGGGGAAAAGACCTTCTCCGGTGACACGGTATTCCATATGAAAAATGTGGAAAAGACCTTTGGAGACAGGACACTGTTCTCAGGCGTGGAGCTCAATGTGGAGGGCGGCGAGCGGATTGCCATTCTGGGAGACAACGGGACGGGCAAAACCACATTTCTTAAGTGCCTTCTGGGTGAGGAGCCTTGCAAGGGTAAAATCCAGTTTGGCCCTACGGTGAAGTGGGGATATCTGCCCCAGATTATCAAATTCAGCCACCCGGAGCGCAGCCTGTATGATACCATGCTGTACGAGAAGAATTGTACGCCACAGGTTGCCCGTGACCGTCTGGGAGCCTTTTTATTCCAGGGTGAAGATGTGTTCAAGTGCGTGGGAAACCTCTCCGGCGGTGAACAGTCCCGTCTACGGCTGTGCATGCTGATGGATGAGAAAATCAACCTTTTGATTCTGGACGAGCCTACCAACCATCTGGACATCGCCTCCAGAGAGTGGATTGAGGCGGCCATTGAGGAATTTGAGGGTGTGCTCATCTTTGTGTCCCATGACCGCTATTTTATCGAGAAATTTGCCGAGCGGATCTGGCTTCTTGAGGAGGGCCAGATAAGAGATTTTAAGTGCGGTTACAGCAAATACCGCTCTATTATTGAGCGCGAGGCAATGGCGAAGCCTGTGCTCACCGCAGCGCCCAAGCCCAAAAAAGAGAAGCCTAAGGGCGGCACCAAGGAGACAGAAAAGCTGATTCGCCGTCTGGAGCGGGACATTGAGAAACAGGAAAAGGAACTTTCTCAACTGGATGCGGCTATTGAAGCCGCTGCCGCCGATTATCAGGAGCTGACCCGCCTACTTGAGGAGAAGGAACAGGCGGAGGGACTGCTGATGGAGCTGATGACCCAGTGGGAAACAGCCCAGCAGAGCGTTGAGGAGCAGTAATACAGCGGGAATTTCTCCCAACTAACACGCCTCCGCAGTTGACACCCGGCCGCAACGGGTCTATAATAGGCGGAGATAATATTAAGTAAGGAGCGAGAATATGAGTTCTTGTAGTGGAAATTGTTCTTCCTGCGGCAGTTCTGACTGTGGCGACCGTAAGGCGGAAAGCCTGCTTGCCCAGTTGAACCCGGCATCCAGTGTTAAAAAAGTGATCGCCGTCGTGTCCGGTAAGGGCGGTGTGGGTAAGTCCACAGTTACCTCTATGCTGGCAGTGGCTATGGCCCGGAAAGGCAAGCGGGTAGGCATTCTGGACGCTGACATTACCGGTCCTTCTGCCCCTACCGCCTTTGGCGTTACCCAGTGTCAGGGTGCCAGTGACAAGGGGCTGTACCCCGCACTGACCAGCACCGGAATTCAGGTCATGTCCATTAACCTTCTGCTGGATGACAGCACCTCCCCCGTTGTATGGAGAGGACCCGTGATTGCGGGAGCTGTGAAGCAGTTCTGGACAGATGTGATTTGGGAAGATGTGGATTATCTGTTTGTGGATATGCCTCCCGGAACCGGTGACGTGCCCCTGACAGTGTTCCAGAGCCTGCCGGTTGACGGCGTTGTGATCGTCACCAGCCCTCAGGATCTGGTGTCCATGATTGTTGCCAAGGCTGTGAAGATGGCAAATATGATGCACATCCCCGTTCTGGGTTTTGTGGAGAATTACAGCTATCTGGAATGCCCGGATTGCGGAAAACGCATCCATGTGTTCGGCGAAAGCAAGCTGGAGGAGATTGCGGAGGCCTTTGGCCTGCCTGTTCTGGCAAGACTTCCCATCGATCCCAGTGTAGCTGCCGCTTATGACAGCGGCATGATGGAGACCGTGAATACCGATGCTATGGCGGCGGTTTTGGAAGCGGTGGAAAACGCTTAACCGTAAAAGCGGACGTCTGTTGCAGACGTCCTCTTTTTGCCGCCAATATGAAAACTCCCGGACATAACGTCCGGGAGTAAAACTTAGTCGTTAGTATAGTTATCGAAATAACCCTGAATATAGACGATAGGCGTACCCTTATCACCGGAGCCGGAGGTCAGATCACACAGAGAACCGATCAGGTCGGTCAGGCGGCGGGGAGTGGTGCCCTGAGCGGCCATATTGCCCACCAGGCTGGAGCCGTCCTTCTGCTGGATCTTGTTCTTGATGGCATCCCGCAGAGCTTCGCCGGACAGGTCAGCAAAATCGTTGTCGGCCAGGTACTTCAGCTTCAGTTCGTTAGGTGTGCCCTCAAGACCCGGGGTGTAAGCAGGGGAGACAACAGGGTCAGCAAGCTCCCAGATCTTGCCTACGGGGTCTTTAAAAGCACCATCGCCGTAGACCATCACTTCAATATGCTTGCCGGTAGCCTTCATCAGCCGAGCCTGAATATCCTCAACCAGATCCTGGCAGTCTCTGGGGAAGAGCTTTACAGTGGTTTCGGTGGACTTGTTGGAGCCCAGAAGACCGTAGCGGGGGTTGTAGCCACTGCCGTTAACAGAGGCAGTCATGATCTCGTCCAGACCAAAGACCTTTTCCGCACCGGCAGCCTTCAGCAGCCGCTTGGTGCGCTCACGGGTGTGGATATCACAGTTGAGCACGTTCTTGGTGTATTTCAGAACGGCTCTGGGATCGTTGGCAAACACGATTTGCACCTCTGCACCGCATTCTCTAATCAAATTGCCGTAATATTCCACGTAATCGACGCCGGTAAAGGGATGCTTTACCTGGCCAAACAGCTCACGGTAACGCTCCTCGGTCAGTACGTCCCGGTAGGGATCCACATTGTGCTTATCCATAAGATCCCAGTCAATCAGGTGGTTGCCAACTTCGTCAGCAGGATAGCTGAGCATCAGCACAACCTTCTTGCAGCCCATGGCGATACCCCGCAGGCAGATAGCAAACCGGTTGCGGCTGAGGATGGGGAAAATGACACCCACAGTCTCACCGCCAAACTTTGTGCGGATGTCCTGCGCAATATCATCAACGCTGGCATAATTACCCTGCGCACGGGCCACGATCGCTTCGGTCATAGCGACCACATCCCGGTCACGGGGGCAGAGGCCGTCAACACGCATTGCCTCCAGAATAGAACCGGTAACGATTTCAGCCAGGTCATCACCCTGACGAATAATGGGAGCGCGAACACCCATAGAAACAGTACCTAACATCCGGCTCATAGTAACACTTCCAATCTGAATAGTCTGACAGCTTTGCTGCCGTAAGGGTAATATCTCTCTTACCTGCCCATTATAATACATGAGCGGTCATTTGTAAAATAGAAATTGTTGTATTTTGCAAAAAAATCTACTATATGTGGTGTTTGGTTACATATTTTTATGAACCACGTACCACATAACCAGAAGAACCAGGGCAAAGGGAATGTAGGCAATCAATGCGCCTGCGGCAATGCTGAAGGCGGCCACGCCAAGATGCTCCATCAGATACACAAGTCCGGCAATCAGAGCGGTGGTCAGCACAGCCTTTGTGATCTGCTTTCCTACAAAGCTGGCAAAGAAAAAAGTGTAAAGCACAGCCAGCAGTGGGTTGACCGTTGCCATCACTGCGCCCACTACCAGCTTCAGCGCGCCGGTGAGCAGCATGAGTACCAGAATGGCAAGCAGAACGGTGGGTGCGTAGATCACAATTCCCTCCGGCAGGTAGGTGGTGAAAAGGAATGTGACAACTCCATGCAGTACAAGTCCCAGCGCTACCGTAATTACCCGGAAGAACAGCCAAGTGAGCAGATGCTTTCCCTCAGGCAGCCAGCTGTCAGCGATGTTCATGAAAAAGGCCAGAATGACCATGCTCAGCAGCTGGGAGCAGACAACCGAATACTCAGCTCCAGAAAAAGAAAACAGCGTAACCGTGCTGCCATCAAAGGTGACAAAGGGCAGGGGATTGATTAGAGATTGATACTTTGTACCAAAGGTAACCAGAATCACAGTGGCTGCGTATACGAACAGAATACCGATTGCGGAGGAAATGCTTCTGTTCAGCAGGGAACGCTTGCCGAAAACAAACCGCGCGACAGTACTTAGAAGTATGGTAGAAAGCAGAACGACACCGCAAATTTTCAAAACATTCCAGAAGTCCAACCCTTGGGACTGAAAATAAGAAATAATCGATTCCATAGGCACCTCCAATCAGCGGAAAACAGGAACAGCCGCCAGGAACTGGCGGCTGATCTTTTTGTGTAAGAAGTGAGGGGAAATTACTTGATTTCTGCCTCTGCGCCAGCTTCCTTCAGCTCTGCGACCATCTTCTCTGCGTCTTCCTTGGAGACAGCTTCCTTCAGGGTCTTGGGGCAGTTGTCAACCAGATCCTTAGCGTCCTTCAGGCCCAGGCCGGTGATGGCGCGGACAACCTTGATGACGTTCAGCTTGGAAGCGCCAGCGGCCTTCAGAATAACGTCAAACTCGGTCTTCTCTTCAACTTCAACAGCAGCGGCTGCGGGAGCAGCAACAGCGGCGGCAGCGGCGGAAACGCCGAAAACTTCCTCCAGGGTGTGAACCAGCTCGGACAGCTCCAGAACGGTCAGGCCCTTAACTTCCTCTACGAGAGCAGTGATCTTTTCACTAGCCATTGTTATATCCTCCTAAATGTTTAATGTGTTAGAATATTTGTGGATTTACGAACAGATTAGGCTTCTGCAGCTTCTGCTGCGGGAGCGCCGCCTTCCTTCTCGATCCGGATCTGATCCAGAACGAAAGCCAGGCTGGAAATAGGAGCCAGGAAAGTACCCAGAACGGATGCAACCAGAGCGTCCTTGCTGGGCAGTTCACCGAAGCCGTTCAGTTCGGCAGCGGACAGGACAGAGCCTTCCTCAATGCCGCCCTTGATGGCCAGGGGGAGCTTGTTC
>JAZSRI010000054.1:0-3185 GCA_045538415.1 Faecousia sp. | reverse complement strand
AGCCCTCCCGTAAAAACGGGAGGGCAAATACTTTTTATGGATAATATCGTTTGTCAGGTCTCTTTAATCCTGCTGAGCAAAAACACCGCGCCTACAATAATGATGATACCGCACAGGGACGGGGTAGTCAGCTGTTCCTTTAAGAACACCACGCTGAATATTGTGGCGGCCAACGGTTCCACAATTCCCAGTGCACATGCGGTTCCCGCTGGCAGGTACTGCATGGCCAGTGTGTACAAAAAATAGGGCAGCGCACAGGTACATACGCCGCAGCCCAGCAAAAACCAGATGGATACTGGATTGTCCGCTGCCAAGCTTACCACCTGCCATGGCCGCGACACCACTACGGAAGAAAGGAACATAAAAATAAAACTGTACATGCTGGCAGTCACTGGATTACACTGCCGCTGCATCTGAACCTTGGTAAAAATATTATACGAGCTGTAGGCAATACTTGAAAGAATACCAAGCAAAATACCACCTATGCTGAATTTCATTCCTCCTACCACACCGGAGACCAGCGCGCAGCCGATAATCATGCCGATTACCGCCACCAGCTTGCCTTTTGTCAGCCGTTCACCGAAAAACAGCACGGAATACAGCATTACCAAAATCGGAGATGTGTACATAAGAATCACCGCTGTGGACACAGAGGATGCTTGCATGGCAGCATAGTAACTGGCTGCTGCAACATACATAGATACGCCGCTGGCAAATGACAGCAGTAGTTCCTGCCATGTAAAGCGGAACAGTTTTCTATTCCATATCAGGACATACACAGCCAGGGAAACCGCACCCACAAACCCCCGCACACTGGCCATCTGCAGGGAATTATAACCATAGGGTGCCAAAAAATGGACAAAAATTCCCGAGGATCCCCACAGAATCCCCGCTAAAACAATGTAGATATATGCGCTTTTTTTCATATTATATCCTTTGGGCAACAAATCCAACCGTTGGCAGACTGGTGGTATGTTCCAGTCTGCCAACCGGAGATAGTATGCACAGGTTGTTATACATGCGCTAAAATATAGTCGGCGATTTTCTGATTGTCTGCCTCCACGGTCATACCATGGGGATGGTGTCCTCTGCCGCATATATCCATGACAGTCAGAAGTTTCGTCCCCTCATAGGCCTGCTCCAGGAGCATGCCGTTTTCCTCGTAAATAACGGTTCTGTCTTCCACACCATAGACCATAAGGATGGGAATCTTGTGAGCAATCAGGGTATCTGTCATGCAGATAGGATGTTCCTTCCACCCCAGCAGCTGGTAACGCAGCATACCGGGATAGGCAGCAAGAAACTCATTTTCCCATATATCCTCCCATCCAAATTTCCCCAGTTTCCCAGGAAAATCACAGAAATTCAGCACAGGAGCGTCAATATACATGCAGCTGACCAAATCCGGATAGAATCCGGCAAATCGCACACTGATGGCGCCGCCACAGCTCATACCAACGGGAACGCACTTACGCTTCAAACCGTAAGTATCTGCCAAAAAATGGACAAACCGGGCTTTCTTATCACAATCTGCCTTGGTGGCAAACCGACTGGTATTCTTTAAGAATGCCAGATGGAAGCCCGCTTTCACAAGACGGCGCTCCGTATCCTGGAACGCCTCCCAGTATTCCATCTTGAACACCCAGTCACCGGTAGCTGTTCCCTCCTCCGGGAATACCAGAATTGCCTCAGTATCCTCGAACAAAAACTTTTTCATACGATAGCCATTCCACAATTCTTCCATATAAGCTATCCTCCCAATCGTTTTAATTATTTAACAATTTCTTATACGTGAGCTAAAATATAATCAGCAATTTTCTGGTTTTCCGCCTCCACAGTCATACCGTGGGGGTGGTGACCTCTGCCAAACACAGGCATAACGGTCAAAAGGTCAGTTCCCTCATAGGCCTGCTCCATAAGCATGCCGTGCTTTTCATAAGCGACAGTTTTATCTTCTTTTCCGTAGACCATAAGGATGGGAATCTTATGATCAATCAACGTATCCGTCATGCAGATAGGATGTTCATTCCAGCCAAACAACTGGTACCGCTTAATCCCCGGATAGGAAACAACAAACTCTTCCTCCCACGCCTTGCCGGTGTAGCCCGCCTCCAGTCTGCCAGGAACATCACAGAAATTCAGCACAGGGGCATCAATGAACATGCAGCTAACCAGATCCGGGTAGAAACCCGCAAACCGTACCGCAATGGCACCGCCACAGCTCATACCAACAGGAACGCATTTACGCTTCAGTCCATAAGTATCTGCCAAATAATGGACAAACCGGGCTTTTTTATCGCAATCTGTCTTGACCGCCCAACGACTGACATTTTTCAAAAACGCAAGATGGAAGCCTGCCTTTACCAGGCGGCGCTCCGTATCCTGAAACGCGTCCCAATACTCCATTTTAAACGCCCAATCACCGGTAGCCGTTCCCTCCTCAGGGAATACCAAAATCGCCTCTGTATCTTCAAACAGAAACTTTTTCATTCGATAGCCATGCCACAGTTCTTCCATATGGATACTCCCCTAAAAATTTGTGTAATTTAACAGTATTTTTTCTGAAAACCTGCAAAAATCTGTTCTGTAACCCACTGGTTCACTTCACTAAGGAAATGGCACAGATCCTCTTGGAAGATACCCCGGGTGGGGACGGTGGGATCATAGCCTGGATATTTCGTCACGTCAAATACAGACATATTCTCATGGACCCGGCTCATATGGTGAAACACTTCGTTGACGTAATGATAACCACGCATCCATTCCCCACTGGGGTTCTGAGTCATTACACAGGTATCACACGCCAGAGCATACAGAACCACAGGGGGTATACAACCCAGGCTGTCGTACAAGCCGTCAAAGAACCGGTCATACAGATCTATCAAATATTCTTCCAGCAGTTCCCTTTTGATGGGGTATTCGCTTTCACCACCCCGCCAGTGCATGCCGATCACTTCGTAGTCCTTCCCCAGTTTCCGGAAGCTGTCATCCACAAGGGAGAAGATATGCTTAGCCAGAGGGTATAGGGAGATGTCCACACCATCTTCCTGTCTGCCCGGGAACATGTGTTTCTCCCGGTCCGGATTCCACATATCTCTTTTCCATCCGTCCTTTAGCATCAGTTCGTCAGGAGAAATACTCTGTCCACCGATGGAAATGTGGATAATATGTAGGTCAGGCAGCTG